>CAZSPL010000166.1:0-9170 GCA_964608735.1 uncultured Planctomycetota bacterium | reverse complement strand
TTGACATTTTCATGCATTAAACGTATCATCCAGCCCTACTTCAGGAAACAAATCGCGGACGGTTTTTTTCATGAACGAAAAAAGAAATCCAGTCGAACTTACCGACACTCAACTCAAGGCCCTTTATGACCCCGTCAGGATTCGAATCTCACATCTCCTCAAGACTCCGCGTACTCCGAAACAGATTGCCAACATCATCAACGTACGCCCGAACAACCTCTACTACCACTTCCGCGTGCTCGAAAATGCCGGTATCATCAAGCAGGTGCAGACGACAAAGGGCAAGGGGTTCATCAAGGAGACCTTCTTCAAGCTCGTAAGCGACGACTTTATCATCCCCGTTGCCACCGTCCCCCTGCCAAGCCGAATGACGTTCTTCCAGAGCCTCATGCAAGCCGCCATGGAAGACCTCTCCGAATCCCTTGGTAAATTCGAATGCATCTCCGGGGTCGGGTCCCGTGATGATTTCGCCATCCCGGACGATAAGCTCGAATTGGTTAAACAGACCGCGCTCGCCCGTGCGGGTAAACTCATGGCTGACCTCAAGACTTTCAATGACCCCGCAGGCGAATGCAACTACCAGGTCAATTTCTTCTGTTTCCGCCTGTAAAGAAGATTAAACAGCGATTTTAAAGGATCAAGCGATGAATGAACCTGTTCAAACCGACAAAGAGACCGATGGCCAGTTGAAGGCCCTGTTCGACCCCATCAGGATACGCATCGCCGCGTGCCTTAAAGTCCCGCGCACACCGAAACAGGTCGCCGACCTGATTGATATCAAGCCCAACAACCTCTATCACCATTTCCGCGTGCTCAAGAAAGCAGGGGTTATCGATTTTGTCGAGACCCGGCAGGGCAAGGGATTTATAAAAGAAGACTATTATCGCCTCAGCGCGCCCGGATGCATCAGCGAACTTACCGACATCCCCAGCAAGCACCGCCAGCTCTTCCTTTTCGGCCTGCTCCAGGCACTGAGGGACGATTTTAAAATCACGTTATCCCGCTACGACAAGGCCGTCGTACTCGGTACGCGAAACGATTTCAGGTTCAAGGAAGAGGATTTGGAAACCGTACATTCCACCATTCTCAAGCATCGCGACCTGCTGCGCGAGGAACTCAACGAGATCTGCGCCGATGGCAAGTGCACCAATTACCAGGCAAGCGTCTTCGGTTTCAGGCTATGAAAAAAGGCGCATATGCGCGCCCGGCATCCCCACACACACTATTTCCCCTAATCGGGAAGCTTCGAATTGAATGTCTCCGCGGCCGCCTGGCGGTCGGGGAACATCTTGAAAACCGTATCGAGCCGCGTTATGCGGAACAACTCCCGGACGTTCTCCGTAAGCCCCACCAGCACAAGGTCGCCCCCGTTCTTCGTGCACAGCTTCAACCCGCTCACGAGCACCCCGAGCCCCGCGCTGTCCATGAACTTGACCTGGGTCATGTCGAACACGATGTTGTATATCTGCGATTCCACCTGGCTCTGGATCTTGTCCTTGATAAGCCCCGCCGAGAGCGAGTCTATCTCACCGGCCAGCGTCAGGTAACATACATCGTCAACATGGTTCATAGATAGCTTCATATTTGCGAAACCCTCAGAATATTATCGAAAAAACGCCACTTATGATGCTTCAACGTTAAAAGAATTTCAAACCGTCCCCGACGGCGTACCCCTAATGAAAGCAAAAACGTGGCTTGGTTCATCCTGTACTGCCTCGGCCACGCATTCTACCATATATAGATATACCTTAGTTTTCATAAAATACAATAAAGAATCGCGATCCGGCGAAAAATTTTACCGCGCGAAAAGCGGTGTAGCCGTGACGAAAACGGCTAATCGAGACGCTTCAGCGCCGCTTTCATGAATGTTATCGCCTTCTCTATATTCTCCCGGCTGTTGGCGTAACTCAGCCGCAGATAGCCTTCGCCGTACGGCCCGAACGCGGAACCCGCGAGAAGCACCACACCGTCGATGGGCTGGTCGGTCAAGCCCGCCTTGTACGCCCCCTGCAACAGCCATTCCTGGATCGCCGTCGCCGGTTTCCCGAACGACGTGATATTCGGGAACACATAGAACGCCCCCGCGGGCTTGTGGCATTTGACCCCGGGGATGTCGTTCAGCATGTCGACTATCAGGTTGCGACGCGCTTCGAATTCTTCCTTCATCATCGGGATCTCCGGGTGCTCCTCGAGAAGCGCCGTGATGCCCGCCGTCTGTATGAAACTCCCCGCGCAGCTCGCCGAATTCGTCATAAGCATGCCCAGTCCCTTGGCGATATGCTTCGGTGCCACGACATACCCGAGACGCCAGCCGGTCATCGCGAATATCTTCGAATGCCCGTCGGCGAGAAGCACCCGGTCTTCCATGCCCTTGAAATCGCGTATCGACGAATATTTCATCCCGTCGTAAACGAGCTGGCAATAAATCTCATCGGTGAACACCCACAGATCCTTTTCCTTCGCCAAGTCGGCTATCGCCTGGTTGTCTTCCTTCGTGAGAACTCCCCCGGTGGGATTCTCCGGGCTGTTGAGGATTATCCCGCGCGTCTTGTCGGTCACCAGCGCCTTCAACTCATTGACATCGAACCGGAATCCCTTCTCCTCCTTCAGATGCATCGGCACCGGCTTCGCGCCGAGAAAATTCACAACCGACGCATAGGTCGGGTATCCCGGGTCAGGGTAGATGACCTCATCCCCTTCTTCCACTACAGCGAGCAGCGAAAGGAATATCGCGGGCTTCAGCCCGGGCGTGATGCACACATTTTCATATGTTATGTCATAGCCGCGATGCCGCCGGTAATATTCGGCCACCGCTTCGCGCATCTCTATCTTCCCCGGCGACGGCGTGTAGTGCGTGTCGTGGTTATCAAGCGCCCATTTGGCCTTGTCGATTATCTTGCGCGGCGTGTCGAAATCGGGCTCCCCTATTTGCATATGTACCAGCTTGCGCCCATCTTTTTCGAGAAGCCTCGCCGTATTGAGAAGCTCGAATGCCGCTTCCCCCCCGAGGCGGTACATCCGCTGGGCGAGAAATTTCCTGTCTCCATATTCTACGCTCATCGTGATACTCCTTCCCGTAAACCAAGGCATCCCCCCGGCTTACACCATGGATGCGCAAACGCGGAATAATCCCGCGCGGCGGGACATCGATATTAAGGGGCAACCTTCCCACTGTCAAGCCGCCCCATGCTGATTTTCGGCCGGATTCGCCCCGCGTTTATCCCCGGCCCCGGTTCCAGGATGTTTTATCGACCCGGTGCCTGCGGCCCGGTTATAAGGTCTCCGGGAAGCCCCGGTCGACGGCTTTTTCCCATGCTAAACAAATGTCCCCGGTAATTTGATTGTATTAACCGCTTTCCCTTGTCGCGGGGAGGTTTACATGGTATCTATTTTCATGTAGGTTTCCTTGCCTGGAGACAGCCCGTCGGGGCCAACCCCCCCGAATGGGCGGAACACCCCGCCCAACCCTAAAGTTTTAGGGCGGGGTGATTTTTTTGCGGCAACTCTCCTTCATTTTCCATCTATTTCACACCGCTTAAATCCATCTCATCCGATACCCCTCCCCTCCGTGTGGCACGGACGAGCGTCTCCCAACCACCATGACCCTGCCAACCTCATCAAGCTCGCCCGTGTCCCTGATCCTCCCGCCATACCATTTTATACAAGACCGTTATGATGTATATTTCTTCTGTAGAAATACATCGCAGTACTCTAAAGTGGATGTGAAAAAATGCATCGTTCCCTGGTTACTCACCTGAGAAAATTCCTCCCCGCCATCATCCCGACGATTCTTCTGCTCCTCGTTTGCATTATCACGGGATGTTCCTCCTCCGGCTCGACGCTCCAGCCGCAAATCCCCGCGCAGGCGACGGACATCCAGGCCGCCGCATCGGGCTCGCACTACCTGTGGGGATACTGGCTCTTCGAAGTCGACGCCGGGCACACAGCCGTCGAACCACTCCCCCTGCGAGCGACGCAGCTCCATCTAAACGCACGGCGGTTCCTCGAGGAAGAGCCATGCCAGACATGCCTCTCGATTGATAATATAACCCCTTCCGGGAACGGGACATTGCTGGTCGATGTCAAACTGCGGCACCCGTTCCTCGGCCAGCAGATTTACACCGGCTTCGATGTTCGCGGCATATGCATCTTCCGCGGCTCGAAAATCCTCCCGGCTTCAGGACTCGCGATGAGCGACCGCAACCTCGGTGACGGCCAGTTGATGAATCCCGATGCCTACACCACGCTCTTCAACCCGGTCGACTTCGCCCCCGGCACCGGCGCGCTGCCGATGTTCGAATACCAGCAGGGAAATTACGCCGGGCTCACTCCCGATGCCACGCTCAACGGTTATAAAAGATATTTCTCCATCGAGGAGCGCCATGTATTCATCGCGGGCGGAACCGATACCCGCCAGTACGAGGTCGACATGCCCGACGGCCCGTTCGTATTCGGCTACGCGGTCGACGCATCGTGGCGTATGCCAACCGGGAGCCCGCCATATGAGGTCCCCGGCGATTGGCCTATCAGCGCCAACTCCCTCGAAGCCTACAACATCGTCGCCGATGCGGGCTCCGGGCTCACACCCGAAGGCGGACAGTCCATCGTCGAAATCCAGGTCTATGACTGGCAGGGAGCCGCCACCGTCGAATCCGTCACACTCGAAGCGCCGGATTTGTTCAGCGGATTCGAAAACGCGCAGTTCGTTTCCAACGAGGGCGACCATGCATTGTTTACGGCGACGATTACCAACGAACTCGGCGCTACCGCCGGCGAATATGACATACTCATCGCCGCGAAAGATATCGCCGATGACCCCAACCTCGGTGAGTTGAAGACATATTTTCTTATCCCCGTCGATGTCGAGATAGTTTCGCAGGATAAGATCATCATAGTCCCCGATGAGGACGGCACATTCATACTCGATGACATCCTCTCCCCGCTATGCTACCAGATGGGCGAGGGCACCCAGCCATACTGGGATGAATTCAGCCCCGCGTTATGCCAGGAAGCCGATGGCGACATCCGCATCGTATGGGTCGCCCCGCGACTTGATTACTGGCACGCCGCCGATATCTCCGTCTCGTCACCGGATGGCGGGCAATCATGGAGCGGCGGCGGCAACATGTTCGGCTCGCTCGGCTCCGGACCCGGCGCCGTCACCAGAACCGACACCATCAAGGTTGCGCCGGATACCGAGGGGGATTCGAACTTCATACTCAATTTCGCGGGCAGCCTCGTATGCATGGTCGATGCCGGGCGATGCGTCGAGGAAGGCAAGAGTGAGTATGCGTTCTCCGCGGGGTCTAAAGAAGAAGACCTCGAAACATTTGTCGACTCACTCGGCTACACCATCGCGTTTTCCGACCTCGGCCCCGGCATTACATGCAAACAAAGCCTCATGACGAACCAGCTGCTGGAGAACCAGGGCGGCGGAAGCTGGGACACATCGGGATACGGCCCGTTCACCGTTACCGAGTCGGGGCGCATCTCGCACGTGCGTTCCTGCGATGAAACTTCCGCAGGCGATGTGGTGCTCGCATATTCATCCGATGACAAAACGCAGATCCTGCTCGCGACATCGCCCGCCGACGGCGAATACTCAACCTGGACGCCGGACCTCCTTGTCTACGAAGCCGACGGCGGAATTGTGCGCGACCCGTGCATACAGGTCGACCCGTCCGGCGGAATCCACATGTGCTTCGCGTTCGACATGTTCGACGAGCAGTCGCAACTGCTTTACACATACAGCTCGGGAAATCTCGACGAATGGACGCAGCCTGTCGTCGTAGTGGAATCTATTGGCATCCTGCACGACGCCCATTTGCTGTGGGACCACGAGTTCGGCGCGGATATCGTCGCGTTCGTTTATGAGACCGGCGGCGATGTTTATGCGACGCTCACTCAGGATGCCGGAGCGACATTCAATACGCCCATCATCGTCAGCACGATGGACGAAAATGTGCAGGACCCCGATGCCGTCGCGCTGCAGGATATCCTGGGATGCGATTTTATAATGGCATGGTCATACCCCGCGGACTGGGGCTACGACGACCACGACATCCGCTGGCGCAAAGCCCATTTCGAGCTTGAGTAGCCGTTACTCAATGTTGGCTTTAAACTTCTTCAGTTCCTGGGACTGGATGCCGAATGGCCAGAAGGCTTTGAGAAAATAGTTTATCAAAGCGGGGTTACTTGTCTTTACCGCCGCTTCAAAACACTTGGCATGGTGGACAAAATCCTTCCTCTTCATGCCTTTGGCAATTTCCCATTCGAGCCTGGAAAGCTCTCTATTGATATCGGTTAACTTGTCATCATAAGGCTTCAACCTCTGAGCCAGGTCCTTTCGCGACATAATCCCCTCGCCATGCAGGTCGATAAACTTCTGCCTGCGCTCTTCGACTACTCCAATCTCCTTGTGAAGCTTCCCCAGCCTGCTTACAACAGCCGCCGGGGAAAGCCGATTTCCTTTGCCTCCGATGAAAGCCCTCGTATAGGCGTAAACAAGGTTCAGGGCTCCTGTATAGCCGATAATGGGTTCCTTACACCCCCCCCTGGCATTCCGATATTTTGATGTGCAGCGAAGGAATTTCCAGCCCTCCCTGTCATAGTGCACCGTTAATGTCGACTTGCATTTAGAGCACTTGATGACATCGGTAAGCTCATATACCACATCCCTGCCCGGGGAACGCCGGCGCCTGCGGACTTTCTTGAGCCGTTGAATCTTCTCCGGATCTTCAGGCGATTCTTTTATTTCTTCCATCGGAGCGCCCATCAATCCTCCTCCGTCTTCAAGATACACCTTCGGGCGTACCCGGTTCCGCATAAAGCCGTGCGCGGTTCTATCCATTCGCCGGAAGTATATCAAAATTCTGTAACTTTGTTTCCGTGTGGCACGGACGAGCGCCGACCAACCACCATGACCCTGTCAACCTCATCAAGCTCACCCGTGGTCTTCATGCCGCCCTTATACCAATCCCCCTTCATGTGGTAGGATTTCCATTGAACCGGTTTCCCTCTCAATCGTCTTCTATATGGTGATGAACATGCCGTCAAAAAAACTCCTCTTCGTAATATTCCTCTCGCTCTGCATACTCCTCATTCCCTCCTGCAAGAAGAAACCTCCCGGCGAGGCCGCATCCACCCCCGACACTGCTGCCATCGCGTCGCTGATCGACAAACTGAACGATCCTGAATACACGAATCTCTACACGACCATCAATGAACTCGTAGCATACGGTGCCGATGCGGTGCCGCTTCTCATCGACGCCCTTTCCGACAAAGCCCCCGACTACACCCTCGGTATCATCCTCGCCCTCGGCGCGATAGGCCCCGATGCGCGCGATGCGATCCCCCCGCTCATCGCCCTGCTTCCGACCGACAGCCCGCAATCGCTGACGATGCTTGCCTCGACGCTCAGGAACATCGGCCCCGATTCCATCACCGCTCTTATGCCTGCGCTGGACAGCGATGTCCCCAAGGTCCGCGCCGACGCGGTGTACATCATAAGCAAGTTCGACCCCCGGGCCGCATCAGCCGCCGGCGACAAACTTGTCGGGATGCTCGCTGATACTGATAACGATGTGCGCATCGCCGCCATACACGCCGTCGCCGCCATCGATTATGACCCCGCGCGCGTTGTCCCGGAAATGGTCAACCTGTTGGATGATTCGGCAATCGATATACGTACCGCCGCCGCATGGGCGCTCGGTGAATACGGCGCCGATGCCGAATCCGCTTCGCCGAAGCTGACCGCATTGCTCGCCGATGCCGAATGGCCGATGCGCGTCGCCGCCGCGAGCGCACTGAACAAGATAGGCGAAAACGCCGCCATGGTCGCGCCCACACTTCTCGCCGCGCTCAAACAGGACGACCGCGATGTCTATTACCGCGCGATAGCCGTACTCGGCGATGTTGGCGCGCAGCCCGGGGTGGTCGACGCCCTCACTTCCGCCCTCGAAAAAGCCGAGCCGGAGGGAGTGCGCACTATCATCGATGCCCTCGCGAAGATCGGCCCCGATGCATCCGGTGCCGCCCCGCTTATCGCCCACTCCATAGGCGACCGCAATCCCGACATTCGAGGTGCCGCCACCGCCGCGATTGTCGCCGTACAGGCCGAAGCCGACGATGTCATCCCGTCGCTCATGCTTCTTCTCGACAGCGATGACGCAGGCGTGCGCGCCGATGCCGCCGAAGCGATCGCCGGTTTCGGGCCCGCCGCGACCGATGCCGCGCCGAAACTTCTCGAACTTCTCGACGACCGCGAGGCGCATGTCCGCCTCAAGGCCGCAAACGCGCTTTTCAAGATGGGACGTCATGCCGCCAGGGTCGTGCCCACACTGATAGGCCTCACGGAAGATAGCGACCCGGCCATACGCGTCTCCGCCGTCATAACGCTCGGCGACCTCGGCGATTTCTCGGGTGTCGCGCCCGCGCTGGCAAAATCGCTCAGCGATGAGGACCGCATGGTCCGCGCGTTTGCCGTCGATGCGATCACCAAGATAGGCCCCGCCGCTGCCCAGGCGGTCCCGAGGCTTGTCGTGATGCTCGAGGATGAAGCGCCGACCATGAGAAGATCCATTATCGCGGCGATAAGGGCGATCGGTCCCGCCGCCGGGCAAGCCGTACCCGCGCTCATCATACTCACCAAAAGCACCGACGATGAAATCGCCTACAACGCGGTTTACACTCTCGGAAGTATCGGCCCCGCGGCAAGGGATGCCGTCCCCACGCTGATCGAGCTTACGCAATCCGCGGATAACAATATACGCCAGTACGCCGCAATCAGCCTCGGGGCCATCGGCCCGGCCGCATCAAGCGCCGCCGACGCGCTCAGGGCGATGCTCGACGACCCCGAACCGCTGATCCAGGTCGCCGCCGCATCGGCTCTCGGATTCGTCGGCCCGTTTCCCGAGGAAGCCGCGCCGGTGCTTCTTAAAGCATTGCGCGGCACCAACGAGGAAGCGCGTTTCGCCGCCGCCATCGCCATCGCGCCCGTAACCGGCCAGCCCGGCGTCATCGATGCTTTGATTGAAAATCTCACCTACAACGAATCCCGCATACGCATCGCCGCAGTCAACGCCCTCGGACAGGCCGCTGCCGAACAGGCGGTCGACGCGATGATACCCCTGCTGAGCGATGAGGATGTCGAAGTGCGCGAAGCCGTATGC
>CAZSPL010000165.1:0-9190 GCA_964608735.1 uncultured Planctomycetota bacterium | reverse complement strand
TTTGTGAACACATGCATTCGAAAGGGAAAGAAAGCTTCATAGCTATCGGCGTTTTTATTCTTGGCATGTCCTGGGCTTTGATTCCCAATCGTCAATATTTTATTGATTCCGTAAGCTACATGAGTTTGCTTGCATACGCGCAGATGGTCGATATCGTCTCCCCTTATCATCCGCTGTTTCCCATGCTCTGGAAAGGGTTGTGGTCGTCCAGGGAGATTATGGGTGATCCGGCGGGTGTTCTGAGAACCGGTTCACTGATGATTTCGATATTCGGTGGCCTGGGAATTTGGGCTACATTCAGGTGGGGAAGGATTTCAGGCCTTAGCGTGCTTGAATCACTTCTTTGCGCGGCGGCTCTTGCCGGGCTTGGAGCATGGTCATACTTCTCGACTCAGTGGATGTGCTATATCCCGTCGGTTGCATTGATGCTTACCGCGCTGTTTATCAGCATGGGCGGAGGGGGAGCATCATCGAAGCAGGCCGAACCCTTCAGTTTATTCGTATCCGGTGCAGCGCTTGGGCTGGCGATGGCATTTCATGTTCTTGCCGCTTTCGCAATACCGGCTCTTGTTTTTATTCTTTGGCGGAGTGGGGGAGGAATAAAGCGAGCGTTGAGTTTTATCGGCGGTTTAGGGCTATTGATTATCATGGCTTGGGGATTCGGGGCCTATCAAATTTACTGGATAAAGGGAATACTTGATTTATTCACATGGCTAACATCATCCTACGGTGCGGAGCCAAGGTTTTTCGGACCTTTCAACTATTTAGTCATTCTTCAAGCGACGCTGATTGGCAACGCGAAGGTTTTATTCACAGGAATATTTGATACGGTTTTTCATCCAGGCTTGTTTGAGCGCATTTCAACCCATCAGAATTCCGGAGTATTGAATTATCTTGAAACAGCGGGATTCATAATGGCCATTTCCGGAATAGCCCTGTTTATCATCGGATTGGCTCTACATTCGAAGCATAGACAGACAGACAGACAGACAGACAGACAGACAGACAGAAACCAGTAATTCATCTCGTCGAGTTCTGCCAGGGCTGTTCGTTTCATGGCTTTTTCTCGCGGCATACAGTTCCATATATGTTATGTTTCACGCTCACTACAGGTTGTTCGCTGTTGCGGTTTTCTGGTGGATGATGATTGTCATAATCGGGACTTATACTAAATCGACGGGCAGGAGATTTATAAAGTATGCGCTTGTCCTTATGGTTATCGGTCTCTGGTCTTATAACATTATCGTGGGTCCTGCGCGATGGTGGCGGGAGGAAACGAACCCATATCTTGTCGAAGCCGAAATGGTTTTAGATGAATCGAGTGGCTATGCTCCTGCTATACTTGAATCTTCGATAACCGGCTTTGCCAGGACGCAATACCTGGTACTTTTCAGAAGACAGGCATACGCGGAGATGACTGACAAACTCAGGGGTAAGAGACTCGACATGCTGCTAAAAGGGCTTGATGAATTCGGGGCACTCTGGGTATCCGATGAAGCCCTTAAAGAAATGAACTATTTAATTGACGCGTCGGGTGATATTTCCGGGTCGAGCGAAAGCAGAACGTTCAGGGGATTAAGTCTGGCGGGGTTGAAAGCGAAATCGTTTATAGAATCACCCTTGGGGAAACTGTATCTTGTTGATGTGCCGGAGTATCGATTGCCCCGCTAATCCCCAACCGCCCTGACTTCTTCATGCTCCAGCCTGTATGTCTCATAATCGGTCTTCAGTACGAATGTCAGCTCTTCCTTCTTCGGCCAGTCGGGCGGGGGATAGACGATGTGCAGGCCGCCGGTACGAACGAGCTCGCGTATGGAATCCACGAAATTTATCTGCGCCATTTTGAGCGGGTCGTTAAGGATATCGCTTCGCCGCGCCTTGTAGAGCGGATTGCCCGAGAGGTCGGTCACGCGCTCGCCGTTCTCGTATAATTCATACCCATTGTATGCCAGTTCGCGCGGCATCCAGTATTTCTTCAGATGCTCATTCACGACGCTGTTGGAGAATCGCCGCCCGAAGAAGTCGTACCACAAATCCTGGAGATGGAAGACCACTTCGTCTTCATCGCCGGGCAGGTTGAGGATGTTGTAATACATCAGCGTTTTCGTGGTGGCATCATCGCCGATCCACAGGTGCGTGAATCCGTATTTTTTCCACAGGCGAACGTTGTCGGCGGGGGTTTGCGGAATCGGCTCGTCTTCGAGGCCCAGCCAGGTTATCCAGTCCCGGTCGAGGCCGTACATCCGCGCTTCCACCGCGAGGATGAGCGAATCTTCGGGAAGATTTTCATTCATCCACTCGATGGCGCTCCAGTTGCGCGGGGATTCGCGCAGGCGGTAATCAACCGGCTTCCACATGCCGACGATGACCTTGAATGTATGCTCGCGGATGAATGATGTCGTCTGAAAGACCGTCGTAAGCAGCGGGATGAAAATCAGGATTATCGTGATGAACGAAACGAGCATCCGCCACTCGAACCGTTCGTTCAGTTGTTTGCGGAACGAAAAGCTCTTCCCGGGGAGCAGGAGGAGTTTGTTCAAAATATCCGCCGCGAGAAGCGACATGAACGGCATGAAGAAAAGCATGTAACGCGTCTTGACGGGAGAGGAATAGAAGACGAATCCCATGAAGTACAGGCAGAACCAGAAGAGCACGCTCGAAGCATATGTGCCCTTCCTGAACGCGAGCCAGAAGAACGGCAGCATCGCGAGGAAATACGGCGTGAATCGTTTCCCGAGCGCGCCTTCGACACCCATGTCGGTCGTGAGAAACCAGAGATAGGATATCAGCGTCGCGATGTTTTTCTTGAATCCCGGGTTCACCCATGTCGACAATTCGAGCGGGGGATACCTCAGCGTCGGGAAGCCGAATACAGGAAACGGGAAGAACGGATTGCCGGTGAGGATGTAGGCGCGAATGTACCATGCGAGCGGGAGAATCAGCATAAGCAGAACGAACGCGAAAATATGTTTCACGAGCGATGGAATTCCCGTCCTGTGCTCCCTGATTACGACGATGGCGATGTATACAAGCACCGGCGGGAGGAATGCATAGCCGAGATGCTTGGTCGCGAGATTTGCCGAGAAGAGCAGGGCGGCGAGGATGAAGTCGCGCGCGCGGCGTGATTCGCGCCATTCGAGCAGCTTGTAGAGGCACAGGATGCTGAACAGCGCCTGCGGGAGATCGACATAGCCGCCGTCCATCTGCACCCCGATACCGCCGAGGCTGAGGAATATCGCCGATGCTATCAGGCCGACGCGTTTCGTGAAGAACTTCGCGCCGAACGCATAGATGGCGGCGGCGGCGAGCGGGCCGAACATCCATCCGATATGGCTTGACAGCAGGTCTTTCACGAGTCCCATGCCGAAGAGGTAGAGCATTTCGATGAGCGACGGGTAGTAGGAGAAAATGACGTGGGGGAAGTCGTAGATGCGATGCGCCTTGAGGTACATCGAGGGGACGAGATAGTGATGCGTGGTGGCATCCCAGGTTATCGGCGGCGCGAATGTGTTAAACAGGCGAATGGCGAGATAGATGCCCATCACGATGAGAAGGAGTTTTTCCCATAAAGAGAATGCGGTCCATCCCATCCATGCGTCACGCGAGAATGCGCGACGGATGAATTTAAGTATCGGCGCGATGTTGAGCAGTATCAGCGCGAGAAGGATTATCCAGAATGTCGTTTTATAGAGGAGGCCGATGAATCCGGCGAGCATCACGAGGTTCGAGACGATTATCAGCCCGGCGGTGGTGGACAATACCCAGTCGGCTAGCGGGTCATCGAAGTCGAGTCGGCACCATGCGAGCACGCGCCTGCCGGTGCCGTAGAATGCCGCGGCGCAGAGGAGGAGTCCGAAAAATGTCGCTAAATTCAACATTAATTCAACATCTATTCGACAATCCTGTAGACCAGCCCGTATGGACTGGTGAATGCCCTCTCGATATAACCCTCGCGGGCGAGCCATATTATAGACGCGGCGAGCTTGACATCGATATTCCCCTCCGATGCGAACAAATCATCGATGCTCTTGAACCTCCCGTCGTAGAGGAATCGCGGGTCCCATCCGGGTTTTTCCTCGTATGTGAGATGCGGATTGGAATATGCGGCGAGGCGCATGTAATGCATGTTGCCCATGCCTGGCTCGACGTCGGGCTGCGATGCATAATCCGCGCCGGGGTCGACTTCGGTTCGGAGATTCATGATGAACCACGCTTCGCACAGACCACGGTAGTTCGGGCCGTATGTGACGGCGATGTAAGTGAAGCCGTATTCATCGAGCAATCCCGGCAGCTCTTTATAGCTGATTTTATTCCAGTCCCAGAGATTATCCGTCTGGAACGGATATGCGATGGTGTAATTCACACCGTCATCGAGAACGAACACCCTCGGTTCGGCGAGCAGGATCTTCGCGCCGTCATCATCGATGCCATTGAGGTAGTGCATCATCGGGTAGCAGTCGAGGGGAACGTGTTTCCCACCGCCGAGGTAATATTCATCCCTCGGCTGTGCTGTCCATATAGCCTTGTGCCTGTAGTTGACATAACGCGCCGAAAGTACGACCGAGCCTACTGCAAGGGGGATGATTATCGCGATGGGGATGATGATTCTCCCGAGCCATTTCGCGCGCGCCGAAAAATGGAAGGCGGCATCGAGTGAGAGTATGGCTAAAAGCGCCCATGCGGCGAGGTTGTAGCGCGGCTCGCTCGGTTCGACGATCGATATCAGAACGATGAAGTAGATGACATAGCCGAGAAGGAAATCCCTGAAACCGGTATGCCTGAATCGAATGAACAGGAACGGTATCAACACGATGATGCTCGGGGGAAGTAGTCTAAACGCGAGCTGGACCATGGGGACATCGAACGTCGCGAAAATCGGATAGAGCACCGTGAGTATGAATCCAGCCTTCATGGTCGGATTCGCCCAGTACATGATATCCGGCGCCGAAGACAATACGCCGCCGAATTTGTAATAGAGGAACGGGTATAACGGGTTGCCTGTATAGATTTGGCTTTTGATATACCATCCGAGAGGAAGTATCCACGTCAGCGCGATGAGTATCAGTATCGCGCCGGCAATCGTCGAGAATTTGGTGAGCTTTTTGTAGCCGGCGTAGATGAGGTATATAAGGGCGAATGCGAATGTCAGCACTCCCGAATGCTTGATGCACATCAGGAATCCGCTGAACAACCCCGCGAGCACGATATTCAGCCATCTCCCGGATTCCGACCATTCATATAATGCGTCAAGCATGGCGAAGATATAGAACGTCTGGACGAGGTCGATATACCCGCCCTGCAAGCCTTCGATGTAGACCACCGGGTAGCTGAGGAAAATGATTGCCGCCCCGAGCCCGGCTTCGACACTGAGATGCTTTCGCCCAAGATAAAACAGGTATAGCACGCAGAGGAATCCGGCGAACCAGGTAAGTTGATTCGCTACGGTGTCCGAATATGCGGCGAAACCATAGATAAATATCAGCTCCGCCGATGACGGGAAATCCGAGTAGATTATTTCGGGGATATTCACGAACGAGTGCGCTTCGAGCCATCGCGCGGGCAGGGGATAGTGGTAGGTAAGGGCATCCCATGCCGTCGTCGGTGCGAGGGTGATGTAGAACGTGAGCAGCAGGAAAAAGATTATCAAGTATGCGAATAACCGCCTTAGCGGCCTTCCGGTCGCGAACGCGGTCTTGCCGATTTCCTTGAATGCCGAGAAGAACGGCCCGCGCGCGGTGATGAAACCGTAGATGCCGCCCGCGTAAACGATTACTGCGAATACAACACGATAGCCGATTCCCGTCGCGAGCAGCAGGAACGCCAACCCGCTGAGAAGCATCATCCCGAGGGCACACGAAACGAGGAACGAATGGAGCGGATCGCCATCGTCATCGATGCGCAGCAACTTTCGCGCCGCGCGTCCGGTCGCGTGTATGCAGAATACCGATGCTATGAATGCGATTACGCTCAAAGCGGCCACCGGGATTACCCGAACGGGTTGTAATGGTAATATGCGAGATACGCTACAATCATCCACGCGAGGGCGATTATCTTCAGCCAGAGGGGATAATCCTTTACATCGTCATCTTTCATTGCCCGGTCCTGTTCCTACGAAGACTGTACTTCGTATATGAATATACGGTGCTCCCAGTATTTATCATCTATGTAAACGAGCTTCACCCCGTAGCCGGGAAGCATCTTCATGTATCTCTCCGGGTCGAAGAGCATCTCCAGCCCGGGACGTTTCCTCCGCCGCATCGTGAATTTATCGTCGATCACCACAAGCCGTGCTCCGCGCTCGCGGGCGAACCGTACGAGGTTTTCCAGGTCGGTATTCGGAAGCTGAAGCGACCGCACCCCCGCGTAGTAGCTGACCGAGTGCGTGTACTCGATTATCGGCTCCGGCACGGGGTCGTAGTTGTCCTTTATCCATTCGGCGGCGATTTTGTATTCGTTGTAAAAAATATCGGGGTCGGCGGCATGGGTCGCCTTGAGGGTATTCTTCGGCAGGAAAAATATGAATATCACCACAAGGATGATCCCAAGCGCATGCTTGCGGTAGAACGAGCTGCGGTGGAACATGGGGAAGCATGACCGCAGCCATTCGGACATCCTCAGCGCGCCGAGCGCCGCGAATATATTCAGCACCGCGATGAGCGGGATGTAGTAACGCACCTCAATGAACACCATCGGCAGCACAGTGAAATAAGGCAGCATCCAGAGCAGCAGGAATATCGACGCGAAGTTGTGCCGCGCGTTGAGCGGCATCGTGAATAGCCCGAGCCCGATGAGGATTATCGTCAGGATATTCAATAACGGTATGTCGTTGGGGTAGGTGAACGCGGCGGGGAAATCCCAGAATATCTGTATCAGCTTCTTGATGTATTTGTGCACAAACCACTTCGAGAAATCGAGCGGCTTCGGCGGCTTGATGAATTGCTCGTGAAGCACCTCGTAATCGAGTGTCCCGTCATCGAGCTCGATGAGTGTGCCCTCGTAGCGCGGGTCGATGCGCTCATCCGGGATATCGTGCGCGAACATGCGGCTCAGTTGTCCAACCGCCTTGCCGTCGAGCACGAATTTTCCGTGGTAGTCGTAGAGGAATATCCAGTACGGGATGACCAGCACGAGCCATCCGGCGAGGGTCAGGGCCATTGAGCGCCACAGGAATTTCCCGCCGAGCTTGAATTTGTAACGGTTTCCGATTGCGATTACGAGCAGCGCGAACAGGATGAAAGTCAGCCCGTACGCCTTGGTCTGGTACATCAACGCGCATACGACCCCGGTCAGGAACGGGTAATACCATCGGCTTCGCTCATCCAGCGTATGGTACGAGAACAGCAGGGCAAGGCCGAAGAGGAATGCGAACGTCATCTCCGTAAGCACGAGCAACGAATAATCGGTGAGGATGGGCGTCACCGCGCAAAGGAACGCCGCGATGAGCGACGCCTTGTCGCCGTAGAGCTTTCGCGCGATGAGGAATATCGTGAAGCATGTCAGCACGCCGGAGAACATGCTCGCGGCGCGTCCGGCGGTCTCGATATCGGGGATGAGCAGGTGAAAGAGGGCGATGAGCAGCGGGAAGAACGGCGGGAGGGTCCATCGTCCGCCGTTGGGGTCCCATGTGTCCCACTTCCCTTCAAGGATATTCTGCCCCATCAGGGCATAGTGATATGAATCCACGCCGATGTCGTTCTCATACCGCGCCATGAAAAGGCGCACGCCAAGGGCGAGGAGCAGGATGAGCAGAAGAAGAAGGATTACGCGCTTCGAATCCATCTATTCCTTTAAACAAGCCCTTTCGCTGCTACGTTTAATGGGAAGATTATAGCACAGGGGACGGGTGTGTATTATCGCCAAGTCCCTAATGGCCCCGGCTGATCGATGCGGGGTCGAAAAAAGCCCCCGCATATGCGGGGGCTGGTAAAACGATTGAACGATGCGAAACCGGGATTTCGCGAGTCAGGGAAACGATTACTCGGGTGTAACGAGACCGACAATCGTCTCGCCAGCTGCCATATTGCCATAGCAGCCCATATCCTCGCCGTTATAACCGGTTCCTTCACAAGGAGAACCGCTCTGGAGATGGTAGTCGTAGGGGGCGGTGGTGTTGTTTTCGAACTCGGGGTCGACTTGGATGTTGCCGGTCATGGTGGAGAATCCCTGGTAGGCGTAGTCGTCGACCTTGTAAGCATCGCAGTAGGTCACACCGTTAACGCCGTTGTAGTAGTGGTAGTAGCCGTACATGTACTGGTATGAGTTACCCGTGTAAATAGATAGGATGTTACTCCTGGAGACCGGGGCCTGGCCTGTATATGAGTTGAAATAGGCATAGAGGGCGTAACTGATCGAGGCGCTGTTCGAGAAGTCGATGTTGTCCATGGTGTTGTTCGAGAAGTTGTAAGTGCCGTAGTTGCCGGTCGAGTTGTAGAAGATATAACCTACCTGCTCTGCATAACCCGAATTATAGCTCGGATGGATGTGGTGGATGAGGTTGTTTGTCAGGTTGCAGGTGCCGCCGGGGGTGCGGAGGCCGATGACCTGGAGCTGGCTGTAGTAGTAGTTTACCGAGCTCGGGTAAAGGTCGGTGAACTCGTTGTAGGTAACCGTCCTGGTGCCCGAAATGGAGTTGGTCATACGAACGGCGTAGATATAGGTGCTTGAGTAGTTTGTCGCGGGGCCAAAGCTCTCGACCAGGTTGTGCGTAAATGTGAAGCCGGGGCAGGACCATTCATCAATAGCCTGCATGTAACTGTAGGTGGACCTTCCGGTGAAGACGCAGTCGCGGATCGTCGGGTTCTGCGAACTACCCGTAAGATAGAGGGTCCTGTTGCAGTAGTACGACCCCGCGCCATGGTCGAATTTCAGTCCCTGGACAGTGAAATTCTGGGTACCTGAGACGTAAAAACCATAGGTTCCGCCGTACATGATGTTGATGGTCGGTCGTCCACCGGGATCGGTGTACCACGAGTAACCTCGGAATGTGACATCGTTGTATGTGGTGCCGGAGCAGTAGAAGTAGGTTGTCAAGTTATACGAACCGGTACCGTAATCGATGACGATAGTCGCACCGGGGTTACTCGAAAGCGCGGCGTAAGCCTGGTAGGGGTCTGAGTAAGGCTCGGTCTTGGTTCCGTTATCCGGAACAGAAGCGAAATCGGGGTTGTTGGAAACCCAGAGGTCACCGTCG
>CAZSPL010000164.1:3056-9200 GCA_964608735.1 uncultured Planctomycetota bacterium | reverse complement strand
ACTTGACAATATTTTTTACCATAAACCGCGAAAGCGGAACAGGAGGCTCCGATAGCTTATCTGAAAATCAGGTTCAACCATCTAATCAGGGCAAGTGAAGTCCGTCTGATTGATGAGAATGGAGAGCAGCTTGGCGTGATGCCGACACGGAAAGCTCTCGAGCTTGCGAGGAGCAGGGAGCTCGATCTCGTGGAAGTATCCCCAAATGCACGGCCCCCGGTATGCAAGATACTCGATTACGGCAGATATGCATACGATGTACAGAAGAAAACCCGTGAAAGCCGTAAGAAGTCTCAGCGTGCCCAGGTCAAGGAAGTGCAGTTCCGCCCGAAGATAGGAAAGCATGATTACGATTTCAAGATGCGGAACGCGGTTCGATTCCTCAACGCGGGGGACAGGGTGAAGGTGGTGGTGCGTTTCCGTGGACGGGAGAACGCGCATCCCGAAGTCGGGGAAGAGCTTCTCATGAAAGCCGCCAAGGAACTCGCCAGCATAGCTGTCATAGACCAGAGGCCAAGACGCGAAGGACGAGTGATGTCCATGCTGCTTGCGCCCACGGCGGAAGTGATGCAGAGGAGAAAGGATGACAAGGCAAAGGCCGCCAAAGAAAAAGCGGAAAGCGTGGCGGCTGACGAAGTAACTACTGAGAGGGATGATGAAACTATGGCAATCAGTGAATTCGATGATACCAGCAAGCTTGAGGATGACGAGGACCTGGGGGACGAGGAACTGGAAGACGATGAGGATGAAGACGACGACGATGACGATGAAGACGACGATGACGATGATGACGACGACGACGACGATGAGGATGAGGACGAAGATGAATAATAATGTGATTCATCCGCGATTTAGGTAGACTCTCTACCATGACTGATGTATAATTTCGGGCTTGGTTTTTAAATGAAAGACCCTTGCGGGTCTTTTAAATTGTGGCTGTGCGAGGAGGCTCAGCATGCCGAAGATGAAAACGCACTCAGGTGCGAAGGGCAGATTCAAGATAACCGGATCGGGTAAGATTGCCAGGCGCAAAGCCAATACCGGCCACTTCAAGATCAAGAAGAAGGGCTCGCGCGGACGGCGCCTTGCCCAGATGGACGTAGTTGCAGCGGTCGAGGTGAAGCGCGTCAAGCGTATGCTCGGCAAGTAAGTCGATTATTTGAGAAGGTGACTGGAGATGACCCGGGTTACAACAGGTTTTACGAGGAGACGGAGACACAATAAGATCCTCAAGCAGGCCAAGGGATATCGCGGCGCGAGGGGTAATCGCTACAAAGCCGCCGCCGAAGCGGTGCTGAAGGCTGGCGCCTATGCATATCGCGACAGGCGAAGGAAGAAACGGGACATGCGCAGGCTGTGGGTCGTAAGGATCAACGCCGCGGTTCGCGACAAGGGCCTCAGGTATTCTGAATTCATCGACGGCCTGAAGAAAGCCGGGGTCGAGGTCAACCGCAAAGTCCTCGCCGACCTCGCGCTGAAGGATCCCGTTGCATTCGAAAAATTCATCGATACCGCTAAAGCATCGGGTTGATGCCGTCTGCGTTGTTGAATTCCCTTGAATCCTTGAAAATAATGACCGGCTGTGAGGCCGGTTTTTTTTCGGGGCCGGAAACCTGTCAGCCGCTATCCCAGCCGGTCTTGAGAATCCCAGTTAAAATTTTTAACGTGAAATGGGAAAATGACAAAAATAAGATAGAAATTACACTTTTACCAATTGATATTAATTAAAAATGAGGTATAAACATAGTAGTAGGTTTGTTTCGGGAGATGAGGTGAATGGGGCTGGGTTTTTTCAACGTCCCTCAGGAGGTTTCTGGTAATTCATTCCTAAAGGAGGGGCAGTATGATTGATAATTTCCGCTGGCTGATCGAAGGGAAGATTGCCGGAAGCGGGGTTCCGCGCACGGACGAGGATATTGAATGGTTGAGGCTGCATGGCGTTGACTCCATCGTAAGCTTCTCCAAAATTTCCCCCAAGCTGAAAAATAAGATACAGGAGATGGGGATGCAGCACGTGGAGATTCCGATCGAGGATTACGGCACGCCCGAGTATCACCAGATAAACCGGTTCCTCGATGTGGTTCAGAAGGAAATTCGCGGCGGCAGGAGCGTGCTGATGCACTGCTACAGCGGCATCGGAAGGACAGGCACAATGTTTGCCCTCTACCTCGTGAACGAGGGTCTCGACTGGCAGGATGCCATCGAGGAAGGCGGCGGCCTCGAAACCGGAAGCCAGAGGCTGTGCGTACAGATTTACCAGGAGCACAGGTTGGCCCAGGCCAATTTCCACTGATCTGAACTTGAGCCGAAAACAAGCCCCGCGAGGGGCTTTTTTCATTTTCGTGTATCGAGTGTATGCCTCAATCTGGTAGAATTCAGACGTGTCGCCATACAGGAATATGGGAAGTAAACCCGGATTCTGGCTCGCGATGTCGATCATCGGTACGATGCTGCTGGTCTATCTTTCGCTGGTCAAGGCCCCGACGGTGAGGATAGGTCCCGATGTCGAGAACCGCGTGATGCATTTCCTGGCATACACGGTCTACGCGTTTGCCGTAGCGATGTGGCGGCTGACATCGAGGCCGGGAAAA
This sequence comes from uncultured Planctomycetota bacterium, assembly GCA_964608735.1. Classification (GTDB taxonomy): domain Bacteria; phylum JAJVIF01; class JAJVIF01; order JAPKYR01; family CAZSPL01; genus CAZSPL01. The sequence goes on along the minus strand of CAZSPL010000164.1, from coordinate 6,609 downwards.
TTCCGGTGGACGGGTTATCTCATGGCGCTATTCGCGGGCATGGCGATTGGAACCGTGCTCGAATTGCTGCAGATGTATTCCCCCGGGCGCGATGCCGACATCGGCGACGGCATCTGCAACATCCTCGGTGCGGCCGCCGGGGCATCGCTGACGCTTTTAATGAGGGGCCGCCGTTGAAGTGAATACGAATTAAATACGCGTGTGCTGATACTCAGCATTAAATTAATGTATCTAAGAATTAATGGAGAAGCGTGAATTGCTCCGGAGGCAGAAATGAAACTTCTATCATCGATTCTTACCGTAATGATTATCATAATCGGAGCGGGATGTTCGTCCGGAAATACCGTCCCCGTGATTCCCGCGGCTGATGTTGTCGCGAGGACGAGCGTGCTCGATTCGAGCCATATTCCGCTCGGCTTCTTCGAGATGTCGGTCGATCCCATTGCGGGTACGCTCGATGTCGCGGTCCTTCGCGCGGCGGATTTTCATCTGAACGCGATTCACTATGTCGAGCCGCCGGCCAATTTGCATCTCACGCTCGAAGGCCCGCCGGTGTTCTCGGGCGGGAAGCTCGATGTCGACATCGGACTGCGGCATCCGCTGCTCGGGCTCACGCAATACACCGGGTTCGATGTGTGCGGCATTCTCGTCACCGATGGAAATATATCCGGTTACGACGACGCGGACATCGTGCTCGCGGGTCCCGGCGCGACGAGGCTTCTCAATGCGGACGGCCTGACGCGGTGGTGGAATCCGAGGGAATTTCCATATAACCCGGATTTCGAAGGGCAGGGATACAAGGACGGCCTGCTGGGTACGCCCGATGAAACGGCGATGTATTCCGCCACGCTGAACGGCTATAAATATTACGCCGATGCGATGGAGGATGTCTTAACACCGGATCTAATCGACCCGGATTCGCGCGGCTATTTCTCGGCGGGACAGAAAAATATCCGGCATTACACGATAAGCATGGAGTCGGGACTGGTTTTCAATTATGCCATCGATGCGTCGTGGGCTCCCACCGGGGTTCCGCCGGGACAGATTATCGTCCCGGACAGTTTCAAGCCCGCGGCTAATCGTCCGGAGCCGTTCTACATCAAGGCAGATAATGTAGCAAACTCTCTATGGTATGAAGACAGCGAATCGGGCGGGACATTGTCGTTCGATGTCGTCTGCTATGACTGGTTCGATGCCGGGCTGCTAACCGTCAAGGCCGAATGCCCCGGCGTATTCGCGACAGCGAGTTCATCCATGCCCATTGACGGGGGGGAGAATTTCTCAACATATCACATCGACCTTGCGAACCCGGTGCTTGCATCGGCTGATGATATCAATGTGCTGATTTATGCCGAGTCGGAGAGCGTCGGATACCAGGGGATTCTCCCGGGGGAACCGATTACCGGCTATGCGCCGCTTGCCGCATTCGAGGTTGACGATGAAGCCCCGCAGCAGGGAGCGCTGGTATGGCACGATGAAGGCCTTATTATAAGCGAGGCATATCAGAGCCAGGACGATATCGAGCCGGCACTTACAATAAACGGAGAGGGCTTGATCCTGCTTTCATACTTCTGGTTCGAACAGGATTCGGAAACCCACTGGGTGAATCATCCGATGTACAACGATTCTTCCGATGGCGCCCTGACATTCGGCCCGTGGAAAGTGGGCCAATGGCAGTATCACGGTATCCACGGCGAGGAGATTCGATGCTTTAACGGCAAGTTCACGATGGGTCCGAACGGCCAGGCGTGGCACAGCTATGATGCGCCATGCGGTCACACGCTGCATCCGATGCCGACATTCGAGCCGTACACCGAGGCGGCATCGCATTCGGGAACGCCGATCGAGCACGCCGGGGAGATGCTTTATACGAGCGAGGGATACCCGATGATGTTCGGCGACAACGGCGGAGTGATAAAAATGCGCCGGGGGGATTTGCCGAACCAGGGCGGTACGGGAAACTGGCCGACATACCAGGGGACCGAGTATCAACTGGTGGATGAGGGATGGTTGTCGCTGGTGCGTTCGACCGGAAAGACATCCGATGGCATCTGCCGTTTGGCATATTGGAAGACCGGCGTGGATGGGCCGATCCGTATGCTGTCGAGCGACGACACGACCGGCACGAGCTGGGCGAACGAGTCGATTATTCAGGATGGCATGGCCGAAATCTGGGTAGGGGCGCACGATCCGAGCCTTTGGATCGATACGGATGATGGTTTCCATTGCGCGTATGTCGGGGAGTACTGGTGGGATGCCGCGGTGCCGGTGTATGCATATTCATCCGACGGCGTGGAGTGGACCAACCAGCCGCTCGGCAATTCGGTCGAGATAGACGACTACGAATTGCATGATACGGGTGTCATAAAGATGACCGGTCTCGGGGAGGATTACATTTTCATCTGCTACGAATACAAGGGAAATATCTGGTGCCAGTATAAGCCGGTCGGCGCGGGGGAATTTTCCGAGCCGATACAGGTGAACGTACACGAGAATGCGTCGATCCCCGACCTCTATCCCAACGGCGGGGATGGGGTGGTGTGGGCATACGAAGCCGACGGGGATAACGGTAACCGGGATATCTTCTACAGAATGTGTGAGTTTGTGGAATAACTGTTAAAAGGGACAGGCCCTCTACGGGGCCTGTCCCTAATTAATATAATTTGCGATATTTATCAAGTACTCGGCTATTTGCAGCTTAGTTCCTTCCCTTCACGAGCGCTTTCGAAATTTCCGCCACGTGACGTCCCTGGAATCGCGCCACCGCGAGTTCGTTTTCGCTCGGCCTGCGCGAACCGTCCGGCCCGGCGAGAGTACCCGCGCCGTACGGCCCGCCGCCGGTGACCTCATCGATGATGCGGATCCGCCCCTCGGTGTAGGGGCATCCCACGATTATCATCCCGTGGTGTATCATCGTATGCCACACGCAGGTGATGGTGGTTTCCTGCCCTCCGTGCTGTGTGTTCGTCGATGTGAAAACGCTTCCCACCTTGCCCACGAGGCTTCCTTTCGCCCAGAGGGAGCCGGTAGTGTCGAAAAATGTCGCGAGCTGCGCGGGGATATTGCCGAAACGGGTCGGGGTACCGATGATGATGGCGTCGGCTTCGACAAGCCGTGATGATTGCGCCACGGGAATATGCGCGAACGATTTCTTCCTCTCGGCCGCGCCCATCTTGGCGAGCACTTCGTAAGAAAGCGTCTCCGCTACCTGATAGACGCCCACTTCCGCCCCGTCGACTTCCCGCGCCCCTTCGGCGACGGCCATCGCCATCTCGTATACATGCCCATACATGCTGTAGAAAATGACCTGTATATTCATCCTCGATTCCTCCATCCAGATTAAACGCGTGCTGATATTAAACCTTATCCCGGAAGCATTTCAACATGCACTTATCTTCATCGGGGTGACGCTCGATACATATTAACAACGCGTTGTCGGTGAGCGCGACGGTCGATGGGTCGCCTTCGATTTCCCATGTTGTTTTGTTCTGAGCGATATCGAAGCATCGTATCGAGTCGGTACCCCCGATTATCTTTCCGTCGAGGGTCATCA
>CAZSPL010000164.1:0-2956 GCA_964608735.1 uncultured Planctomycetota bacterium | reverse complement strand
TCGAAGCATCGTATCGAGTCGGTACCCCCGATTATCTTTCCGTCGAGGGTCATCACCATGTGCCTGCATCCCTTCACGAATTCCCGCACCTCATCCTTGACATCATCCCCTGGCACATGCTCGCAGAGATGGATTTCCTCCTCGTGCGCGACGAACGCATTGGCGTATGTATCGCGGCCCGCGGCATTGTATACGAAGCGCACACGGTTGAAATGCCTGCGGAATTCCTGGTATGTGCCCTGAACTTCCTCCTCCGGCGTCATCCACGGCCAGTGTTCCCTGTAAAGGTCGTTGGCGGCAGGATCGTAGGAGTAAAGTATCACCTTGTAGACATATCCCTGGCCGTTAAGAGGGGCGTTTCGTTCTTCCGGAAGGGGAAGGTGTTCACGGTGCGCGAAGAAGTGGATGATCCCGGTGGAGTCGGTGAACATATCGACGATACCGTGTTCGGCCTCCGGTACCGCCACAATGCTTTTTTCGCCGGGAAGATGAAGTACCGTCTTCGATACATACGGGTCGGCGGGCTGGTCTTTGCGCCACCGCTCGAACAACTTGGGGCCGTAGATGATGCCATCGTCATAGGCGCGCAAGGGGCAGTTGATGATGCCGGTCTCCACGTGCTTCTTCTCATTCAGGCCACTGTCGAAAGTGTAGATGTGTCCTTTGAATGTCGATTGCGGCGAGATATTCTCAGGCATGCCCTTCGCGAGCATGGACAGGTCGATTGGTTCCATGCAGTAGACGTATATAAGCCCGGATGAATCGACCGTGGGATGATGAGTGGCGTATTTCGCTATCTCTCCCGTGTTCCGGATTTCGCCTTTCGGGCTGATGATGCTGACGGTTTCGCCGTATGCGACGACTATATTTCCATCGTTGCCGATGATGGGCGGAGCTTTGATGTGCGTCTTCACCGCGACGCTCCATCGCTCGGTTCCGTCGGTTGTCACGCATTTCAGTGATTCCGGCGTCCCGATATAAATGCCCTCGTTATTATTTGCGACAAGCGGCGGCGTGGCATCGGCGCCGGGGAATTCGAGTTCCCACAGTAATTCGGGATTCACCGGGGATTTCATCGCGGTGAAATTGTCGCCGGTGAAACTTCCGCCGGGGCAGGGCCATTGCGCAGCCGATGCGGGGACCGCTTTCGTTTCAGGCGCGTCGCGTTTTTCCGCCTTCTGACCGGCTGTACAGGAGAATGACAGCAGCAAAAGTGGTATAAGGAAAATGCAGGCGGTTCTCATAGGTGACTCACCAAACATCGGCGCGGGTTATACTTTCAGGACCGGCTATATTTCGCTTCTTTCAAGAAGCCCCTTGTGATAGTTCATTCGAATCTGCGACTTGAACGGAATCGGGTAATGCCCCGAGAAGCAGGCCATGCAGCAGCTATCCGACGGGAGCCCGGTGGCGTCGATCATGCCTTCGATGCTGAGGTAGCTCAGCGAATCAGCCCCGAGAAGCGTGGCGAGCTCATCGAGCGAATGGGTCGCCGCGATAAGTTCGGTTCTCTGCGCCATGTCGATGCCGTAATAACACGGATATCTTACCGGCGGGCTGCACACCATCAGGTGGACTTCCTTCGCCCCGCCGACCCGTTTTATCAAATCGACAATCTGCGACGATGTGTTCCCCCTGACGATGCTGTCATCGACGAGGAGCACTTTTTTCCCCGCGAGTACATCGCGCAGGGGATTCAGCTTCATGCGTATGCCGATCTCGCGCTGCTTCTGATGCGGGTTGATGAACGTGCGCCCGACGTAGCGGTTCTTGATGAGCCCCTCCTGGAACGGCAATCCGAGTTCGGTAGCGAGGCCGACCGCGTGCGGGGTGCCGCTGTCGGGAACCGCGATAACTATCTCCGCGCCCTTGTCGCCGGTTTCCTTGGCGAGGTTCGCGCCGAGTTTGCGGCGCACCGTGTTGAGCAGCCGCCCGTTCATGTAGGAGTCGGGACGCGCGAAGTAGATATATTCGAAGATGCAGAGCGACTCGCGTCCCTCAGGGCACCATCTCTCGCCGTGAATCCCATGCCTGTCGATGACGACATATTCTCCCGGCTCGACTTCCCTCACGAAATTCGCCCCGATGATATCCAGCCCGCAGGTTTCTGACGACAGCACGTAGTTGCCGTCGAATTCACCGATGCACAGCGGGCGTATGCCGAACGGGTCGCGCAGGCCGATAAGTTTCCTCGGGGTTTGTATGACGAGGCTGAATGCGCCCTTCAACTCAGGGAGGGATTCGTTGAGCGCGGGAAGTATCGAATTATTGTCCTGGGTCCTGCTGAGGATAAGGCGCGCGATTATCTCGGAATCATTCGTGCTGCAGAAAGTATGCCCCGCCGTTGCCAGTTCCTCTTTCAGGATGCCCGCGTTGATGAGATTCCCGTTGTGGCTTACAGCGAGCTCGGTGCCGTTGTCGCGCAGGAATATCGGCTGTGCGTTGGCTTCCACCGACGAGCCGGTCGTCGAGTAGCGGACGTGTCCAGACGCGGCCCAGCCTTTGAGTATGGCAAGTATCTTCTCGCTGAATACCTGGTTCACCAGGCCCATGCCCCGGTAGCACGCGAGTTCGCCGGCGGTACTTACGGCGATGCCCGCCGATTCCTGTCCGCGATGCTGCAGGGCGAATAGGCCGAAATATGTCAGCCGTGCGACATCCTGCCTTGGCGCATATACGCCGAATATGCCGCAGGCTTCCCGGGGTTTTGTCGGTAGAGGGGAGTATATTTGCGAACCCGATGCCTTAAAGTTCAAACCGTGTCATCACTCGCCGAACGAGATATAGTTCTTCAACTTTTCCCGCGACGAACCATCGCCGCCACGTGTCAATATACTGAAAATTTGCGCATCTCACAACCCGTTCAGGGAAAATAGGGAAAGCAGGATCAGTCACCTGTTTCGCTCATGGCACTACGAGTTATCGTATATCTTCGAGCGAAACAGGTGACTGTCCC
>CAZSPL010000163.1:0-9223 GCA_964608735.1 uncultured Planctomycetota bacterium | reverse complement strand
CTCCCCATCCAATGTAACTCCCCCTTGTTTTATCAGTCGCTTGGCTTCTGAATTAGATACCGCCATCCCCGCGGCGGTAATCAATTTCACGACATTGACCTTACCATCCGCCTCGCGCAAATCATCGGTAATCGCATATTCCGGCATCTCGTCCGGCAATTCCCGACGCGAGAACACCTGCGTAAAATTCTCCTCCGCCTTCAGGGCCGCGTCCTCGTTGTGATACCGCGCCACGATGGTACGCGCGAGTTCCTTCTTCGCCTCCATCGGATGCACCTGCCCATGCTGCAGGCCCTTCTGCAGGTCGGCTATCCAGTCGAGCGGCTTGTTCGTCGCGAGCGTGAAATAATCTATCAGCACGGCGTCGGGGATGCTCATCGTACGCCCGTACATCGTGTCCGGGTCGTCGGTGATGCCTATGTAATTATCGAGGCTCTTCGACATCTTCTTCTCGCCGTCGGTACCCACCAGCAGCGGAAGCGAAATCACGCACTGCGGCTCCTGCCCGAACGAACGCTGCAGGTCGCGCCCGACGAGGCAGTTGAATTTCTGGTCGGTGCCGCCGAGTTCGACATCCGATTCGACCGCCACCGAATCATACGCCTGCGCCAGCGGGTAGAGGAATTCCTGCAGGCTGATGGGCCTGCCCTCCCGGTAGCGTGTCTGGAAATCATCACGCTCGAGAATTTGCGCTACCGTAATCTTCGTGGCGATGCCGAGTATCTCCGCGAAATTGAGCGGCATAAGCCAGTCTGCGTTGCTCACAATCTGCGTCTTCGCCGGATCGAGCACCGCCTGCACCTGGTCGAAATATGTCCCGGCGTGCTGCATGACTTCTTCGAGCGTTATCTGAGGGCGGGTCGAGTCGCGGTCCGACGGGTCGCCGATGAAACCGGTGAATGTGCCCACTATCAGCACAACCTGGTGCCCGAGTTCCTGGAAATCGCGCAACTTGTCGATGACCACCATGTGTCCTATGTGAATATCCGGGCGGTTGGGGTCCAGCCCGAGCTTGATGCGAAGCGGCTTGTTCTTCTCAATCGAACGCTTTATCTTGCTTTCGAGGTCTTCTTCGGTGATTATCTCCACCGTTCGCCGGCGGATTATCCTCATCTGTTTTTCGAGCGACTGTTCCACGTCACACCCTCGGCACTTGATTGGCCTTATTATATAGTAGATTCAGACCAGCATGTACTCCGACATGACCGCATCGGACACAAACAGCCCGTCGCGGGATAACCGCAGCACGCCATCGGTCAAATCCACCAGCCCGAGAGCCACCTGCCGACGTATCACATCTTCATACAATCCCGCGATATCGACATCGTACCTGCGCGAAGCATCGCCGAGCCTGATCCCCTCCATAAGCCGCAGACCGAGCATCAACTCCTCGGAAATCAACTGCTCCTTCGTAAGGAATTCCTCTTCGCCGACGGCACTTCGCCCCGCCGCGACTGCCTCGATATATGCCCCGATATCCGATGCATTCTTCCATCGGCGGATGCCGTCGAATCCAGCCGCCGACGGCCCGATGGCGGCATATGTCCCATGACGCCAGTAATTCAGGTTGTGCTTCGATTCAAAACCGCGCTTCGCGAAGTTGGAAATCTCATATTGTATGTAGCCGTTCGCGGCGAGAAAATCGATTCCCGCGTAATACATCTCCCTGCAGGCATCCTCGGATGGAAGTCCTTTCGCCCGTTCACCGGAATAGCGCGTGGAATATTCCGTGCCTTCCTCCAGCGTGAGTCCATAGAATGAAATATGCTCCGGCGACATCCCCGCCGCTTCCGCGAGTTCTTCCATCCACGAATCGAGCGTCTGCCCCGGAAGCCCGTACATCAAATCTATCGAAATATTCCCGAATCCCGCTTCACGAGCGGCAGCGAACGCCTTCACCGCCTCGCTCGAATCATGCCGGCGTCCGAGGATTATCAGGTTATCATCGCTGAATGACTGAATCCCCATCGACAACCGGTTGACGCCATGCACCGCAAGTATACTAAGCTTGTCCATCGATGCCGACTCGGGATTTGCTTCGCAGGTCACCTCGCCTGCGTCGAGGATAAACGGCCCCAGTGATTTGAGCAGCGATTCCAGTTCCGTACCGCTCAGGGCAGTGGGTGTTCCGCCGCCGATATAGACGGTATCGAACCGGTGGAAAAAATCCGACTCCAGCAACCGCAAGATTTCCGCCTGGGCGGCATCGATGAACGCCGCGGTATCGGCATCGTCAAGGGGACGCGAGTACGAAGCGCAGTATGGACACTTGCTTTTACAGAAGGGTATGTGGATGTATAGGCCTGTCAATTCGAGGGACGCCCTCTATGACGGATTCACCACCGCTTTGAGCTGTTCGTATGCCTGGCGGTCTTTCTCGGCCGCGTCGCGAAGGAAGTGCGCCCATTCAAGGCGCTTCGTCGGGTCGGATAAATATTGAGCGGGATAACCGTCCACCGGGTGCCCCGCGCCAAATGCGGTGAACCCGCGCTGATGCATCACCTTGGCGATGACGTAGTAGAGCCGCGCGGCATACATCACCCGCTCGGAGTCGCCGAAGTTATGGAAATTCGCCGTGCGAAGCAGATACCGCCCCGCGGCGAGGCGCGATGTGTAGAGCACATCGAACACGTATTCGTTGGCGTGTACGTGAAGGCTCAGCGTTTCCGGATCGTCCGAGGGCCATAGTTCCTGCATGGTGAGATGCTTCACCCATTCGTCATACGCTTCGAAAGAATGCTCGAACGTGCCTTCCCAGCTCTCGCTGTCGGGGACGCGGTCGTACGCAAGCATCGCCGAATGCAGCGGGTAATAAAGCCGCGCGAGACCCTCGGGCTTTTCATCTATCTCGTCGCCTATCACTATCGCCATCGCCGGATGTTCGTTCGTCTCGGAGTAATCATTCGAGTGGTCGAACGGCGTGCGCCCGTAATAAACCGGCCCGGCGGGATCATAGCCCGCAAGCACGTAGAATTCCGGCACATTGAATCCGCCCTGCACTATCACCGGCACGCCGCGTTCGAGCGAGCTTTCAATGACATCCCTGAATTCAGGCATCCCGCTTCGCACCGCGTTGAAGTCCCGCCCGATATACCTGAACATCCGCGCGATGTACAACGGGTCTTCAAGCGTACCGGCGGACGGGCATGGTTGCCCCTTCTTCCATTTCACGGCAAACGCTATCCCCGACGCGCACAGCAGCTCGTCATAGTCGTATTTCAGCCCGATGTGCCGCAGGCAGCATTCGGCGGCCTGTACGAATGTCACTTCCTTATCGATTCCCCACATCATACGGGGTACATTCTCAATGACTGTCATCTACTGTCTCCTGGAAGTTCAAATGTTCTTCATGCCAGAATCCCTGGTCTATCAGGGCGCGCATGGCCGATTTCGTCCTGCCCAGTATCTTCCCCGCCGTGAATCGCTTGCGTGTAAGATACTGCGCGAAATTCTTCGCGTCGTCGGTAACCTTCGCCGTCCCCGCGAAATTCTCCTCCGCGTCCGCGAACACCGCTTCCAACTGCTCATCGGTGTAATCGTGGTATTCATCCTCATGCACCACGCAATTCATCGGGAACCGCCCCCTCGCTTCGGGCGATTCATTCGGTACGCCGAGGCACAGCATCGCCGCGGGATATGTGCATTCGGGCAGTTTCAGGAGGTCTATCATCTCCTGCATGCGCCCGAGAACCGTGCCGATATAGACCGTCCCGAGCCCGAGCCCCTGCGCTGCGATGACCGCGTTCTCCGCTGCGGCGATGGCATCGGTCATCCCCCAGAGTATCGTGAAGAATGAATCGTGGTGGAAATCGGCATCCCAGTATTCGCACCATCGCTTGTGGCGGTATGCATCGACAACGAACACGAGCAGCACGTCGCACGATTTGACATATTTCTGCCCGCCGGATAATTCGAACAGGACGTCATTCTTCGCCGGGTCCCTCACGACGATGATGCTGTAATTCTGCAGATTCGCTGCCGACGGCGCTGACACGGCCGCCTTGAGGATCGCCTGCAGGTCAGCGTCGGAGACCTTCTCCTCCTTGTAGCGGCGTATCGAGCGTCGCGCGAAAATTGCATCGAGCACGGGATTCTTTTCGCCCACGCTTATCAACTCCCTGTCTTGATTTTTCGGGATTACGATATCAACTGAAGTTTAAAGTGTAAAGCGAGGATTTAATTGAATTCCTTCTGCCTGAAAACGATCCACCCGACAAACACCACGACAAAAAGATAGCCCGCCACAAACAACGCGTTGGCCCACCAGTCGTGATATACCTTGCTCGCCCCAAAATCGTTGATCATTTCCGTAAGGCCGCTGAAAAAGCTGTAATCTATGAAGTTAAACACCAGGAACTTTATCTTCGATAGTGGCGGCAGATAGGCAAGCACGAAATCCGTAAGCTTCACCCATTTGAGCAACTGATTACCGATGCCGTAAATCATCATATTCCCGGCTTGCGTACATAAGAACAGCGTCACCATAGAGAAGAAACCGACCGCCGTTGAGCGGAAAAACGTGCCGAGTACAAAGGCTATCGCTCCGAAAAGCATCGGTGAAATTCCCCCGATGATTGTAACGAGAAAGAATTTCGGCATAAATGGGGCGCCCGCAAGGTAAACGAATATGGTGAACATCATCCCGAGGATGAACGTGAACAGGTATACGGCTGCCCAGCCCCCAAGAAGCTTTCCGAGAAATATATCCGACCGCGTCAATGGTTTCGAAATTAACGTGTAAATACTCCTCCTGGATAATTCACCGGGTATCAAACCCATCATGAGAAATACGGCGGCAAGATTCGAGAAAAACGCGACCATGCCAAATCCTATTACCTGCATGACGGCTGTCATGGACAGGCTCGGTGCCATCATCCCGCCGACCATACCGGTGTTAAGTCCGCACTCATCCGGTAAAGGTATTTTTATATCAGCGATATCCTTACGCGACATCTTCTCGCCGCTTTGCAGCCCGACTTCATCCAGGATCATTGCATGTGTTACGAAATAACCGGCGAGTGAAATTGAGAGGATCGAAAACAGCAGCATCACCCAGAATATCTTCGTCTGCAGGATCTCGACAAACGTATGCCGCGCCATTATGCCCATTACTTCGCCCCCCGCCCTTGATCGTTGCCGGTAACCTCGCGCACGAACACATCCTCGAGCGTCTCGCGCTGATACTTCACCTCGAAGATATCCGCGCCCGCGTTCGCGAGACGCCTTATCGCCTCGGGTATCCCATCCCGGTCGGTGAACCTCAGCACCAGTTTGTCCTCGATTACTTCGACGCTCTCCGCCAGCCCGTCGAAGAGCCCGAGGTAGCTCTCGTCGATCGTCCGGAGCTTCACGAAAATCTTGTCGATGCTCTCCGTCATCTCGGAAACGTTGCCGATACGTATCAACTGCCCGCGATGGATTATCGCCACACGGTTGGCGACATCCTCGACATCGCTCAGTATGTGCGTGTTGAAGAAAACAGTCGTGCCCGAGTCGCGAAGCCTCGAGATCACGGTCTTGACATGCTTGCGTCCCAACGGGTCCAGCCCGGTGGACGGCTCATCGAGGAATACGATTTTCGGTTTCGATATGAGTGCCTGCGCAAGCCCGATGCGCTGCAGCATGCCTTTCGAATAGGAACGCAGGTTACGGCGCTCGTGCCCGCGAAGGCTTACAAGGTCGATGGCTTCGTTGATCCGCTGGTGAAGCGTGACCCGGTCGATCTTATAAATGGCCCCGTAGAATTCGAGAAGCTCCACCGCGTTCATGCGGTCGTAGAAATACGGTTGCTCGGGGAGATACCCGACCTGCCGATGCACGCGCTTCGTACCCGGCTTGCATCCCATAACGGAGATGCTACCGAGGGTCGGACGTATGATATCGAGCATCAATTTTACAAGGGTGGTCTTGCCCGAACCGTTCGGCCCGAGAAGCCCGAATACCTCCCCCTCCTCCACGGTAACGCTCAGGTTGTCCACCGCCCGTACCATCCGGCGGGAAGCCTGCGGCACCGTCGGGTCGTACCCGAAAATATTCGCGAGCAGCCTCGGCGGGAAGCCATAGATCTTGGTCAGGTTTTCTACTTCGACAAGCGCCATATATTCTTCTGATTGCTAAAATACTCCGGACGTTCAATTTAAAGGACAATCATGCAAGCCCCCCGGTGTCAAAGAAAAAAAAGCCCGCGAAATACGGGCTTGACTTGCATGCATACACCCTCGCCCTATCGCTTATCGACAAGCAGTTCGTATGAATAATCCGACTCTTGGCCGTCCGTATCTATCGTGGTCACCACGTAATAGAATATCCCGCCCGCGGCTTCCTGGTCGCGGTAGAACGGGTTCAGCACCGGCTCATAATTCAACTGCACGTAGCCGACAGCCGATGTCCTCGAACGGTATACGTTGAACCCGAGCAAATCCGGCTCCGCGGGGGGATTGATGGCCCACGTAAGATAGATATCTTTGTTCACAAGCACCGAATAATCGAGATCTATCGGCGGCTTCGGCGGAAGGTCGATGTCGGGATTGTAGACCGTTACCGTTGCTACACCGTGGAGCTCGCCGTTGAAGCGGACGTTGACCGGCAGGCTTCCGACCTGGGTCGTTACGAGTTTCCCGGGCTTTGGGAAATATCCACGGTTGGAAGTCCAGTTGAGCCCGTCGACCACCCATATCACGCTGTTCGTGAAGTCGATCTCGTGACCGTCCTGGTAGCGCGCTACCGCCTCGAACAACTGGCTGTCGCCGACCGCAACGTTGATCCAGCCCGGCTTGATGAAGATGTCGGTCAGGATAGTGGCGGGGTCCTGCGCACCCGGGTTGTTGATGAAGATGGGGATCGTGAAATTCTCGTTGTCGCCTTTGCATCCGCCGTAGGAAAGAGCAATCAGAAGGAGGAGGCTCAACAACATGATTGATTTAAGCTTCACTAAAAGTTACCTCCGCATGCAAAAAACAGGAAGCCTTTAACGGCTTCCAACCGTTAATAAGAATTAACGCGCAATATAGCATACCTCTACATGTGTGTCAAGGATGCGAGCAGGGCCCCTCCGGGCATATATTAATTCCGCGATATAACCGGATATGCTTCTTGAAATGCTCAAAAATCAAAGCTGAAAAATCATGGGTTTTTTGCGTCGCGCGCATCCCGCTTGGGAAAAGACCCGGGGGGGAAACCGGTTAATCCGATTTTGCCAGTTCTTATGCAACCCGCATCGGAAGCCGGTTACAGCCTTGCGGAAACGCCGTTCGTGTGGTATTATAATATCGCAACTGAAGAGCGATGTCCCGAAAGGGCAATCCGGGGGCGACCCCGGTACGCAAAGGTCAGGGTCTCACGAAGACCGCCGGCCTGCCGAAGGACTCGATGCCATGCTGGATGCATTGCCGCCTTTGGCGCCCCGTCGGGAGAAGGCGGTTTTTTTATTGCCGCGCTGCCGGGAACGAACCGTTTGTGTGAATCGATCACTTGGGAGGTGAAGGATGGATTACAACGTTTTCCTGGTTACCCTCAGCGGTATCCTCTTCCTGTTCTGGTTCGTGAACAGGCTGCATAAGCCGTCACCGAACGAGCGGTAGGGCCCCGGCGACTCCACCCAGTCGAACGTCAGCGCTACAGGAGGCTTATATGAACGAGATTATTTTCATCATAACTTTTGCGACTTTCGTGATCGTTGCGTTTGCGGTTAACCGGATGCATGTCAGGGACCTCGTCCAGAATGATAATGACATGCACTGATCAAGCGAATATATAAACCTTTGAGGAGGTAAATGCGAATACCCCGTCGGGCGTGCCACCCGGCGGGGGTTTTTAATATCCCTTAGGTTACATTATTACACTCAACTATCTTGACAGTGATAATATTATATGCTACATTCTCCCGAGTGCGGCTTTTCCCCCCGTGAGGATGGCCGCATATCAGGTATTATGCTGTAGAGAGGACATATGGCTGACAAGACCGATGCATATGAATTGCTCGGCGTATCCAAGGATGCGCCGGCCGATGAAATAAAAAAAGCCTATCGCAAGATGGCGCGGAAGTACCATCCCGATGTCAACCCGTCGGAGGATGCCTCGACGAAATTCAAGGAAGTCAGCGCCGCGTATGAAATACTCAGCGACCCGGATAAACGCCGGCAGTACGATCAGTTCGGCTGGGCGGCATTCGAGGGCGGCCCACCGCCCGGAGGCCCCGGCTCCGGCGGATTCGGCGATTTCGATTTCGAGGGATTCAGCCAGCAGGGCGGCGGCGGATTCGGCGGGATGGATGACATCTTCGAGATGTTTTTCGGCGGACGCGGCGGGCGGGCGCGTCACACCGGCCCGGCGCGCGGACGCGATTTGCAATATCCCATCGACCTCACCCTCGAGGAAGTCGTCTCCGGCACCGATAAGACAATACGCGTGCAGCATCAGTCGCCATGCGAGCGATGCCACGGCTCCGGTGGCGAACCGGGTACGCAGCCGGTGCAGTGTACGGCGTGCAAGGGCTCCGGACAGACCGCGCGTCAGCAGGGATTCATGACCATGTTCACCACCTGCGAGAAATGCGGCGGACGCGGCACCATCAACACGAGCCCCTGCACGAAATGCCACGGGCGCGGCTCCGAGCTGAAGAGCGAAACATTGACTATCAACATCCCCGCCGGCGTCGATACGAACATGCGTCTTCTCGCCGCCCAGGGCAAAGGGGAAGCCGGCATGAACGGCGGCCCGTCGGGCGATCTCTACGTCGTCATCCGCGTACTCATCCACCGTTTCTTCGAGCGCAAGGGGGACAATCTCTACTGCGAAATTCCGCTGAGCATTTATGAAGCATCGCTCGGCGCGAAGATACGCGTACCGACCATAAGCGGCACCGCGACCATGAACATCCCCCCCGGCGCGCAGAGCGGGCAGTTGTTCCGCCTTCGCGGCAAAGGGGTGCCCAAACTCCGGGGCGTGGGTACCGGCGACCAGATCGTCCAAATCAAACTCGTCACGCCTACCAATATGAACAAGAAAGCAAAGGACCTCATGAAAGAGCTGCAGGCGGAGGATAAGGCGGACTACAGGAAGGATTTGAAGTATAGAAAGTAAGGGAGGAACACTATGATTACCAAGAAAGCATCATTTTTTAAGAAAAATGCAATCGCGCTTTTTGCAGTTGTTATCTCTTTCTGTGCGCTATTCAACTCTTTTGCAGCAAATCTGGGTTGGTAGGAATCATATAAGCAGAAAC
>CAZSPL010000162.1:0-9252 GCA_964608735.1 uncultured Planctomycetota bacterium | reverse complement strand
CCGTGGCACCAGGGATTGGGTTGGTTTCGGGACAGGGGTGTCCCGAAACATCGGAAAAATAGCAAGCATCGTGAACCGGACAATGACTGAACTGAAGATATATTGCGGAGTAGATGTCGGAGCGTCGGCGACCAAGGTGGTGCTGATAGATTCCGCGCGTGAGTTGCTCGGACACTGCACGCGGCGTTCCGGTGCCGAGGGGATGAAGGTCGCGGGGGAATGCCGGGATGAGATTCTCGCGGCGCTCGGATTGAATGGAGCGGGAATCGCGAAGACAATTTCCACCGGTTACGCCCGCGACGAGGTTTCCTTCGCCGACACGACCCGCACAGAGATCGCGTGCCACGGACGCGGATGCCTTCATTTTTTCAGCGGCCCGATAACGGTTGTCGACATCGGCGGGCAGGATAACAAGATCATCACCCTCGATGAAAACGGCAAGCGCATCAATTTTAAATTCAACCGCAAATGCGCCGCCGGTACCGGCGCGTTCCTCGAGGAAATCGCGTCGTTGCTCGAAATACCGCTCGATGATTTGAACGCCCTCGCCGAGCAGGCCGAATCGCCGGTGAAGCTCGGAAGTTTCTGCACCGTATTCACCAAGACCGAGATATTGACCAACTTCAAGAAGGGGGACCGTTTGAACGACATCGTGGCGGGCGCATTCGATTCGGTGGTGAAGCGTATTGTCGAAATGGACCCGCTCGAAGGGGATATCGTCGTCACCGGGGGAGTCGTAGAGCATAACCCGGTAATAGTGACGCTGTTCGAAAAGGCTATCGGGCACGCGGTGAAAGTCCCGCCGCATCCGCAGTTGACCGGCGCACTCGGCGCGGCGCTGATGGCGTTGGAAGAAAATGGAAATAAATGATATGAATTAATAGCATAATCATGGAGGCTTGCCATGCTTGATTCACTTTTCAGACCCAGATCCGTAGCGATAATAGGGGCGTCGAACAACCCGCTGAGCATCGGGCATATAGTGATGCAGAACCTGCTCGACCACGGATTCAAGGGGCCGATATTCCCCATCAACCCGAAAGACCCCTACATCAAATCGTTCAAGGCGTATAAATCGATCCTCGATATACCCGACGAAATCGACCTCGTCAACATCTCCATCAAGAACACCCTCGTGCCGATGGCGATAGAGGAATGCGGCAAGAAGGGCGTGAAATTCGCCATCGTACATACGGCCGGGTTCAAGGAAGTCGGCGCGGAAGGCGAGGCGCTCGAGAAGCAGATGGTCGAGACGGCGCATAAATACGGAATGCGCGTGTACGGTCCGAATTCACAGGGCATACAGAATTCCGACGAAGCGGTCTGGGTCTATGCCAACTTCACGTTCGTACCGATGACCCAGGGGAATATTTCCATCCTCGCGCAATCCGGCGGCGTGGGCGAAGTGCTCAAGCTGCACCTGGATAAAATCGGCATGGGCATCCGTATGTATGCCAGTTACGGCAACGAGTGCGATGTCTCGATGAACGAGATACTCGAATATTACGGGCAGGATGAGGGCACGCGGGTCATCATGCTGCATATCGAAACGCTGAAAGACCCCATCGGATTCCTCGAGACCGCGCGCAAGATTTCCAAGATAAAGCCGGTGCTGGCGGTGAAGTCAGGCAAGACGAAGGAAGGTCTCAAGGCTGTTTCATCGCATACAGGCACGCTGATGGAGAAGGATGTCACCACCGATGTCATCTTCAGGAAGGCGGGAGTGATTCGTTTCGACACTCAGGATGAAATGATACAGACCGCCATCGCGCTTTCGAGCCAGCCGGAGCCGAAGGGCAACCGGGTCGCGATAGTTACCAACACCGGCGGGCCGGGGATACTCGCCGTCGATGAATGCATCCAGGCCGGGCTGACGCTTTCGAAGCTTACCGACGACACGCGCGCGTTCCTGAAGGCGCGCCTGATGCCGATGGCGTCGGTCGAGAACCCGGTGGATGTCATCGCCACAGCCGGGCCGGAGCATTACGGCGCAGCGGTCGAAGGGTTGATGAACGACCCCAATGTCGATTCGATACTCATCAACTTCATCTCCGCGCCGTTCGTCGACCTCGACGGAATCGCCGCGACCATCGCGGAATGGGGCCCGAAGGCGACGAAGCCGATAATCGTCGTTCTGATGACCATCGAGAAATGGGGCAGGCTGATACGGGCCATCCGCAAGGGCGGCATACCTGTCTATGAATTCCCGGAGACCGGCGCGAAAGTGCTCATCAATATGACGCGCTACGGCATGTACAAGCATGCGAAGGAATCATCGGTGCCGGAATTGGATGTCGGGAAATCCGATGTCGACAAGCTGTTCGGCGGACTCGGCGAGGGATATATATCGCAGGCCGATGCATTCGCCGCGCTCGAAGCATATGGCATCCCCACCGCGAAAGCCATCAAGGCCGCGAATGTCGATGAGATAAAAGCCGCCGTGAAGGGATTGAAATTCCCGGTTGTGCTGAAAGTCGACGCGAAGGAAGTCGTCCACAAATCCGACGAGGGCGGCATCGCGCTGAATATCAAGACCGAAGCCGCATTGGTGAAGGCATTCGAGGCGATGGACAAGAAATTCTCGAAGCACAACCCGGCGTACATTGTGCAGGAACAGCTCGGCGAAGCGGTCGAGACGATTATCGGCGTGAACAATACCGAGGGAATCGGGCCGATTGTCATGTTCGGACTCGGCGGGATATTCGTCGAAGTGATGAAGGATGTCCAGTTCCGCCTGTGCCCGCTTACCGATGCCGATGCGAACGAGATGATATCAAGCATAAAAGGGCAGGCGATATTGAAAGGAGTTCGCGGGAAGAAGGGCGCCGATGTCGGGAGTTTGAAGGATGTCCTGCTGCGAATTTCGCGCCTCGCGATGGACCATCCGCGGATAATGGAAATGGACCTGAACCCGGTGTTCAGTTTCGCGCCGGGGAAGGGCTCGAAGGTCGTCGATGTGAGAATCAGGCTGAGAGGCTGATTCAATCCTTGAATAACAGTACGCGGGATATTCCTCCATCCGGGCGGAATGGGATGGCTGATTTTCTTGACTCGTATTTATACAAACCCGGGATACCGTAATTGACGGATAAAGCGTTACATAGAGAGCGCGCGATTCGCGTTTTTATTTCATCGACATTCAGGGACATGAAACAGGAGCGCGAAGAACTGGTGAAGCGTGTGTTTCCACAACTCCGCTCCATGTGCGACAGGCGCGGCGTCCAGTGGGGCGCGGTTGACCTCAGGTGGGGAATAACCGATGAGCAAGGCGCGGAGGGGAAGGTGTTGCCCATCTGTTTCAGCGAGATAGACGGTTGCAGGCCGTTTTTCATCGGGATGCTCGGCGAGAGGTACGGGTGGCTTCCCGATGACCTGCCGCGTGAGCTTATTGAGAAGGAACCCTGGCTGAGCGAGCATCCGGATTGCTCCGTAACTGAGCTTGAGATTTTACACGGAGTCCTGAACGATAAAGCAAGGTGCGAGCATGCATTTTTCTATTTCCGCGACCCATCGCATGTTGATTCAATCCCGGAGTCAAAGCGGCAGGATTTCATCGAGGGGGTTACGAACTGGGAGATTGAGAGATACGGGATAGACATGGCGGCGCGCAGGGCGGAGAATAGAGGCGCCATGCTGGAATCCCTGAAGGAGCGCATAAGGGAAACCGGCTTGCCGGTGAGGGAAAATTACAAAGACCCGAAACACCTCGGCGACCTTGTGCTTGAAGACTTCACCGGGCTTATCAACCGTTTATATCCACTCGGCACTCAACTTGACCCGCTTGAGCGCGATGCCCTCGAGCATGAAGCATATGCACAGGCACGTTTCAGGATATACATCCCCCGGGAGAAGTATTACGAACAGCTCAACGAACATGCAACAAGTACAGGTCGTCCGCTGGTGATTCTCGGTGAATCCGGTGCAGGTAAATCCGCCCTTCTTGCCAACTGGGCTTCGGAATATCAGGAAGCCCACCCCGATGAGTTGTTCATATCGCATTACATCGGGGCGACGCCATACAGCTCGGACTGGGCGTCGATGCTGCGCCGGATAATGGGGGAACTCGGGCGGCGCTTCGATATCCAGGGCGAAATCCCCACCGAGCCGGACAGGTTGAGGACCGTGTTCACGCAGTGGCTTCACATGGCGTCAGCGTCGGCGGGAAGAACCGGCGAGAGGGTCATACTGGTGCTCGACGCGTTGAACCAACTTGAGGATAAGGATTCGGCGCTCGATCTCGTATGGCTGCCGCCATATATCCCGGAAAACATACGCCTCATTGTCTCCACGCTTCCGGGCCGTTCATTCGATGCCCTGTCCAAGCGTGATTGGCCAGCGCTCCATGTCGAGCCGCTCGACGATGAAGAGCGCAGGAAACTTATAAGGCAATACATAGGCCAATACAGGAAAACCCTCAGCGAAGAGCGGATAGAGCGGATTGCATCGTCGCCCCAGACGATGAACCCGTTGTACCTCCGCGCCCTCCTCGAAGAGCTGAGGATCTTCGGCGTTCATGAGAATCTCGACAGGGTGATAGAGCATTATATATCGTCGAAGTCGGTACCCGAGCTGTTCGAGAAAGTTCTCAAGCGGCTCGAGCGTGATTGCGAGCCTGAATGGCCGGGCTTGATTGAAGACGCTATGACCTTCATATGGGCGTCGCGGCGCGGTTTGTCGGAAGAAGAACTCCTCGAACTCCTCGGTGCCGGGGGCAATCCTCTGCCAAGGGCGCAGTGGATACAGTTTTACACCGCCGTCGAAAAACTCATCGTAAGCCGCTCGGGGTTCATCACGTTCGTGCATAATTACATACGCGAAGCAATCCAGCATCGTTACCTGCCGGGGGAGAAGGAGCGAGTCAATGTACGTGAAAAACTGGCGGGTTATATCGCCGATAAGGAGATTTGCCCCCGCAAGATAGATGAACTTCCGTGGCTTCTCATGGAAGCGGGTTCCTGGCGGCAGCTTCACGACTTGTTAAGCGATCCCGGTTTCTTCACCGAGGCGTGGGACAAGAACAGGTTCGAGGTAAAGCGCTACTGGTCGAAGCTGCAGGCGTCATCGGAATTGCGACTGGTGGATGCATTCCGCCGGATGCTGGATAATCCCGATGATGTCCCGGACAAGGATGTATTGTTGTGCGTGTCAGACCTGCTCGCGGATACGAATCATCATTCCGAGGTCCTGTCGCTGCTGCAGTATCTGGCTAATTATTACCGGCGCGCCGGCGATTCAAAGAAACTTGCCGACTGCCTGCGCGACCAGGCGCGGATATATTACAACCGGGGCCACCTCGATGGAGCGCTTGCCCTTTTAAAGGAACAGGAGCGCATAAGCCGCGAGTTTGGCGACCTTGACGGGATTTCCCGTAGCCTCGGCAACCAGGCGATTATTCACATGAAGCGCGGTGATTACGATTCCGCGATGGAACTTCATGTGGAAGAAGAGCGCATCTGCCGCGAGCTTGGAGATTCCGATGGGCTTTACAGGTGCCTTGGGAACCAGGCGTTGATACACAAGAACCGTGGAGAGCTGGATAAATCGATGACGCTCTACATGGAAGTGGAGCGTTTATGCCGCGAACTCGGCGACCCCGGCGGCCTCTGGCGATGCATGGGCAACCAGGCTTCGATATTGAAAAAGCGCGGCGATTATGACCGGGCGATAAAGCTTCTGAAAGAAAGGGAGCGTATATGCCGGGAGCTTGGTGATACAGATGGTCTCCAGCGGAGCCTCGGCAACCAGGCTGACATTCTCATCGAAACCGGCGACCTCGATGGCGCGATGGAATTACTGAGGGAGCAGGAAACCCTCTGCCGCGAGATAGACAATCCCGAGGGCCTGTCATATGCGCTCGCATATCAAGCGAAGATACTCGAGATGAAGGGTAAGCCGGATGAAGCTTTGCCGCTGGCGGAGCAGGCATACAGGCTTGCGACGAAGCATGGCTACGCGCATATGCTGGAGGAAGCGAAACCCGTATTGGAGAGGATTCGTTCGCGGCTCTTATGAGCACCAGCTGGTCAGCAAATCGCATACTTCGTCCCGTCCCTTGGCCAGGTTGGGCGGTGGCGGGGGCGGTACGGGTGTGTCGAACGGCATTCTTTCACCACGCCAGAAAGCGTCGTCGATATCCTTGATCGAATCGTGCGTGGTTTCCAACTCCGACACGACCCGGACAACCGCGTATACATTCATTTTCCAGTTCATGTACGGGAATTCCTGAGGCTTAGATCCAAGTGCCATCCCGCGTTCAATGAGGGCATGATAAACTGGATAGGTGTCAGCCATTATTCAGCACTCTCCTTTCCTGGATTGGGGACTGAAATATTTATATTGCAGCTTACTTCTTCGGTTTAGCGCGGGTATGTTTCTTCTTTTCTTCTTTCTTGCCGCACCAGTCTTTTAAGATTTTGCGGACCAGATCTCTCGCCACAGCAAAATTGCGAGTGGGCGGTGTAGTCTCGCCACGCCAGAAATTATCATCGATTTCAAGAAGCTTGCTTAAGTTTTCTACTGTCAGCTCCTCCATAGCCGTGGAAACGTAAGAATACACATCCGCTTTCCAGATGACATAGTCCACTAATGGCGGTCTGGAGCCAAGCCTGTCGGCTCGATTAACCAAGTCAGTACATCTTTTTTCGTCAGTCTTCTTTTCCATTTCCCTGCACTCTCCTTTCCTGATTTGGGGGCAAATACTTTTACATTTTCCATATTTGAAGTCAAGCAGCTTGTATCCCCATGCTTGTTATCGGCAAAATGCTCCGCCGGCTTGACGGGCTCAAAACCGCCCTGATGGGCCGGGATGATTTGATGCAACCGGCCGGGAAGGATATACTTAGCACTTTGAAGCACCGTGTTGCGTCTCTATGGTAGAGCTTTAATTGGAAAGATAGATGCCGATTAAACCTTTAGCTTTGTCAGTCAAGCTCGCGATACGTGACGATGTCGGGAGACTCCTGTTTCTCAAGCGTCCCGATGATTGCGATTGGAATCCCGGCAGGTGGGACCTGCCCGGGGGGAAAATCGAAGCGCTGGAATCGTTCGACGATGCTTTGCGCCGGGAGGTCCGGGAGGAGACGGGGCTCGATGTGACGGTTCAATCCCTGCTTGCCGCCGTCGAGGACGAAGCCGACAGGTTCCGCCTCGTGCATTTGATATTCCTTGGCGGGAAGGCGGAGGGCGAAGTGCGCCTGAGTGACGAGCATAGTTCTTTTTCCTGGATGCATCCCGGCGACATCGATTCACGTGAGCTATGCTCTTATTTGAACGAGGCTTTGGGCTCACTGGAAGTTGTGGCTTGAAGCAGCTCGCAAACGTAAGCGGAGGATTTTCGATCGATGACAAAGAGACCAGTCGACAAAGAATGGATAGGAAAACAAGTCGAAGCATACCTCGAAGTTTATCCCCGGTATGACGAACTCGGGAAGGTTCTTCACAACATCCTGAAGTCGGTTATGGGTGACATCGCCCCGCTGTCCGTTATACAGACCCGCACAAAAACAATCCCGAGTTTTGCGACCAAGATCCTTCGCAAAGCAGGCACTCACGATATACCGGTTCGAAGTTTCACCGACCTCATCGGCGCGAGGGTGATAGTGAAATCACGAAGCCAGATACCGCCGGTTTGCGATTTCATCAAGAAGCACTTCGATGTCGACCTGGCGAACAGCATCGATGTTACCGAATTATTGAAAGCGAGCGAATTCGGTTACCGCTCGATCCATTATATTGTGTCCATTCCTCCCGGCGGTCTCGACGTGCCGGGCTTCAAATTCGATATCCCGGGCACGGTTCTGCCTGATGAAAAGGCGCCGATGAAAGCGGAGATCCAGGTGCGAACGATGCTCGAACATGCGTGGTGCGAATTTTCCCACGATGTGTCATACAAGGGCAAATTCGATCTGCCGGCGAAGTTGAAGCGCGACCTCGCGGGGGCCGCCGCGCTTGTGGAGAATGCCGACGCGGCTCTCGTCAGGATCAATGAATCAATTCAGAAGTATGCATCGGATTATGAATCCTACATGACCCGCGATGAGATAATCGAGGAAATCGACATATTCGAAATAATCCTCGAGCGCTTCCCGGATGACATCAAGACCGCGCACAAGATAGGTAACCTGGCCCTGTCGACCGGAAACTGGAAGAAGGCGATCGACGTTCTGAGCCGATATGCGGCCACCGGGTACCCGCCCATACTTCGGGATCTCGGCATCGCGATGTGCAAGAAACACAAGGATTCGCCCAAAGCAGCGGAATATGCCGCGGGACAGGAGTACCTTCGCAAGGCCATAGATATCAATCCCGCTGATATGAATGCCCTTTCATCGCTGGCGGGTTCATGGAAAGGGATCGATGACAGGAAGGCGTGGAAGATTTACAAGCAGGCGTTCGAGATAGATCCCACCGACCCATACGTGCTCGGGAATTTCCTTGAATACGAAACCCTCAACCGCGGAGATACATCTGTTTTGCCCATAGTCGCGAGCCTGATCCAGGTTGCCGCTGAAAGGTGCGCCGAGCAAGTAAGCGTAAAGGCGAATTATCCATGGGCGTTCTATGACCTGGGGAAATTCGGCCTCCTCTTGAACCAGCCATACACCAGCCTCGCCGCATATACAATGGCTGTGCAGGCATCCACCGCGCCATTCATGGTTCAGACATCCATCGAATCGCTCAATATCCTCAAGGACGCCATCGAGCCATGGTACGATTGGGCTGCAAACCTTCTGAAAATAGGTAAAATCGCGAAGTTCCCGGATCCGGGATCCGCCGCTCAACTGAAGGAACTCGCGTCACCGGACTCGCGGCCGATCGATGGTTCCGTGGTTATAGTTGTGGGCTATCACGACCGCGGCAACGGCGAAGTGCTCGAGTCATACAGGGATGCACTGTTACAGGCTTTCAAGGATTACAGCGGGAACATCATCTCCGGCGGTACAGATGTCGGCGTGAGCAAGCTCGTGGGAGATGTCCAGGCGAAGTTCCCGACACGATTGTATACAATCGGCTATGTGCCCGAGACGCTTCCCCACGGAGTGAAACAAGATAGCAGGTATAACCAGATACGGAAGACCAGTGGGTCGCAATTTTCGCCGCTCCAGCCCCTGCAATACTGGGCGGACATCCTTGATTCGGGTATCGACCCGTCGTCGGTGAAGGTTATCGGCATCGGCGGGAATTCCATATCGATCTTCGAATATATCCTTGCACTGATGCTCGGCGCGAAGGTGGTTATCCTCGAAGAGTCCG
>CAZSPL010000161.1:0-9390 GCA_964608735.1 uncultured Planctomycetota bacterium | reverse complement strand
CCGGGGGGGGGGGGATTTGGCTGTCCGGACCCACCGGATTTGAATGACTGCACGATCCCGCGAAAACAACCAGCACGCACGCAAAGACACCGACGCAAATCGTTCCCGCCTTTCCGTGTTTCATCTATTGGCCTCCTAAGCCATTTTATTTAGGGAACTGCCCCCCTTTATGAATCCCTATGGCTGTTTAATACCATGAAGACGAAAGGCTGTCAAGAGCGCTGGGCAAGAAAAAAAATTTAATGAAGAGCGCCATACAAAAAGTTGGAGATGAGAACGGTCCAGCAATCACATCGTGTGTCTGAAAAAAACCCAAACAGGCTCAATCGTCGAATTCCATCGAAAGCAAAATCCCGTATGCATCCTGGTAATTCCCCTCGAAGCTGTCTTTCGAGCAGTATGCCGCCACCCAGGCGACTTTGCGCTGGGGCGTTAGCACAAGCCATACGAGCCACCTGATGCGGTTGTCGTCGCGGTCGGTGACGCTGTAATCGACCTCGTATGCCGGGTAGCCCTGCTCCGTCTGGATCGTCCTGCTGCTATTCACTTTCAAATCCAGCCAGTCGTCGGCGACGGTGTCGAGCCAGACATCCTTCAGCGAGGATATATCGTCGAAATATCCCTCGCCGATGCGTACGGGCATCACAAATGAGCCAAAATGGTCAGTAGTTTCAGCTGTTTCGGCAACCGGGGCTTCGAGAACACATGGCACGTTGAGGGTTTCGGGACGCTGGTCGATGGTCCAACTTCCCGGGTAGGTGACGGTAATCCCGAGTTCGCTATCTCTCCATGACTCATATCCCGCGGGTTGCGCGTAGGATTGATGACCCGCGATGCACATCACGAGCAGCGTCAATGCCGCCATTACAATGATGCTTCTCTTCATTCGAACCTCGCTCCGTTATCAGAATCTCGCGCCGTCGAGGGCGTGCGTGCAATCGCAGCTGAAATTGTCGGGAATCGCCCCGATAATCTTGAAAATCAGCTTTTTAAGCTTTTCGTTATTCTCGGTGAATGCCTTGATGACGTCCTCGTGCCTGACCGGCTTGATATCGGGGCTGCCTTCGAGGCCGACATCGTAGTCGGTTATCAGGCTGATGTTCACATAGCACATTTCAAGCTCCCGCGCGAGGAGGGCTTCGGGATACTGGGTCATGTTGATGACTTCCCATCCCTGCGCGGAGAACCATTTGCTCTCGGACTTTGTGCTGAACCTCGGGCCCTGTATCACCACAACGGTGCCACCGTCGTGAACCGGCATAGTCAGCCTCTTGCCCTCGCTTACGGCAATCTCCCGAAGCTGGGGGCAGTACGGATCGGCGCACGAGATGTGGGTCGTTATCGGCCCGTCGTAGAACGTATCTTTCCGCCCGGAAGTGCGATCCACGAACTGGTCGCAGACCACGAAGTCGCCGATGCGAACATCGGGCTGAAGGCTTCCCGTGGCGCAGGGCCCGATGATTCGCTTCACGCCGAGTTCCTTCATCGCCCAGAGGTTCGCCCGGTAATTGATCATATGCGGCGGAAGGTCGTGGCTCGTGCCGTGCCTCGGAAGGAACGCCACCTTGCGTCCGGCTATACCGCCGATGGTGACTGGCGACGACGGCGCGCCGAATGGCGTTTCTACCTTGTGTTCCTCGCATTCATCCATGAGTGAATAGAACCCCGAACCTCCGAACACGCCGATATCAGCAACAGGTCTTGTCATCGTCGAAAACCTCCGTGGATTTCATTTGCAGCTCCGGGGGTAATATATAGTGATTGGACGGCGTAGTCAATGAAACGGGCAACTTGTCGGTATATGTCTCGACTCGCATTTTTCCTTATGATAGAATGTCCGCGACACTTACTTAACCGATTTCAGGGAGGGCTTGCCATGTCCTTCAGGGGATTAATATTAATAAGCCTCCTGCTCGTGATTCTTTCAAGCGGGGCATACGCCCAGAATGAATCAATCAATCTCAACTTCTCGTTCATCATTTCGGACGATGCGGTGGTCGCCCGCAGCATCGCGATGAACAAGAACCCGTCGGCTTTCGCGGATACGAACGGCGACGGCGTATACGACCAGGTGACATTCGGGGGAACAGTCATCGACTCGACCGTCGACTTGCCCGCGGCGCTTGGGTTCTCATTCGAGGACGGGGCGAAGATGGCCTACTATCCCACTTTGCTCGGACGCCTGCCCAGCGCCGGAACCTATGAAATAATCGGGTTCCTGCATTACTGGCACGGCGACATGAACTGGCTGGTGGCAATCCTCGCGTACCAGAGCGAAGGATTCGAAACCAGCGACGGGATATCCGTGTACATCATCGACCAGGCGGGCATACGGGTGGGTTCGCTGTTCCAGGCGTTCCTCGACAAGGCATTCCTTCGCTACACCCAGCCATATAAAAAGTGGATGGAGACGGGCGAGGATTTCGCCGTTGCAACATCGCCGGTGGCATCGAACTATGTGCTCATCGCCAAGGACCTCGGGCTGATGGACAGCGTACTGGTCGTGAACCTGTCACTCATCTCGTCGACCCTTCCACCGGGGCAGGACCTCAAGATACGTTCGAACGACCCCGCGGTATTGCAGGAATCCCGCGCGAAAATGGGGGTGTGGAACGTATTCAGCCTTCCCGCCGATGCATCGGGAACGGTGGCGGTCAACATCAGGTTTGGCGGGGAGACGATATCCGCGAACGTGAATATCGACAAGGCGGAAGGATTCGCATACCGGGACAATCGTTTCGCAGTTTTTTATCCAACGAATCTCTCCGGTCTTCCCACGGCGCCTGCCAAGGGAGTCAAGTGGCAGCTGATGGGCCTGCTTCACTATTTCGACAGCGACGGCAATGTCAATTCAATGATTGCCGTGCTTCTCGGCCAGACGGAAGGCGAGGAAACGACCGTGGGCGCGAAAGTGAAATTTATCGACAATGCCGGTATCGATATCGGGTCGCCGAGATTTGAATTCAAGCCTCGGCGGGCCGTAAGGGTGATGAGCACTTTCGAGCGATGGGGGGAAGAACAGAACCATAAAACATGGGGCATTGGACGATTCGAGAACCAGGACAAGTTCTTCTATCTCGTCTGGGATCTCGGCATCACCGACAAAATGCTTGTGATTGAATTCCAGTGGTATTGATAATTCCGAAGTCTTGACTTTACAGCGCCCGGGAGGGCGCTTTTTTATCGGTTGTCATCAGGTCCTGCGCCGAGACCCTCTTCATCGACCAGGTGGAAAAGGCTCGAATCTATGCCGTATGCCTCGCCGGGAGGTTTTGCCGCGGGCGGGGCTATGAAATTCCCGGTGTAGTATTTCAGAATCGCTGTCGCGACCCCATCCATAAGGCATCTCTTGAATTGGCCTTCGGGTTGCGTGAGGAGCTTCAGGTCGTCAGCGTTTGTCATGAATGCCGCTTCGATGAGCAGCACCGGGACATCGCCTCGATGCCGCAAGATATACAGCCCGCGGTCGTCGAGATGCACCCCTATTCCTTCCCTGCCGCCCTGTTTCACCATCTCGTCATAGGTGATGTCCGCCAGGACACGGTAATCGCACAGCTCGTCGAGTATCACCATCGGGCCATGTATTTCGGTTTCCGGCTGGCGGGTGGCGTTGGTATGGACGCATACGAATAAATCCGCTCCCCGGTGCCTGGCGTATTCCAGGCGATCCTCGAGAGACAAGTAGATATCGGCGGTACGCGTGAGATAAACGGTTGCGCCGTAGGAGCGCAGCTTGTCTGCGAGCCATAGCGACATCTCGAGGTTCAGGTCTTTTTCCTGCACGCCGTTCTTCACGGCGCCGGGATCGCGCCCGCCATGGCCGGGGTCGATAACTATGACCCGGCCGTCTAGGTCGCCGCGGATCCCTTTGAATGTAACCTTCACCGTCCTGTTCGGGAGTTCCTCGATGACGTAATCGATCTCCGCGAGCAGGTCGAAGACGATTCGCACGGCTCCGTCGTGGTCGGCGATACGCGCGCGGGACACCGAGCCGATGCCCGACACAATCTCCGTTCCCTCGGGGAAGCGCGCGCCTTCAAAATCAAGCACGAGTTTCACGGCGCCGCCGGTTCTATCAAGACTGGGTTGGAGCCTGTCATAGCGGGCGCCGCGTATTTCCGCCACGCATCCGTCGTCCGTCGACTGGAATCCGACTTTGAACGAATTCGGCTTAAGCCCAATCCACAGGCCGTTTGATTTGCGGTCGATTTTATATTTAGGAATCGCGCCTTCGTTCTTCCGAAGCTCGAGCACAACCCGCACTACATCGGGCCTGCGGGCGAATTGCGATGCCCTGAAATTCATGAAATCGTCGTCGATGCCCGAGCAATCATGCGAACCTTCCTGCAGCACCGCGCCGTCGAGGTCGACGACGAGGCGTATCGAGTCGCCGTCGTCGAGTTCGAAATCGGAATAGCTCAGGTCGTATGGATAATTGAGTTGCACGCCGTCGGGAGCGACATTGCCGATCTCAACCGAGCGTGAAATGAAAATATTTTCCTTCTCGTCCCGGTATACGATGAAACCGAGCACGTCCTCGAAAAAGATGAGGGGATAGAAGACGATGCCGTCGCGCTTGATTGGCGGATACCCGATATCGATACTCTTCCCGTGGATATCAATCTTCTTCGCATCGAGCGGTATGCGCAGGTCACCCAGATGTGTGTTCTGAATAATAACCTTATCGTCCTTGACTTCAACGCTCATGCCGAACTGCTCGACTGTTTCCGTAAGCGGGAGGTAGTAGCCTTCGCTCTTGTGACGGAATTTCTGCGTGAGGATATGGTTTCCCACATGGATATCGCCGTCGACCGCCATGGCCGGGACTTCCGCGAGGATGAGGATTGCGGCTGCAATTATCAATGAAATGACCGGGCGTCTAATCATTCACGGTTCCGTTCTCCTCGATGATATCAGCAGGCGGCTCGATTTCTTTTTCGACCAGAAGATTGAAATGTTTACCGTATTTAAGCTCTTTGACATCGGTTCCCGCGCCGAGGAATTCATCGACATTCCTGTCATTGAGCAGGACTTCGAACTCGTCGAAGTCGAGCAGATTGTCGAGCGTTTCGCGCATGGCGGCATATACGAGTTCCGGCTTGGCGGCAATCGCCGTGAACGGGTCTTCGGCCTGGAGAGCCACGGTGAGGCGATTCGACACCTGCACCACGCCCTCCTGCTCCCTGATCGAGACACCGCTTTTAAACAGGGGCGACAAGTAGGGGGAGTCGGCGGGGGATGGCCCGCCGAGGAGACGCCGCAGCGACATGATTACGAGACCGTCTTTCGAGCCGGTGCTCGGGATCTGTTCGGTTATCGGGATGAGATATGTCCCCGATTTATCGAGGAAATAGAGCGTCGTCTTTTCCAAGTCGCCTTCCTGGTTGGGCGCAAATGATATATTCAGTTCCTTCGGGGCGCGGGGTCCGCTCACGTCGGTGCCCTGCGGAAGGCTCGGTATACGCTGGCCTTCGAAGAAGAAATCGACTCTTTCTATCTCGTCGAAAGCGCATAGGGTATGCAGCACCGATTTATAGAACCACTTCTCGGTGGTTTCATCGAGCAGGTCGAGCGTAAGGTTGTTGAAATTCGCGACCGCGGTGGGGCCATGCACTTCGACGCTCAGCACGTTGCATCCGGCGGGCAGGGAAGGAAGCAGGTTGATTGGGTCTTCCGACGGCCCTGCGCGGAGCTCCTTGAGCGCGCGGAGGTATTTATCTTCCTTCTTGGCAAGGTGAATCTTGCGTTCAACCGGTACCAGGAACATATCGGTGTTTTCCGGGAAAAAGAGGGTGACATAGTCGTCTTTTTCGGCCCGGGGGATGGGGATGACGGGTGTCCTCGGACGCGTGAACCACCAGATGCCGCCCGCGATTATGAGCAGCACGGCAATTATCAGGGCCGCCCCGGTTGCGGCGCGCCGCCGCGCGAGCATCGCTTTCTTCGTCATACGCCCGGTGCGTCGCGCCATTTTCCTTTTTTTCTTCTTCGCGGCCAAACCGTTTTTTTAATGAAGCCTCCCTGTTCGATGTCACCGCGCGCGGGAAATACCCTTCAACGGCGAAAAAACGCCCCGCTGGACGGCGAAAGCTTCGGCCGTCCGGCTGAGACGGCTCCGTATCAGGTATCATTAATATCGTTTAAAACCGGCTGAATTAAACGCAATTTGATTAAACCGGATTGCGATTTTTCAAGCGGTAACCCGGGTTGAGATGTTGTAATGTCTGAGAATTTAATATTTATGAAGATCATATTGTTATAGCCGCCAGGCGGGAAAAAGCCCGCGAATTCAGCTCGCGGGCGGTTGTTGTCAGAAAACTTATATTTCGAGCCTTAATAGAGATGGAATGTCCACGGGTCGGGATATTTCAACATGGAGGCGTATTCGAGAGTCATGCCACCGTTGGGCTCCTTGACTGCCGCGACGGTCCACGTAAATGTGTTGCTGCCGCCGAGGTCTACGAGTAAATCGTACCAGTCCGGCGGAAGCACCGCCGTGTCGGCATCGGGCCACCACGCATAGAGCGGGTCTATCGGCGCGAACCCGGTCACTTTCGCCACGTAAATCGTATTCGTTGCGTTGGTCGTGGGAACCTTGGTCCATGTGAACGCGGTCGAAGCATTGACTGTGGAGTTGTTGCCGGGTGTAAGCAGCGCCGGGCGGTCCTTGTAGAGGGTCCACCAGTCGGATGAATGCTTCACTATCGGGACAGCCGATTCCATGATGGATATCTGCCATTCCCATGTGCCGTACCTGCATAATGTATCCAGGACCGCGGGTGGAAGCGACAGGCTGTTCGTAGTGATCGGGAGATTTGAGAACGGCACCACGATCTGCCCGTTGCGCTTGACATCGAGCCAGAAATTCCCGTCGTAGCCGGGGTCGCCATCCCATGCGAATGCCAGCCACGAGCATACTTCGTAATGGTATCCGTCAATCGGGGCGATTAGAAGCGGCGCCAGCGGATCGTATGGCTGCACGGTCATGAGAATTTTCACCGAGTCGGCCCCGCCGTTCGACGATATATTGAAGATGTGCTGGTAATCGCCGGGATCGAGCCCTTCGCGGTCGATGATGACCTGTACGTTCGAAACCTGCGCCGTACCGATGGCACCGCTGTACTGGCTGGCGTTCACCCATGCCGGCTTACCGACAAGCGGCATCGTCCAGTTGAGCGTGCTTCCCGCTACGCCGGTGTTGGATACGATGAAATTCAGGGCGATTTTGTCTTCCTGGAAATCGAGAGTATCGAAATTGACGCTTAGTTCGGGATCGGGTACCCCCACCGACATGAAAGCGTGGACTATGCCGTCACCGCCGTTGGATGTGAAGAAGAGGTCGTGTGTATATGTCGAGGGCGCCAAACCGGTGCGGTCGACATATACGATGGTTCCGCCCTGGGGGTGGAGCTCATCGACAATACCGTTATATACGCTCGCGCTGAGCCATGACGGGAACGCATATACGTCTTGATGTTCGAGCTGCCATTCGAGGGTTCCTTCGCCCGCGTTGGTGATCGTGACATTCTTCTGGGTCAGCTCGGTGCCGAAATAGAGGTTCGCTTCGTTGATATGCAATATTGCGATTGTCGGATTAAGTACTTCGATTTCGACGTGGACGAATTCGGTCCCCGCGTTGGATGTGACTTCGATATCGTGGCTGTAGGCGGTGAGCGAAAGGCCGGTCCTGTCGACGCTGACATTCACGGTGTCGATTTCGGTGGTGCATGAATCGCCGAGGTTGTCGACGCCGAGCCAGACGGGGAATGCGGAATCATCGATGGCCCAGTTGAGCACGTTGCCACCGGGATTCTGCACTTCAAACGGCAGCAAGGTCAGCGAATCGCCGAAATCAAGGCTGTTGGGGTATACATCGAGAAGCGGGGCGGACGGGTCCGGTACGACCATTGCTACGTGCACAACATCGTTTCCGCCATCAGATAAAACATCGATGTCGAATGCGTATGGTCCGATGGGGAGGGCGGTCCGGTCAACCATGACCTGGACCACATCGGTCTCGCCCCATGTCGTGCCGTTGTTGACGCTGACGGCAAGCCATGACGGGAAGGTGAGGTCGTTTATCGTCCAGCTCAGCATGCCGCCGCCGGAGTTCTGGATATTGAGCGGTATCATAACCGTTGCGCCGCCAAAATCGAGGGTCGTCGGGTTGACATAGAGCGCGGGCGCCGGTACTTCCATATCGATCTGTACAATATCGGCTCCGTAGTCGGAGTCGACATTGATAACGTGGCTGTAAACGCCGGTGGCCCATCCTGAGCGGTCGACTGTAACAGTGACCACGTCGGTTTCAGGACCCGTGGTCTCGCCGGTCTTGTCGACGCTGAGCCATCCCGGGAAGCCGGTATCGTCGATTGTCCATGTGAGCGTGTTGTAGCCCACGTTGGTTATATTGAACGGCAGGGCATTTATAGTGGTAAGAAAATCGAGGTTGTTGGGAGCGACGTGAAGAATCGGGTCGGGCATTATTACATCGATGTAAGCCTCGCCGAACCCGTTGAACACTTCGCCATACGCGGTGGCGGCGGTGTCCACGGTGAGATGCTTCGGCGTCGCGGAGTAGACATCGAGCCTGATATTCCACTGGATGACGCACATCTGTGTGGGGGAGAGTATCGCCGCGCCGGTCTGCGTGGGCAGGGAGCCGCCCGTGAAGACCATGTTCGAGTCGAGGTTCAATGTGGCCTGGACATCATGCAGCGTGAAGTCGCCGTTGTTGGTGATTTGCGCTTCAAATATGCAGTCGATTCCCACCGGCATGGGTTCCGTGTAGTTGAGGACGGGGTCGATATCGCCGGGGAAAAGCTCAGTGCTCAGTGTGCCGCCCCTGGCGGTGATGACATAGTCCCAGGTCGGTGATACCGCGGGAATTGACTTGGCTTCGATTTTATATACAACGTTGTTCGTGGTCCCGGTGTAGAGGAACCGCTTGTTGTCGTAGGTTTTATTCTCGGAATTGATGAGCATGTTGGTAGTGTCATCCCAGACTTCAAGGTCGATGTCCGGGTATTCGGCGGTCACGCCCGAGACGTAGCGGTTCCACAGGAGCATCACGGAGTCGGTGGCTGCCGGGTTGGAGTGACGGTAGTAGCGTATGTCGCCGGTGCTGATGTTGTCGGCCACGATGTTGCCGAGGTTGAGCAGGGCCGTGTTGAGATTCATGTAGCCGTAACCCGTGTAGATATCAGGCCCGTCGGAACCCGGGCCGTTCAGGTTGGAGTTCCAGTCCTCGGCGGTGTTGTCGAGGAACGCCCTGACTTCGAGCCCGCTCGTGAGACCGGCATCCATTATCAGTGCCGATGCTCCGGCGACATTCGGTGTGGCCATGCTCGTGCCGGTTTTGGCAACCCACAAATGATACGGCGACCACCG
>CAZSPL010000160.1:7919-9416 GCA_964608735.1 uncultured Planctomycetota bacterium | reverse complement strand
AATATTTCTATTAATGAATACACTTCAAAACTTTACGAAGATGGATGGCGCAGCCTAAGAGATTTTACGATACCTGTTCGCAATTATCTGTATCCTAATGTAGGGGGCGGGCCCGCTACAGTAAGGGACCCATTCGATGGAAACGATTCTTTTGCTCCTCAGGGAGAACTTGACCAGCAGGAGGAATTCCTTGAATCGCGGCATGATGTGTTCGAATATCTCATCGACACTATCTGCAAATCCTCTAATGTGCTGGAAGAATTTTTCCCCATTTATGACATGGGCATTTATGAACATCCATTTGACGAAGGAGAGATCCCCCACAAAGCGACTTGCGAATTGTGCAACGCTCCCGCATCGGAAAAAGAGGCTTTTATAATGCATCGCGGGATTCTTGTCGGCAAACAGGACGAGATGATGGGATATGCCGATGAATACGGCATCCTTGAAATCTCTTTATGTAACCGATGTATGGACAGAAGCAGGGGAATCGTGAGTCCACAGAGGGGCGGGTTTCGATGGGGCCGGTTTATTATTGGAATGATTCCGGCTGTCAGCATCGTTATTATACTTTTTGCATTCCTATATTACATCAGTGATTCGGGAATTATACCTGGGGACTCGTTATACATTGAGGGTACCGTGATGGTTATAGCAGGTCTTGCCACGGTTGCTATTTCTCTTGTTGCTGGCTTTGCCATTTTCTTCAGGATTATTGATTATTTTGATTCGCTTGAAATGCGTCGGGAATTCGGGAAAAGGGCTTTTGACGCGCCCATAATAGGGTTGGCGGCGCGCTACGGCTGGCAGCCAGTCAGCCGCCTTGATATCTGCTGTTCTTTGCTTCCCCCGAGAATAGAAAAATGGTTTGTGGAGAAAGGCGTCCTGCACTTCTCAGAAGAAATTGAATCCGAAAGCGATTGAAATAGTTGTTCTATTGCTGAAGCTCTTGATTGCGCTGTTGCTCCTCGCGACGCTGGCACTCGTATTCCGTCCCGGCAGCCTCGTCGCCGACCTGCCGATCACCGAGGACGGCTATTATTCCCTTACCGTAGCATCGAACATCGCCGCCGGAAGGGGCATCACCATCGACGGTGAAAATCCCACCAACGGATTCCAGCCGCTGTTCACATTCATGACCGCGCCGCTTTTTTCAATTGGCGGAGATGATAAGATATTCCCCCTCAGGATTGTGCTGTTCCTCCACTGGATTATTTATCTCGGCACCGCGGTTGTTCTCGCGTCAATAGGACGAAGCGCGCTTCGCAAAACTTATCCGGGCGCGAGCGGCCTGATGTCCTGGTGCGTCGCATTCATCTATCTCGCCGCCGCCATTGCCTTCAGGCATCATTTCAACGGGCTCGAAACGGGATTCTATCTGTTTATGCTCGCCGTGACATTCAGGGCGTACCAGACCGGCATCGCGGAATCGACGGGCGGGCGAATCGGGTTCGGCATATTGCTCGGGCTTGTGGTACTTACACGCATAGATTCGGT
>CAZSPL010000160.1:0-7909 GCA_964608735.1 uncultured Planctomycetota bacterium | reverse complement strand
ACTTCTGGGTCATCCCTGGTGTTTTCCTCGTGATAATTCTCTACCTGTTCCTCACGTATCGGGAATACAGGCATGGGAACAGCCGATGGTGGATTACATTCTGGCCGCTTCCGGTATTCGCATTCCTTGTTTCATCTCCATGGTGGATATACAACATCACCGTATTTCATGCCCTCACGCCGTCGAGCGGACTCGCTCAGCAGGAATGGGCATTTTCATTGAGCCGCATCTATGCCGGGCTATCAGCTTTATTGCAGGTGCTTGCATTCCCCCTTTACACCGGGCCCTTCAATAATCCCCTTCTCGATACTCTCCGGCTGATTCTCTTTCTTACCGGATGCGTTTATCTCGCAAAAGCGTTTAAAGCAAACACGGCATCCACCGGTACCGATGCCATCCTCATCAGAACCCGCCAATTCGGTGCCTGTCTCGTTGCGTTCGTTGTCATACTTTTTCTCTGGTACACATTCTCCTCGTGGGCGGATTATTTCTACATACGTTATTTCCTCCCCCTGTTGCTCGTCTCCGCGCTATGCATCGGTAACCTGCTATTCCTCCTCGCATCGAGCAGACGGGTAGCCGCCGTTGTTGCCATGCTCGTCCTCTGCATCCCGATGACATTCACGCTCTGGATTTCATTCACGACGCAGAAGCTTGAATTCGGCGGCGGTTCGAGCACGGAGCTCGGAAGCATCTGGGTAAGGGAGCAGCTTCCGCTGGTGCTTGAGAATGTTCCCGACGGAGATAAGGTAGGCGCGCTCGGCTCGGGAACCCTCGGATATTTCAGGGACAACGTGGTGAATCTCGACGGCAAGGTGAATCCTGAAGTTCTCAAATACAAAGGCCGGATGTATCAATATCTTCTCGACAACGAGATATACTGGCTATGCGATTTCTCCCACTACATCGAACAGATACTTGGAGAAAAGCCGGAAACCTTCGGTTGGAGAAGGGTCGCCAATAGTGATAACATTGTGCTATATCATTACGAGCCCGGCCATTGACCCGGTCCCGGGGCCTTGGAGCGACATTGGAGACTGACCGACTGTATACATGGATTGAAATCGACCGTAAAGCCATCGCGCACAACCTCAACCTCTTCCGCAGGCTCGGACGCCCCGGCATCAAACTCATGCCCGTGGTGAAAGCCAACGCCTATGGCCACGGCCTCGAGCAGGTGAGCCGAATATGCGCCGATGAGAAGGCCGACTACCTCGCGGTGCATTCGATCGATGAAGCCCACCGCGTTCGGAAGGCCGGCATCGACCTCCCGGTACTGATAATGGGGCCGGTACCCTTCGCGCGCACCGAGGAACTCATCAACTCGGGATACGAGATTGTCGGATATAATGAAGCGAATCTCGTACGCCAGGGCGAGACCGCCATGAAACTCGGCAAAACACTCAAGGTTCATCTCAAGATAGAAACCGGAACTCACCGGCAGGGGGTGTCGGGCGGCGAACTCAGGAAACTCGCCGGCTTGTTCGAGAAATATCCCGGCCTTGAATTGGCGGGGGCATACACGCATTTCGCCAACATCGAAGATACCACCGACCATTCATATGCAATGGAGCAGCTCAGGCGCTATAACGAGGCTGTCGGCGAGTTGGAATCAGTCGCCGGCGAAATCCCCCTCAAGCACGCATCGTGTTCGGCGGCCGGACTCCTTTTCCCCGAAGCGCATTTCGATATCATACGCATGGGCATCGCGCTCTACGGCCTCTGGCCGAGCAAGGAGACATATCTCAGCTACAAGCTCAAGCATGGCGACCTTGGCGATGACCTCCTCAAGCCCGCGATGACCTGGAAAGCCCGCGTATGCCAGGTGAAGCGCGTGCCGAAGGATAGCTTCATCGGTTACGGCCTGACCTACAAGGCAACCCACGACCTGACCATCGCCGTGATTCCGGTCGGCTACTATGACGGCATCGACCGCGGGCAGTCGAACATCGCCTCGGTGCTCATTCACGGACAGCGCGCCCAGATTCGCGGGCGCGTATGCATGAACCTCATGATGGCCGACATCACCGATATCCCCGATGTGGAAGTCGAGGATGAGGTGGTCATCCTCGGGAAGCAGGGCGGCGAGGAAATCACCGCCGACCATCTCGCGTCGCACATCGGTTCCATCAACTACGAGATAGTGACCCGCATCGGACAGGATATCCCGCGCATAATCGTCTGACGCCGGTAAGGGATGATTTAACGGTAAGGATTCGCCAATTCAGCGGTGTTTGTGGTATAAATTTATGTGAAAGATGTGACAAGTATGAGCAAGGGCGTTCAAGCAATGGATATAGTCAACCAGAAGGACTTCAACTCCGTACTCGGCGTGCTTTTAATGGCGGGAAAGGGCACGCGTATGAAAAGCGACCTGCCCAAGGTACTGCACTGCATATGCGGCAAACCGCTCGGATTCTACCCGCTCCAGGCGCTGAAGGATGCCGGGCTTTCAAACCGTCTTCTCGTGGTCGGACACCAGGCCGGGGATGTCAAGAAAGTCTTCGCCGATGAAAAGACCTGCATCCAGAGGCCGCAGAAAGGCACCGGGCATGCCGTGATGACATGCCGCGACCATATTCCCCGCGGCACGAAGCACGTTCTCATCATGAACGGTGATCTGCCGCTCACCGACTCGTTTATCATCAAGGAACTCGTCCGAAGCCATATAGCCGCCAGTTCGCCGGTAACCATCCTTGTAAGCCGGGTCGATGAGGCTCCCGGATACGGGCGGGTCATCCGCGACGAGTGGGGGCATTTCCAGACGATTATCGAGGAGAAGGACTGGATCCGCAACGGCCACAGTTTCGACCCCTATGAGCTTCCCGAATACAACGCCGGGCTGTACTGCTTCGAGCGTAAAGCCCTGTTCAACGCGCTGGATAAAATCAAACCGAACAACATTCAGAAGGAATATTACCTGACCGATGCCGTCCACAAGATAAAGGAGCAGGGCGGCGATGTGAACATGGTGCTCAGCGACGACCCGGACTACGTACTCCAGGTGTCGCGGCGCACCGACCTTCCCTATGTCGCGGCAGTGATGCGTCTCCGCAAGATAGAGCAGCTATGCGAGATGGGGATCGAGATCGACGACCCGGCGACGTGCTACATCGAAGCCGGGGTCGAAATCGGCGAAGGAACCCGTCTGCTTCCCGGCGTATGCATCGAGGGGGATGCAGTCATCGGGCGGAATTGCGTTATCGGGCCGTACTGCCGTCTCGTCGATGTCGAAGTCGGCGAGGGAACTACCATCGCATTTACACAGGCGGTCGATGCGAAGATAGGGAATAACGTGCATATCGGGCCGTTCGCCAATATCCGTCCGGGCACGGTGCTCGCGGACGATGTCAAGATAGGGAATTTCGTGGAAGTGAAGAACTCGAACATCGGCAAGGGTTCCAAGGCGAACCACCTGACATACCTCGGCGATGCCGACGTCGGCAAGAAGTGCAACATCGGCGCGGGGACGATTACCTGCAACTACGACGGGTTCAAGAAGCATCGCACTACGATAG
This sequence comes from uncultured Planctomycetota bacterium, assembly GCA_964608735.1. GTDB lineage: Bacteria > JAJVIF01 > JAJVIF01 > JAPKYR01 > CAZSPL01 > CAZSPL01. Next base: position 4,391 of record CAZSPL010000160.1, on the reverse strand, counting down.
AGGACGAGGTTTTCATCGGGTCCGATTCGATCCTCGTCGCGCCGGTGAAAATCGGGAAGAAATCATATACGGCGGCGGGGTCGGCGATTACCGAGAATGTCCCGCCGAACTCGCTTGCGTTCGGCAGGGCGAAGCAGGTGAATAAGAAGAGGAAGAAGGGGGGGAAGTGAGGAGATTAATTTTCGAGGTTACGTTGCGCTTTCCAGACCTCGTCGCTCCAATCAGGGATTATTTCTTCAGAGAGCTTTGTATACTCAAGCGCATCGAGATCTTCCGTTTCGACATTCTCAAGCTCGGTTTCGATCAGTGATTCGACATCGTACAGAATAGACAGCCTATCCGCGTTGCTTCCTTCAAAATCGACCGTTTCAGCTATTATCAAACCGTTATCAGGAGTCATAATATCTAATACAATCGTGTCCGTATAAAAATCGCCGGCAGTAGGGCCCTGTTCATACATGCCGTTCAGGTTATCAGAAACAATGCTTAGTATTTCTAGCATAACGGAAGGGCTAATTTCTGCCCTTTCGTAAATATTATAATCTACATGTTCTTTCAGCACCATTTGATATTCGGCGTCAGTAAAAAGCGATCTGTCAATATTCCCGGATAGCACGTCTTCCTTCAATTGCGCGGCATCCTGCCATTCATGAATAAGAACTAAACCATCTCCTTTGAATATAACCGTTCTTACCATTCGCGCATTGCCCCAGGTATGGTTTAGCTTAATCGCCACATCTCCAAAACTACCTGAGTCTAAGGTTTGCATTTCTTCTGTAGTTAAAACAATTTCTGGTAGATTTCTTGACCCAACTGAGCGGTTAACGTGAATGCACAGCGCATAGATAGTAGCCATTGTAATCAAAAGAATAGTTACTGATTTTTTATACATTATTATATTCTCCTTTATTACTCCCCTACACATGGACCGCTTCTCAATAGCTGTAAATCGGTTGCGATAAATCGTAACTCAGGATTATGATCAAGGCTTGTACTCATTACCCACCCGCTGTGAACCAAGCCTCGGATGCCATGCCCCAATTCATGATTAATAGTGCGCCTATTTACAAATATAGAATCAACGTAAGTTTCATTAATCATTCCAACTGCTATGAAACAATGTTTATGTGACTCCAAAGGATGGAGAGGATAGTAATTGCAACAGAAGCCTCGTACAAGATGGTCATCAAAATGATCTATACCTTGTATGTGAAAGCAATTTTTTACCGTAGTGTATTCACATACAGGGCTATGATAAGGTATCGTATCAGTAAAATAATCATTGCTGGGTCCCTCTGGAACAATATCATCCGAGTAGTCGATAACATTATTTCCAGTTTGCGCAATTGAACAAGGGATTAAATCATCAGCATAATTAGTAGGATTTGCATCATTAACTGCAATAAATTCTATATATGCTTCATTATACGCAATTGGCAAAGCGCCAAACATCGGCATGTAGTCAGGATCCATAAAATATACTTGTAGATTATATTTTCGCCAGACTTCTATCCTTGGGGAATTTATCGGTCCGAACTCAATTGTACCGGTATCAGGATAGCCTCTATATAGTACTGCCGCTATGTCATAATTATCGCCTCCGCACTTGGTGGTTGTGAAAATAGTTTCAACTTTACCGTCGCACGGGACTGGAAGTACAATATCAGCAGGTGTAGAATCTGGATCATTTAGGAAGCCGCAGGGAATAGCGCCTTGATTGTCGTCAATATGTGGCCCTGGGTCAGGATTTAACCAAGGGAACGCTCTTCCCTGAGGGTCAAGGGGAGGATCGCTATAAGTAAGTTTAACATAAAATTGACTATCAAACATAGGAGAAGGTGTGACCTGAAGAGCCAAGCAGATGTAATTATAATTTTGGGGTTCATCGCAACCGTCTTGCACGTCTTTTGACCAATTTATATATTGTCTTTGATGCGAGCTTGAACTGAACGTACCGTCAACCCACTGAAGCTGGTAAGAATCATTATTCTTATCCCAGATCCTTGGAGTTCTACACCAGTTATGAATTGTGTCTCTCCATCTAACCCTTACAAAATCATTAACTGTAAGCGGGTTTATCTCTATGACAGCGTATTCAACCTCATTCACCTTTTGATCGTCTATCTTATATATGTAATCAAATTCAGGGTCAGGCCAGTTAATAGTCTCTTGGCCAGGATAATACTCGCCATTATAAAAATATGAAGCGAGGGGAGATTCATCAACCCGAATGGCTATGTAAATTGTTTGAGTCTCCTGGCAGCAGTCAATTATAGGCGGTGGTGGAGTTCTATAAGGATCTGTGAAACAAGCTTGGATGGAATGCAACGTGTGGTTATCAGTAGCACGGATCAACGCGAAACGGTTGCAGGGGTTTGAATTCGCAAGATCTGCGATATACTGCAAAAAGCCTTCTTCGTTATTTTGGAAATCCTCGTAAATAATACGATGGCCGTGAGCTTTATCAGCGTTAGCAAGAAGGAGAAGCTTATTGGCAACATACGCACCATCGCCTATATAAGGGCCCTCAAAGGTCGGATTCTCACAATCGAGAGGAGTAAAATTATAAGTACCGCCTCCTTTATACGATTCATAGGTTCCATCATCGTCACAATCGGCATAAACCCTGACCTTATAAGTGAATTCCATACCACGGGCAAACTGCAGTGTGTGAATCGAGTTGTCCGTGATGAGAAATGAGCCTTCGCTATTAGGTGCATTATTGAAGCAATCAGGATCGTCAGTTGCATCCATGCTTGCTTCAGAACAATCACCGAGGAAGTTGCAGGGATCACTATTAGCAACGGTCTTAATGTTTTCGAAGCTCCAGTAGAATCGAGCTGGACAGTGCAAACATTGTTCATCGTAATCGATTCTATAGCATAATGCGCTTTCTTCTCTTTCATCATAACTCCACTGAGCAAGCTCCTCGTATTCGATTTCACAATTACAGTCTTCCTCGGAATCACCTGATTTATCACGCGGCTCACCAGTAATAATCAGCCGTTTCGTCAATCCCCGCTTCGAATTGTAAACCAGTTCTAATGGGCCGGGCGTGTTTTCAATGCTTTCCACATTTGACGCGAGCTTAAGGCGGGCGACGTTGCCGCCAAGAACGATGTCAACAGAGTCGACGATACCCATCGTGCCAGGATTTAAGCCCCAGTTTGAGGGATTACCTGCGCAATCAGGCTCAAGCATCTCGCTAAAGAATACATAAAGCGTGCGTGTGGGATCATCTCTTAAGACCCCAGTGATCTTAATGGGCTCAGGATTGACAGTGAAGAAGAAATGAATCTGTCTGAAATCAGCCACGTCCGGGAAATTTATTGCAATGCCGGCGGAATGAGAACCAGGCTTGAGCGGCTGGCTTGGAGTAAAGGTAATGGTTTGATAACCAGGATCGAAGTGGTGGTCTACATTTGCGCCATCGATAAAGGCTGTGATCTTATGTTCAGCTTCCTGCTCCGGCGATTCACCGCATACTTGCGCGACGAATGATGGCATTGAGTTACCCGTTATATAATCACTTTTTACGTAGTCTACGCTCTCGCTGTTAAAAGATATCCATTCCAAGAAAAGCTGGTTGCCGGGTGTTGATGAATCTAACGCAGCTCTCGTACTTACAGGGGATTCAGGAGACATCATAAGCGAATGTCTTTCGTTTCCCTTCCCACAACTTACTCCAAACAAGGATAAAACGATCAGAATTATCAATCCCTTAAAGATTCGCTTTACGTTCATGGCTTCCCCACCAAAAGCATTTTTGTTATTATACCATAAGTCGTGACAAAGAACAGCTAACATAGGTTCAATATGTTTAAGAAATTCGACTATTCCATCCACACCGACGTTAAGTTCAAGCCGCTTGAGGTTATCGACATCGGCGCGTTGGGGGATGCGTGCACGGATGCGTGGTACAACCAGAGCTTATGCCGGGTGAATGATTGCGTGGTGCGGATCGGGGTGGTGGAGGGGGAATTTCACTGGCACAAGCACGATGAAGAGGATGAGTTTTTCTATGTCGTCGAGGGGAAGCTGTTTATTGATGTCGAGGGGAAGCTGTTTATTGATGTCGAGGGGAAGGAGGCAGGTGATAAGAGCGAGGCAGGGATGAGCGTGGAGTTGCGGCCGAAGCAGGGGTTTACGGTGCCGAAGGGGGCGAAGCATCGGATACGCGCGCCGGAGAGGACGGTTATTGTGATGTTCGAAGGGGTGGGGGTGGTGCCTACGGGGGATTGAAATCAGCGCCGGCAAAAAACCGGAGGTTCGGAGTATTCCATTACCGACCCGACCCAGAAGGGCTTCATCTGATGGAAAGCCATTGTCGGTGCCTGTCTCGGCTGAACCCGTAACTGCGCCTTCGGTAACGACACCCATGGCAACTGCTC
>CAZSPL010000159.1:0-9427 GCA_964608735.1 uncultured Planctomycetota bacterium | reverse complement strand
GAATTCGATGAGGACGGCACCACGATGATCAGGGTCACGAAGTATCCCACGGGAAGCAACCCCGCGGGTTACGACGAAACGGTGCCCGCTCCCGCGTGGGACCTGCCTGACATCCCTGACGGCACGATGTTCCATTCGACAGACTATATGCCCGGTAAGGTGGTGTTGTACCACTTCTGGCGGTACAACTGCTGAGGTAGCAACGTGACGGAGTTTCCGCCACTCAAAACCATCTGCAATAACTACCAGGCCGATAATTACGCGCAGTTCATCATCAACAGCGACACATCCAGCTACTACACCAACTATGTCATCAATCTCTATAACCAGGATCCCTCGTGGCATAACTGCCCGTGGCTCTGGGATCAGAACGGCGTTAAGGAAACGGCGTATCAGAATGCAACGGGTCTCTGGTACAACCGGCTTGAGTACTACATCGTCGATATGGACGGCAACCTCAGGTTTGCCTATGCCGGTTCGATTTCCTACGACAACACGATCGTCACCAAGGTACTGGATGAGTTGATCTAAGCTCCCTTACTATTAACATTTGAACCGCGGCCAATGCGCCGCGGTTTTTTTATTCCCCGCCCGTCTTCGGGGTGCGTCGCGTGATATACTCGTAGCCAGCAGATGGCAGAGAAACCGTCGATATTGTTCCTCACCATAATCCACCCCCGGTTTGTGCATTACCACGCGTCGGAATACGGCTTGAAGAAGATATTCGACCTCCTGCCGCACAAGCAGGCCATACTCGCGCTTACGGCGTGGCTGAGGCGCGAAGGATGCGACGGCCGCTACCTGTGGCTCGATGCGGAGGAAGCGCGGGCCGAATCCGGCCTGCTGAAGATAGATAACGCCATATGCGATTACAGCCCCGACCTCATCGGCTTCAGCCTTACTACAGAGGAAATGCCCATCGACTACAGGCTTATAGAGCTTATCAAGGCGCGGCATCCCGGCATCCCCATTGTCGCCGGGGGACCTCATGTGTCGGCATTGCCGGTTCATACGCTGGAGCATTTTCCGCTAATCGATTTTGTAATCGCGAGCGAAGGGGAACGTGCGCTTACGCAGTTGTTGAAATCACTGCATGGGGATGGCGGAAGCGGGTTTGGGAAAGACATCGCGGGACTGGCATACAGGGAATCGGATGGAAGAATAACATTCAATCCGCCCGGGCCGAAGATAAGCGATTTGAATGAGCTGCCTGATCCAGCGTGGGATCTGATATTCGGAGAGGGTGGGGAGGATGCCCGGGACGCGCCGTTCCCGCTGGTGTGTTCATACGGATGCTATTTCCATTGCACCTTTTGTTCCGCCGAGCATGGGAATTACCGGTATTTCGCGCCGAGGCGCGTCGCCGACCAGATAGAGGCGGCGATGCGCGAGTACGGGGCGGAATATTTCGCGATACGCGACAGCTTCTGGCCGCCGAACAGCGAATGGCTCGATGAGTTTCTCGACGTGGTCGAGAAGCGGAAGCTGAGGTTCCGTTTCCATTTTTCCACGCGCGTCGGGGCGCTAAGCGAGGAGCAGTATACAAGGCTGAAGCGTAACGGAGCGCAGGCGGTAGCGCTCGGGATCGAGGCGGGGGATCAGGAAGTGCTGAAAGTCATCAAGAAGGGCATCACGCTCGACCAGGCGCGGCGTACGGCGGAAATCCTGAACCGGGTGGGGATATTCACAATCGCGTTTTTCATACTCGGTAACCAGGGGGAGACACGGGGTACGGTGTGGGCATCGGTCGATTTCGCACGCGAGTTGAATACATCGATAGCTTTTTTCAATATCCTCTCGCCGTTCCCCGGGGCAGAGGCGTTCGACTATGTCCCCGAATCCGAGCGGGACTGGTGGATAGATGAAGGACCCGCGCCGTCGTTGTGCGAGCTTGCGCCAGAGGAACTTCGGCGCATCGGCGGTGAGGCATACCTCAGGTACCCATTGAGATGGAAGTATCTCACGCAGCACGTACTCGGTGGAAGGTTGTCGGACGAATTCCGTACCATATGCCGGCAGCTTTACCTGGTGCATCTGAAGCGCTATCTGCTCGGCACGGCGGAGAGATTCGCCCCCGCGCGGGCGATGATAAGGGGTATAAAATCACTTCTCGGAAAATAGGAACAGCCGGCAATTCCTCTTGACAGGTGCGGGAATTTATATTAGTATTTTAGCGGATACTAAAACAAATATGCGTGATTCGAAGCAAATAGCCCGCATGTGCAAAGTGCTCTCCGTCGACAAGAGGGTGCAGATAATCCGGCTGCTCGGGGGGCACGCGCTATGCGTCGGCGCGCTGGCGAGAGAGCTTGGGATAACGCCGGGCGCGGTGTCGCAGCATCTGAGAATACTTCGCGACGCCGGCCTCGTGGACGCGGAAAGGCGAGGGTATTACATCCACTATGTCCTAAACAAGAAGGGTATGCATGAGCTTGGAAAGGTGATGGGGGAGATGTTCGGCAAATCATCGGTCATTAAGCAGATCTGCGAGATAGAAAAAGTAGAAGGAGGAAAGCAGTGTGTAAAAAGACACCGGAATGCGCCCACCCGGAAAGACTGAAAGGTAAAAAGCCGGGTGAATGCTCCGCGAAACAGAAGGAGGAATGTCACGGGGATGAGAAGGGCCATCCTTGCGAGGATGACCCTGAGTAACAACTGCCCGGGGTAACCCCCCGGGTTTCTTATTCTATCATAATCAAGCCTCAACAACTTCCAATGAGCCGTGACAGACTTTCATCAATAGCTCTTCTTCGAGCTGAGTTTCTTCAAGATGCCCTTCTTGATCATCCAGAGTTCGCCCGATTCTTTCATGAGCGGAGACACATCGCGAAAGCCCCGTGCCATCGCAGGGGTGAACAATGGCGTCATGGCGATTTCACCGAGATAATCGCTTATGTAGAATAAATCATCCCCCGATGTCATCCAGTTTCTTTTGTCGAATCTCGCGAGGTTGACGGGGCGGGAATATCCCCTCAGCGTTTTCTCACCGTCGTAATTGAAATAGAATTCGAAATAGGACAGCGCAAGCTCGCGCAACGTACGGTGGACCGGTTCCCTGAACGAAAGCCCGGAATACTTGGACTTCGACAGAGCGCCCCAGTGATCGCGCTGCTTGTAGACGGCGAGGACATGGTCGTCGTCGCGTATTGAGTTCAGCACGATATTCAGCGGTGGATATCCATGCACGCGCAATGCCGCCGCCGCGAAGATAGCGCCTTCGATGCAGTTCGCGCTTCGATGTTTGAGCACGGACCGCGGGGAATAGAGGGTTTCACCGTCTTCCTCGAGGTTGTATTTGACGCGGTCGAGGAAATCCTGGATTTTTACAGGGGTGTTGAGCCTGGAGAGAATTTCGTATTCCCGCGTTGTAAAACCGAATCGGCGGATAGTTGGATCTTTTTTATTCATAAATTTATCAACCTTGTTGATTGCATACGTTCTTGCTTTTACATTGCTGAATTAATATTAATACACTTCCAGGTCCTTCCCGGAAACGGCACGCCCGTCGTAGCGGCTCGTAACTTCTTCGAGCAGCTCGGATTCAGATGCAATGCCGAATAACTGATGATAAAGAATAAGCAGGCCGGGTTTCAGTTGCGATGCGATTTCCGCGAGCTTGTGTGACGAAGTATGGTATGCCGCATGATATTTCTTCCATTCATCAGGATACTTTTCGTAGCCGCTGACTGAATATACTTCGTGAACAAGCACGTTGGAGCCGTAATATCTTTCGATCATTCCTTCGAACGGAGCGGTGTCGCCGGATATCGTTATCGTACGGTCAGGAGCGTGGAATTTGTAGCCGTATGATTCGAGAGAGCCGTGGTTGACGCGGAATGCTTCGACACTGATGTTGCCGTCCTTGTAGATAATGCCTTCCTCGATTTCATATGCGTTGACGAGATAACCTCGGTCGTTGGATGGCTGGATGCCGTCGATGCGTTCGCGGATGTCATCCTGGTAAGCGGCGAGGATGTGGCGGGTCATCTCCTGCAGGCCGGAGGGGCCATAGACCACGAGAGGGTCGTCGCGCTCCATGACCCACGGTGTGAGGATGAGGTCGGGATATCCGGCGGTGTGGTCTGAATGAAGGTGGGTGATGAAAGCGGTCTTGATGTTGCGCGGCTTCAACTGCTCGATGCCGGCTTTGTGAGCGGCGGCGGCGCGACGTATGACACCGGGTCCGCAGTCGATAAGATATGCGGTGTTCCTGACCACGATCGCCACTGACGGTCCCGAGCGGGAAGGGTCGGGATTCGGGTTGCCGGTACCGAGGAGGATGATTTTGGATTGCGGGTTGTCTAAGTTAGCAGCCATATTTATTGCCCTATTGAAATAATCCTTCAACACTCAAATATCTCTGGCCTGTGTCAGCGAAGATGCATACGAGCAGCTTCCCATCGTTCTCCGGGCGTTTTGCGACTTCAGAAGCAGCATAAGCGCAGGCACCTGATGAGATGCCCACCAGTATGCCTTCTTCTTTCGCAAGTTGACGGCATAGGGAGAATGCTTCATTTTCGCTTACGAGAAATATCTCATCGATATAATTACGATCGAGGGTTTCGGGAACGAAGCCCGGCGCGGTGCCCATCATACGGTGGGGGTGGAAGATCCCCTGGGAAATGAAGGGGGATTCCTTCGGCTCAATGGCGATTGTCTGAACAGCAGATTTCTTTTCTTTCAGGAAACGTCCCGCGCCGCAGATAGTGCCGCCGGTACCGAGTCCCGCGATGAGAATTGCGACCTTGCCATCGGTATCATCCCAGATTTCCGGACCGGTGTTCAGGTAGTGGGCTTTCGGATTCGATGGGCTGACATGCTGCCCGATGTAGAAATAATCGGGATTATCGGCCATCATCGATTTCATTTTTCGCCGCGCGCCCTCGGTGCCTTCCGATGCCGGCGTGAGAATCAGCTCCGCGCCGAGGGCTTTCAGCACCTGGCGGCGTTCGATGCTTTGTATTTCAGACATCACAAGGATTGCCCTGTATCCCTTGACAGCGGCGATAGTGGCTATCGCCATTCCAGTGTTACCGCTGGTGCATTCTATCAGCGTATCTCCCGGCTTGATCCTGCCATCCTCCTCGGCATCCCCGATTATCTGAAGTACCGGGCGGTCCTTTATACTCAGCGGGTTCATGAACTCGCACTTGGCATAGATTTCGTGGGCGGGGAAAATGTGCTCAAGGCGAAGCAGCGGCGTGTTACCGATGAGTTCGGTGATATTTCTGTGGTATCGCATGGGGATGAGTATATTCAGTATCGGGCGCGTATTCAACAAGCTGAATTAGCCCTCGGGGCCGTCTCGTGTGTCTTTCAATTATCTTATGGTTGGAGGATATACTCATGACAGAACGGAATGGAATAAATGCGGCTGTATTTTCAATAATTATAATTCTCATGGCAATATCCGGATGTGCCTCAGGTCCGTTATCGCCAGACAGTGTTTCCATCTTAAATAATGAAGGGAGCATTGTGAATACGGATGTGGAAAAGCCTCTATATAACGCCACTTTTAATGACCATTTCCTTGGGGAATTCGAGATTGCTCTCGATAACGGTCAGGATGTTGTGATTCGCTCGAGAGACGTTGATATTGATATGGATGGCACCGACCTTCTCTCTTTCGATGATCCCGGCGCTCCGGTTTACCTTGCGATTACGGGAACGGAATGGACAGATGACCCATCGGAGCCGGACCCGAAGCAGGGGACGCGTTCATATTACCTCATGTTGAAGAACAACACCGACCTGAATATCTATGACCCCTGGCTCATTTTCATAAATCTTGGCGAGAAGGAATACACGAACCCGGACGGGTTTACATCGCGCGCATTCATTGACCCGGAGAAGCCCAATTATGCGAGCAGGCCATATGTAAGCTTCGCGAACGACGACGGGATAATCCTCGCCCACAGCAGCGCGAACGTTGTTTGCGATTTGTTCATGCCCAAGGAAGTCGACAAAAAGTTGCTTCCCATTACATTCGTGGCATATGGAAGCTGGCCCGGGGATTATTACGACGTTGGCGAAGGACATCCCGATATCGATGGCTTCCGCGAAGTCTACGACATGGAAGGCGGACGGGGAGTGGTCGGCTCGGCGACAGCGGCGGTCGAGGACGCGGCATACTTCGGGTGGGTGCAGCATTTCAGGATGGATGGGTCGCCGAACGGCGCGCTGAGACGGGGTCCCGATGATGCACCGGTGGTGTATCTTCCGCAAGACTGGGAAGTGGACTTTGCGTCGAGGTCCGATGTCGGCTGGCCGCTCGATGCCATCATCTACGATCCGTTGGCCCTCTGGCCCCCGGAGAACACCCCCTTCAAGTATATGCAGATATTTCATCCGGAGCATGATAACGGGTGGATATTGGAACATTCATCGGGCGATTACGAGGGGCAGTTTATCGTTATAAACGGCCCGATTTTCGATATCTGGCTTACGGTGGAGGCGCTGCTTTCGCAGATAGGGCTTCCCATAGGCGATGCGGAATACCTCGGGCCCGAGGGGAACAGCGCGCAGGACAGCGTCCAGCAGTCGTTCGAGAACGGCGTGATAAGCGTAATAACGGACGGTCCATGCGCGGGGCAGGCATTGATGCTGACCGGCGGCACCGCGCAGAGCTGGATAAATTCCGGCGGGAAGTCGGGCAGCATGGGGCTTCCTCTCGGGGGAATGATGTATGCCGCGCCCTCGGGGGGCGGAGGGTGGATCGGCGGGGAGCCATCGATGTACCAGGCGGTATTCGTACCGTTCGAATTCGGACGCCTCTACATAACGGTCGACGCGGACGACCCGGAATTCCCGGTCTACATCCCGTTTTTCGTCCATTCTGAAATCTGGGAAGCATACAGGGAGTTTGACCCGGCTTATTCAGGTCAGTTCTGCGACCAGTATGAGCTGGTCCCGGAAGCATCCTTTATGGGACTCCCAAGTTCTGATGAGGATGGACCGTACTACGGCATCGATGAAGTTGAAGGGCATTACCAGAGCTTTGAAGGAGGCTTGCTCATAAATTATCCCGCGGCGCCGTTCGGGCCAGATGAAACGGTCGCGATATGGGGGCCGATATATACATACTGGAACGATGCCGGGATGAATGAATCGGCCTATGGCTGGCCGGTAGCGGAAGCGGTGGAGGATGGCGGAACCGGGTATTGCAGCCAGGAATTCCAGGGGGGTGTCATCTATTGGAATCCTGAGAATGGCGCGGTTTGGGATGACTCCGGTTACGAGCTTGATTTCCAGTTACCGGTGGCATATCCGGATGCGACCGGATATCACATATCGCAGGAATGGATGTATTACATGCCACCGTACGGCTATCATCTCGCAGATGACTGGGACGGCGACGGGGACCCGTATGGCGATTACGGCGACCCGGTTTATGCATCGGAAGCGGGGAGGGTGTTATTCGCCGAGGATATCGGGGGAACATGGGGGCAGGTGATGATAATTCAGCACGATAATGTGCCGGGCATCGGCACGGTTTCATCGGTTTACGCGCATTGCAGCGCCATCGATGTCGAGCTCGGTGAGATTGTCGACGCCGGGCAGAAGATAGGGGAGATCGGCGATGCCAATGGAACGTTGCAGCCGCATCTTCATTTCGAGATCCGGCTTGGTAATGATATCACGATGGATAAAGCCCACAGTCCTGCTCTCGTCAGCCAGGGACCACAAGGCCAGGTTGACCCCACCGAATTTGTCAATACCCATTGATGCTTGCAGGCATTGCGGATGGCCTTGTAGCCCGGAGTGATTACTCCGGGTTTTTATATATGTTGTGGCAGGCGGAGAACGATGGCTCAATCCTTCGAGAACATAACATCGGATGCGGTGCCCCATTCGGATTGTCGCCAGATTATTTTTCCCTGCTTGTCTATGTAGCCGTACTCGCCTTTGAGAGCAACCCATGCGAGGCCGTTCTTAAAATCATTGGCGGGATTGAAAAGCGGCTCGATCACAACTTCTCCCTTCGTGTTAACATAGCCATTTTTCTGACTCGAACTCGGGCCGATCGTGATCTTCCCCATTCCCTCGGAAAAGGCCCAGGTCTGGAAATACGCTGGTTCAACCACAAAATCCCCGCCTGTGTCGATATATCCCCATTGCCCGTCGAGTTTCACATTGCACAGGCCATCCTTGAAATAACCGGGGTCCTCGAATCGCGGCTCGATGATGAGCCCGCCGTCGAGGCCGATGAATCCCCACTCTCCGTCGATTTCGACCGCGGCGGTGCTTTCAGAAAATGCATATGCTCCATCGAATTGAGGTTCGATCGCGACATTGCCTTCCCTGTCAATGAAACCGTACTTCCAGTCGGGGAATACACCAACATGTACCGGGCCCAGCCCGTTCGAGAATTCTGATGACGCGCCCATGTTGCGATCGCCGATCCGCTTGCCGTTTTTATTGATGAAAAAGTAACCCGTGAGGCCGTCTTCAAAATCGGGATGGGCTTGAATCAGGGCAATCCCGTCGGCGAAATCAAAAGCGATATTGTACCTGTAACCTATGACCAGCGCGCCGGTCTTGTCGATGTAGCCGTACCTGCCGTCCTTGCCGGCGACGGCAAGCCCTTCAGAGAAACTATATGCATAATCGCAGTCGGGACTCAGGATGATTTTTCCCTGCTTGTTGATGAACTGCACATGGTTTCCAGGTTGGGCGATACCTCCACTTACCGATTTCTCGTAGGTTGTGACAACAGGCGCGAGTCCTTCGGAATATTCCCCCGCTGAAAACCAATGCGGCATGTGAACGATCTGGCCTTTACCGTTAATGTAACCCCATTCACTGCCAAGCTGGATGGGGTACAACGGTTCATCATCGCTGATTTCAATCCGCTTCGCGCAGGATGTGCAGATTAGAAGGAAAAGTAATATGGAAATAACGAAAGCCTTCATGGATGTCCTCCCCGAGCAGACAAGCGCATTATACACTCAGAAGCAATCTTGAGTATATCAGAATCCGACAATCAGGATGGTTTCTCCAGTTCCCTTTCTATCAGGGCAATTGCTATATAAGCGGCTGGGCGCACATGGTATTCCGGTGTCTCGTTGCCGCACCAGCCGATGCGTCGCGGTGTATCATTCTCTATAGCCTGTTTCAGATGAGGGATTGCTTTCTCGGCAGTCGCGCCCATCAGGCCGAGACCATCGGCGGCGGCGACCTGAGAATTGACTTCGCCGGCATCGAGAGCTTTTATAAGCACATCCAATACGCGCTCGTCATCGGGACCTATGTTGACAAGGCCGGTGATTATCCTGTCGCAATTCGAGTACCCCTTTTCTTTAATGAATTTGCACAGCAACGGGATGGCTTCCGATGCTTCCGGACCGATTTCACCGAGTGCGAGGGCTGCATCCCAGCTCAGCATGGCATCATCGCTTTCCACGGCTTTCATCAACAACGCGACGGC
>CAZSPL010000158.1:0-9465 GCA_964608735.1 uncultured Planctomycetota bacterium | reverse complement strand
GCGGCCCAGGCACCCACCGTGTCTCCGCTCGTACACGCGGGATCTTCGCACGGATCGGGGTACGCGCAGCAGCTCGCGCTGTCGGCCACCGGCGTCTGGAACGTCCAGTTGCCCGAAGCGTTGCGCGTGGCCGTCACGAGGTCGCCCGAGCCGCACAGGCCCACCGACGGCGCGCCTCCGGCGAAGACGAGCACGAGGCGCCCGGAGTCATCGACGATGCCGTCGATGCCGTAGCGGCTCGTCACATACGGCACGTCGGCATTGACCTCGGCCAGCGGCACCGTCTCGAGCGACCACGTCTGCGCACCCGGCGCCAACGTAGCGAGACGCAGGTTGTAGTTGGTGCCCGGCGCGGGGTCGCTGCTGGAGAAGAGTGCGATGTCACATGTGTTCTGCTTCGTGCCGAGGTCTTTGTCGGGACCGGTGACTCGCCAGTAGCGAAGTCCGCCGGGCCATCGGCGCTTGTGGAATTCAAGGTATGCCGGGTCGCCGGGATATCCATGCTCGCCGCTCCATACCTGCATCCCGCAGGCGGCGTCGCGGACGTAACAGGCAACGGGCCCCATGCCCACGAGGTAAGCCCTGTGAGTCGGCGCGCCCGATGTCTTTTCTTCCGGTATGGCGGGCGTCTCCTCGGCTGTGATGAGCTGTTTATACGCTCCGAGCGGACGTCCGTGGGTGACGAGATGAGAGTCGATGATGAAATACTTGATACCGAACTCGTCGAGAATGCTCTCGATACCCTCGCGCATGACGGGAGCCCCGTCCATGAACGGCCGGACCCATGGGCCGGCGGCCCTGTAGGCACATTCCGGAAGCCACATGCCGGCGGGGGATGTGTTGAAATGCCGCTTGTATGTCTCAACGCCGATACGCACCTGTTCCCTTACCCGCCCGTCATCGTACAGCAGCGGCAGGTAGCCATGTGTCGCCGCCGAGGTGAGTATCTCGACCACGCCCTGCTCCTGCAGGCGACGGAACGCCCCGATAATGTCGTAATTGAGCTCCTTGAACTGCTGCATGGTGTTGCTGTAGAAGGCCGCCCACATCTCGGCGACGGGTGTAAGATGGCGCTCTTTTCCCGAGGCGATGAAATCCTGTTTGTCTTTCAGGGCAGTGCCGAGGCGGGATTCGAGGAAGCGCGGGAATTCCTCCTTGAACGCGTCGCTCGAAAGCTGCTCGCACAGTATCGGCGTGATGCCGACCGTGATGCGGGGCGTGATTCCCTCCGACAGGAGCTGGTTAATCGCGGCGAGCAGCGGAAGATAAGTCTCCGATGCGACTTCGCTCAGCCAGTCAGCGCCGTGAGGCCATCTTCCGTGATTCAGAACGTGCGGCAGATGTGAATGTAATACGAGAGCAAAACGCCTTGAATTTTCCATGTTAACCCTCTCTCACAGCTTTTATTCTGTAATTGAATTCTATCTCAGTCCCGGCGGGATGCGAAATCCTCCTGAGGAATGAGAAACTTGTTCCCTGATATGTCGGCTCGAGGCCCTCCTCGGACGACGAAATGGTAATGATGGGGCTGATATCGAGACTCTCGACACCCGTGCCTGTGGTAAGCTCCACCTTCAATCGCTGCCACCCGTCATAAAGTTCAATGGAGTCGGCACTGGGCAGGCAATGCGGTGAATCCATGTACGGCGGTGCGAGCTTTTCGCCGTTGCGGGCGAGATACCGGTCATCGACATGCCCGGCGAGGAGAGTCAGGTTGAATTGCGTGGCGAACCCGAAATCCCCCGGCCAGTCGGACTTGAGCTTGTAATGACACGCGATTTCAGAGCCGTCCAACTCGTATTTCTTCTCGATATAAAGCGTCAGCCATCCCTCATCGGTCTGAAGCGCGGTCTCAGCGGCGAAATGGCCGTCGCCGAGTGGAACCCATTCACCGGGGATAAGCCCCCGCCATTCGATGACCTTGCACGCCTCTCCCTCGGCGGCGTTGCCGAGTACCGCCCAGGGGATGCAGTCGATGAAAGAATATCGCGGTATTGCATCGGCACCAAGAAGCTTCTCCAGTCCCGGCACTTTCGCTTTCACTATTTCATGAATCGTCTTGATGCCCGCCCCATGCTGCTCCTTGTCCTTGTGTTTCAGGAATTCGACATGGAAAGCTTCTTCCCTGCGGGTCATGACGTTGGTCAGGTTGAAATCCCACTCCCTGAGGTCGATCTCGGCCACCGATGCTCCTTGCCGGGGGACAATGGCGGCGAAGATGGAAGCGTTCTCGATGAGATGCTCATCAGTTCCGTCGAGGTTGATGTCGGTGCGCGTGACGGCATTTCCGGGGGCTTTTCCGAGGTTGCGGGCTTTTCTCTCGGCGGAGATCAGGTTATACCAGATACCGTGCCTCAGGTAATTCAAATACACGCCGCCGAACAGGCCGTGCCAGTATGCGCAGTTGCATTGTGACTTGTAAAGGTTTTCGCGGGCGTCGTCCCAACCCTTCTTCCTGCTCCTGCCCTTTTCCGGGAACAAGGAGCTGACATGTATCATTCGCTTGTGCATCCAGTCCGATTCGGGGTACTTGGCGAGGAAGTTCGACCAGGTGCCGCCCCGCATGAACGCGCGGGCCTTTTCGGAGATCCCGCATCGCTTGAGGTCTTCCTTGAATTCCTTGTATTTCAGCCTCGCCTCTGTGGGCAATGTCCACTCCGACATCTCCTCGTAGGAGGCCTGCGGGACATAGATGCGCCCGCGGGGCTTCTCGGATTCGAGATATTCGCTCGGAGTGCATGTGGTTACCCAGGAAGATTCATCGGCGAGGAACTGGAAAAACTGTTCGAGCCATTTTTCGCCATAGACCCATTCATATGTTTCGGGCCAGATGCCGAACTTCTCACCGTCGTCGCCGAAAGTAAGCGCCATTCCCGGTTTGTATTCCTCGGCATCCATCAGCAGGTCCTTTACCATCGGCACCGGCTTGAATGGAAGGTAATAGCGGAGCTTCATAGAAATGGGGAATATCTTCAGGGGATACCCGCGACATTCGGTTATCCAGTATCCCTCGCATTGATGCTGCGGGACCCCGGAATACGCGAACAGGCCGTCGTCGATGAGAGTGTATCCGATGCCGGTATCGCGTAGCAACGCCGGGATATCGGGCTCCCATACGCGTTCGGCAAGCCACATTCCCCGGGGGCGCACGCCGAACAGGTTTTCGAGCTTGTCCCCCATCGCGGCGATCTGGCCGACGGCGTCGCGCTCCGGTATGGATGACAGAATCGGTTCATACAACCCGCCGCCGAGGAGTTCCACGCGACCATCGTCCACAAGTTTCCCGATACGGTCGATGAAATCGGGGTGCTCTTTCGCGAAGAATTCCCACAACGGCCCGGTGACATGATAACCCATCCTTACGTAGGGCGCTTTCTCGAACAGCTCCCAGAAAGGCAGATACGCTTTCTGATATGCCTTTTCGAAAACGTGATCGAAATTACCGACCGGCTGATGATTATGTATCACGAAAATTATTTTCAAATCTCCTCCTCCGGAGGACACTATGATAACACGCGCTTGTTCCGTGAGCATTATAGCCGGTGCGACGCGGAACTTCTCATATGCCGCGGTTTACACCGACCATACTTTCATCTGGAACGTCTCGTCGGGAACCTGGAACGACAGGAATCCCTGCGCGGGATAGCGCTTCAGTTCGAGCCCGCGCCGGTTGATGCCCACTATAATGCGCGCGGCATCGCCCGGTACCAGGCCGATATCCCTGAATGGAATACTCAGCTCGATTATTTTCTTCGCACGGATCGAATCGTATTTTCTTGACGGCACGCACTCCCCGGTCGGCGTTGGCTCATGAAGCATGAATTCCATCGGCCCGGGCAGGTCCTTCCCGATGTTGAAAGAGAGCATGCGGTTCAGGTCGACAAATATTACCTGTATCGTGACCTTCGAGTCATTGTTGTTTGAGTTCGTTGGCTGCTGCGTATCAAACCTGAGATACAGGGTATTTTTGTCGAAGCCGAAAAGCACCTGCGTCAAGAATTGCTGTGAATCGAACATCGCGCTGCCGGGTTCGCCGATCTCATACACACCGGCGTTGGCCCATTCATAGTAATGCGTGATAATGCCGTCGATCTCGGGATTGATGAAATCCGTCGGTTCGCGTACCGACACCAGCTCGTGGCTGACCTTTATCGGTTCGTTGAGGAAATCCGGCACTTCCTCGCCGAGCCTGTGGAACGCCCATGCGAGGTGCTTGCGGAACAGGAAATCGAATTCCATCTCGTTTTCCGAGGTGAAATCGTCGTCATACCACCAGAACCAGTCGCTTCCTTCGGCGCGGTAAATGCTCCGCAGGATTTCATCCCTCACCGTCGGTATCGCCTGCACCTGGCTCTTGTCGATGGTGCGCATCAGCAGCTTGCGCGAACGTAGAAGCGCATCCCAGGCGGTGTTCTCTTCAGGCTTGCCGATCCAGATATCGAAGTTACCGTTTATCCATGAACCCGGCGTAAGTTTGTCGAGCGAATTTTCGGGGGGATGTTCATGGAGGAACCCCCCGAAAGTTGATGATT
This sequence comes from uncultured Planctomycetota bacterium, assembly GCA_964608735.1. Lineage (GTDB taxonomy): Bacteria > JAJVIF01 > JAJVIF01 > JAPKYR01 > CAZSPL01 > CAZSPL01. The sequence goes on along the minus strand of CAZSPL010000158.1, from coordinate 4,933 downwards.
CTATCCACTCGGTCTTGTCGATGGCATCGAAGAACTTCAGCAGGAATTCCTCCCCGTTGCGCTCGTAGTATTCCCACGGGTTCTCGCCGTCGAGTATCACGCTCACGAATACTTCGCCCTTCCTTTTTCCGGCGGCGGAGATCCCTTCGAGGTGCGAGAGGAAATCCTTCACCGCGGCATCGGGATTGTTCCGGGCATATGTGAAGCCGAGAAGGTCACTGAGGTTCTTGTCGCGGAAGAAGAGTGCTATGTGTCCCTTTTCCGTGTCGATCAAATAGGGCTTGTGTATCACCTCGCCTCTGTCGGCCCTGCCGGGCAGTGATTTCATGAGTATTTCTTCATCGGTGGCAAGCCATTTCAGGCCCGAAGCGCCCGCCATGGATGCGACGGCGCGGCTTACGGAACCCTCGCTCGGCCACATTCCTTCGGGACGCCTTCCGAGCAGGCGCTCGAATATCTCCTGGCCGAGCTCTATCTGCCGCACGGCATCTTCAGGGTGCGAGAACCGCTCGGGCAGCTTAACGCCCGGATGGGCATCGGCGGCTATGTTAGTGTCGCACAGCAGCGGGAGGATCGGATGATAGAACGGACTCATACTTAGCTCGGCCTGCCCCTGGTCGGCAAGCTGTCGATAGGCGGGTATCACCTTGCGGATTATTTCAGTGTGGAAATCGAGCACGTGGTTCTTCTCATCCTTGGTGAAGAACCGCCCCTTTTTAAGTATCTTCTGTATCTCGGGGCTTTCTTCACGGGCGGCGGGGCCGATCCACGTGAGATTGAACCAGGTCTGCAAGTCGATGAAATCCTGGTTAGTAAAAGTCTTCGCAATCTCATGGAGGTCTTTTTCCTGCACCTGGTATCCGCGTTTGAGCAACAGGTCGTTGTAGCGCGTGTTGGGGCGGATCAAGGTCTCCCAGTTGGCCATGAAGAAATTGCGAAGGATGAAGATGCGCGTCGCATGGTCGAATTCATCGGGCGCGAGACGGGAATATTCCATGTATAAATCGTTGGCGCGTCCCTCGGAATAATCTTCGAGCTGTTCGAGAAGTGAGGGCACGAGGTTGAACGTCATGCGCAGGTTGTCGAAACGCGACGCGAATTTCGGCATCGTGTAGTATGCGTTCACGGCATGGAGTCGTACCCACGGAAGGATGTAGACATCTTCTACGGGGTCGCGGTAATAGGGCTGGTGCATGTGCCACAGGAATCCGAGATGGATATTGCGTTTCACTGGATTTCTCCCACGGGAAGGAATGCTTTCCTGTCCGGTTCGACAACTTCCCCCTTCTTGATGACGACAATTCCGCCCGGGGAAACATGGAACCGGCGGCGGTCTTCCTTGGGGTCGTAGCCGATGACGGCATGTGAATCGATACGTGCGCCCTTGTCGATTATCGCCCGCTTGATGCGCGCGTACCGGCCGATCTCGGCCCCGTCCATTATTATAGAGTCGGTGATGTAGCTGAATGAATTGATTCGCACGTTAGGGAAGACAATCGTTCGGTTGATGTGTCCGCCAGAGATAATGCTTCCTTCGCTTACAAGGCTGTCGGTGGCAATCCCCAGGCGACTCCTGTCTTTATCGGCGAAGACGAATTTCGCCGGTGGAAGATGCATGGTCAGGGTACGCAGCGGCCACCGGCGGTTGTAGAGATTGAAGACCGGCGACACGCTTACGAGGTCCATGTTGGCTTCCCAGTACGACTCGATGTCGCCGACATCGCGCCAGTAGCCCTTTTCAGCCTCTGTCATACCGGGGTGGGTATTCTGCGCGAAGTCATAGACATACAGCCGGTGCGTCTTGTACATGGCCGGGAGAAGCGTCCGCCCGAAATCATGGGCGGAATCGGTTGTCGAGTCTTTCATCAGCTCGTCGATAAGCACATCGGTCTTCCAGATGTAGTTTCCCATGCTCACGAGCGCTTTCGTCGGGTCGGACGGAATCGGCTTGGGTTTCTCGGGCTTCTCCTCGAATCCAATCACGCGCCAGTTTTCGTCGACCTGGATGATGCCGAATGACGATGCTTTCTCCACCGGCCAGGGGATGGCCGCGATGGTGACATCGGCATCCTGCTGGAGATGGTAATTGAACATCTGCTTGATGTTCATCTTGTAGACATGGTCGCCCGCGAAAATAAGAACGTGCGCGGGGTTGGCGTCATGGATGAGGTTGAGGTTCTGGTAGACTGCATCGGCAGTGCCCTGGTACCAGCTCTCGCCCTGCCGCATCTGTGCGGGAATTATATCGACATATTGTTCGAGGAAGCGGCTCAGGTGATATGTCTGTGTGATATGCTTGATAAGGCTGTCCGACTTGAACTGGACGAGCGTGTTTATGCGATAGAACCCGGAATTGAGAAGGTTGTTGATGACGAAATCCACTATCCGGTATCTGCCGCCGAACGGCACCGCCGGTTTTGCGCGATCAGCGGTAAGCGGGTAAAGGCGGGTACCCGCCCCGCCCGCAAGAAGCATAGTAAGTGTGGTCGGTTCCATTGCGATTTCACCCGCGTTTGATAATAGATGTTATCATATTTTATAGTAAACGGCGATTAGGTAAAATGAACGGTTGAATGCCATGCGCTTGAGAGTACTCATTATTGTTCTGCTGATTGTCCTGCCGGTGGGCGCGGTATGCTTAGCCGGTGGCCCTTCACGGGCACAGGCCGCCGACCGGTCGGAAGTGCTCGGTGTTATCGGCGGCATCCGGGCGGCGGAATCAGTCGCAGAAAAGGCTTCGGAAGATTATCTTCACCAGAGCAGGGGCGATATCACAATTCTCGCCGTGGGCGATGTAAACATGGGCCGCACATGCGGGCAGCTCATCATCGAGCACGGCCCGGGATTCCCGTTCGAACACCTCGCGGAATGGATCGAGTCATTCGATGTGGCGTTCTGCAACCTCGAATGCCCCATCTCGGACCAGGGCGGGGAGACATTCAAACCGTCCAACCGGCTTATATTCACGGCGCCCCCCGGAGCGGAAGAGGCGCTCGTTCTCGGTGGATGGGATATCGTCGCCACCGCAAACAATCATTGCAACGATTACGGCATCTCCGCGTTGAAGGAAACCATCGACCGCTTGAACCGGGCCGGCGTGGCATTCAACGGTACGGCGCTCGACCCGTCGGATTTGTATAAACCGACTTATCTCGACGTGAACGGCTACCGGCTGGCGTTCATCGCGGTTACCGACATTATGAACGGGCCCTATAAGGGCACCGCGCTCGAAGACCATCTGAACTGGGCCGACCGGGAGCTGGTGCTTCCCGCCATCGAGGAAGCCGAATCGCATGCGGATTTCACTTTTCTGTCATATCACGGCGGCATCGAATACACACCACGCCCTACCCCACAAACGGTCGATTTCCTGAGATGGGCGGTGGATAACGGGGTCGATGTCGTGCTCGGACATCACCCGCATTTCTTCCAGACGGTGGAATGGTACGGCGACGGGATGATCATTTATTCGCTGGGGAATTTCACTTTTTACCAGGGCGGATGGATGGAGTGGTCGGACTACGGCATGGCGGCGGCGATCACGCTTCGCGATGACGAGATAGCCGGGCTGGAATTCATCCCCATACGGGCCAACTACCAGGCGGAGGTAATTGAGGATGACGAACTGAGGGAGCAACTTATCGAAAGGCTGTACGGACTCTCATTTGGCGACATCAGCAAATCACCCGGCTAAAATCGACCTCTTAATAAGATAATATATGTAATGGGTCTGCTCAGGCTTATACTCTACATCCTTTCAACAATCACCGCCCTTGGAGCAATCGAGGGATTGACCGGTGGGCGAATCGGCTTGCATGAATGGCTCGCGACGCTGCCGGTATACCCGGACAGCCCCATCATCGCCCTCATCCTCGGAATCTGTTTCTTCGCGGCGGCCGAATATGTGTCGTACATCACGGGCGAGCCGCCGGTAGTGCTTCACGTAGCGGCATTCATCGCGCGAACGCTGCTCGTCATTTCATCGGTCGCATTCTTCGCGGCGGTCATCGGATTCGTCATCTCAATAACGGCGGCTCTCGGCTATCTCACCGCACTGATGGACAGCTTCCCGTGGGCATTCTGGGGATTGAAATCGGCGTGGCTTGCCGCGATTATCTGGCTTGCCGTGGCGGTTGCGGCGTCGATGATTTCACTCACGCTGAACCCGCGGTTCAAGAAATTAAGGAAATGGAAAGGATACCCCGAATGGCTTCACGTGTCGGAACTTGAAGATGCGTGGGAGGAAGAACACGCCCCGAGGGAGCCGTCGCTGAATGTCGGCCCGTTCATGAAACGGCTGAAAACAAGGGGCATCAGGCCGGTTATAGTGGAGCGTAATCCGCTGGAGCCGCTTGGACGTCTCGCCGGCGAGGTCGGGGTGATGAATGTTTTCGTCGATTGCCCACAGGCGACATGGAACGAAGATGAGATATTGAAGGCAATGCATTCGGTGCGGGAAGGGCTTCGGTGGATCGAGGAGGAAGCGTCGGGACGGGTCGAGATCAAGTTCAAGGACATCGGGCACGTGCGCGCCCCGACTCCCGGATGGCCCGCGACCGACCATACGCAGTTGCCGAAAAAAGAATTGACCGAGCAGGTGATGGAAATCCTCGGCGGATTCGGGATCGACAGCCTGGAGGATTTGCATTACTACCTTTTGCGCTATTCGGATGAGCCGGGTAATGTCGCGCTGTTCCATTTCTACCTGCGGGGCGGCTCGTGGTGCCTTCCGATGATCCATCCCAATGTCGGCATCGCGTATTGCTTCCACCGGCACGACCCGGAGGTGGACCGTCCGCATTTCCTCGACGATGACGACTTGACCGATTACCCGGAACTGAGCTGCATCTACGCGCACATGATACTGCACCTGTTCGGCGCGACGGATAAGCCCGTGAGGAACGTTCAGCCGAATATCGACATAATGAGCGCC
>CAZSPL010000157.1:0-9498 GCA_964608735.1 uncultured Planctomycetota bacterium | reverse complement strand
CCCCGGGTACGCCGGGTTGATGACCGCGAATTTCACAAGCCTGTCGCTTAAGTCATTTGTATTATTGAAAAGCTCGATGTTCGCTACCTGGGAATTGCGGTACATAACCCCGTTCATCGACGACACAAATGCCTTCCCGATACCGAAACTGTCCATCACCTCGAGCACTTCCGCCCCGGTGCCCCCTTCGACACGACGCAGCGCCCAGCTTCCAAGATATACATTGGCGTCAATAATCATCGCCGCCTCCATGGATTCCAAGTAACCTCATCGCGTTGCCCGACAGGATCAGCTCGCGTTCATCATCCCCGATGCCGGCGGAGATTATCGCCGCGATGCATGGCGCGATACTGCCGTCCGTGCCGAACACGCATCGCTCCGCGCCGAGCTCGCGCACCGCGAATTCGATGCATCCCCGGCTGCATGCCGAGCCGGAAAGATCGGCGTAAACGTTGGGACATCCCTTTATCGCCCGGATGCTCGCCTCCCAATCCTGCCCGAGCATGTTCACATGCCCGTTGATTATGTTCGTTGATGGATGCCTCTCCGCCAACGCCCTGATATGAATCCCCGACGAACGCTTGTCGGTCGGATTCGGGTTATAACGGAACCTGCCGACCCTCGAATACAGCCACGGCCACTCCCACTCGACATGAAACAAAATCGGCACACCGAGTTCCGCGGCCTTTTCAGCGAGCGGGTCCACGAGCGGATCGTCGGCATAGACTGTCGTGTACAGCTTCAGCCCGGCGAATCCCTCGCTCTTGATCCATGCCTCGAAATCATCCACCGCGCCGGGCTCCGCGGGATTTATCAGGCAGAAACCGAGAAATTTCCCTGGATGCCTGCCGACAAGCTTTTTAACATCGAGATTATTCCGGTTGCATTCATCCCGCTTCGGATTCGATGGAAACCTCCCGCCTGGAAGCTCCACCTTCGAGATGCACGTGATATCGAAGCCGCACCGTTCGGCGACCTCGACGATGTCATATTTCTCGAGCTCTTTGGAGCCCCAGAGATGTTCGTGGATGTTGATTATCATTTAAATAACGCGCACGTCAATTCGGAAATTCATCAACCGTCATATCGTTGAAATCGAGCACCCGGGTCGATACATCGCCGAAAATCCTTATCACTCCCGACCCGATATCCGATGCAATCAACGGTCCCGCGAAGAATTTATCCGTCGGGAATGCCACCACAGGCTCGCTCATCAGGCGCAGGTCACCATCCCACAAATATGCCATCTCCCACCCGTGACGCGTGGTGCATCGGATTTCCGGACCGTTCTCCGTCGCCTTGAGTGATGGCATCGGCCCTTGCAATATGGCGTCGATAAATTCCTCATATCCTCCATCGTCCGCCTTTCTCCCGGTCTCCACGATGAACCCAGCCTGCCCGGCTTTCACACGGTAACGCCAGTTGTCCTCGTGCTCTATCCATTCACCGGGCACGAGCGGACGTATGCCGATATAAAAATCCCCATCATGCCCGAATATCCATCCCCTGCGAATCTCATGATTCAGGCACTTGGGCATGAATAAATCGGCGTGGTCGGTATTGACTCCCTCCGGTACGTTATACGCCGCTATCAGTGTGTCCCCGAACTGGTAAATACGCTCATACGGCGATGACGATGTCCATTTATCCGGGTCGGTATAATCCCCCTTCGTGGCGTTAACGATATCCGTCAGCATATGTGGGTCTTCCGGGAAGAACAGCGCGAGCTCATAGCCCGACCAGTACGGATGCAGCGTGAAACACAGCGAATTGTATGCGCTCCCTTTCCATGTGACATCCCACGTGTGCTGCTGGATCGGCTGCAGGATCCCCCCCTGCAGCGACCCGAGGCAGTAATCGGGGGTCATGTAATTATAGCGGTACACCGGCGGACTCATCATCCCGCCGAAATCATGGGCCGGCGATTCGGGCGAATCGGCATAGCGCATTAAATTGCGCACTCGCTTCACTTCGGTATGAACGAACGGCGCTTCCCGTCGATGGGCGATGTCTGCTATCTCAATCGGGCAGCGATATGTGTTGTAAATCGAAGGCACATCCCACGCTTCGAATTCATCCGGCACCGGAATCCCGCCGAAATACAAGTAGAAATAGTGCCGGTCGCGCGACCCGTCGCCCCAGCGCAATTGCGTATCGTATATCCGGCTGTGCCCCCCGCAATAACGACCGTCCAATGCGTCCGCCGCGAAATCGGCGAGCATCAGATCGATAACCATCCCGGCCATGCGTACGACCTTCGGGTCCTCGGCGAATCGATACAGAAGCTGCAGCGGCATGATGTATGTCAGGTAGTAAACCGGCGAATCGAATTCCCCCTGCCCTCTCGTCGATGTGAGCCGCGCCCATTCGGTCAACCACGCCAGCGCGTTGTCGTATATCTCCTGCGACGTGCATCCGTTGAACCATTCGTTCGGTCCCGCCTCGGGGAATGTCTGCGCGGCGAGAAGCAGCCCCGAATGATACATTACCCAGTGATTCTCGGTATCGCCGCGTATTACCGGGTTCTTGATGATTGTCTCCTCGAGCGCCTCCGCGATATCCGCCGGTAATTCATCCTTGCAATATAAATAAAGCCCGACCGCTTCTATGAGCCAGAACATCGAATGCCCCGGCTTCTCCAGCGTCGCGCGAACCTTGTCGTAAAAATCATCATCCGCCTTGCCTTCTTTTATATATGCCACCGCATGCATCAGCCCGACGCTTTCCTCCTGCGGCATCCCGGCAAGCGCTTGCGCACCGATTCGCGCCCGTTCGTCAAATCCCGGCTCGTATGTATCGCGGTATTCATCCCCCATCGGCGGTTTTGTGTTTATAACAAGGCGTCCCGTTCCTTCCTGAAGCGGCTCCGGCGGGCCGACATATAAATCCGTGTATAGCAGATCGTTTACAACACCGTTCTGTTCGCTCACGAGTTTCCATGTAAGCCCGGCGTCGCGGCTTTCGAAGAATCCGTCGCGACATCCCGCCCACACATGGCTCACATCATCAGGATCGAATTCAATCGCATACACCGATGACCCCGGCGTGAACTGCCCGCTCCCCTCGCTCCAGTGTATCCCCGAATCGAACGAAAACCGCATCGCCCACACATTGCCGACATAAATCCGCTCGCGGTACACCGGGTGCTGCGCGATGCAGTTCACCACATCACCCGCGCTGTTAATCTTGTGCCAGCTCTCGCCGCCGTCGGGCGTTTTCCACAACCCGTCGCCGTCGGTTCCCGCCCAGATGACATCCGGGTCGCGAAGGTCCTGCCACAGCGAACGTATTATCGAATCCGGCCCGGTCTTCCGATATGTCTCCCCGCCATCGATGGTAAGGTAGATTCCTTCCTCGGTGCCGATGAATATCCTGCCCGAATCGGTTCGGTCGATACATACACAGCTCGTGAACCCGAACGGCTGCTCGCCGGGATATACCCAGCTCATCCCGCCGTCGGTGGTGCGGATGAACCCGTATGCCGTCGCCGCGCATGCGACACGCGGGTTATGCCGGTCTACCTTCACATCGAGCACTTCCGTAATACGCCGGTCGCTTCCCACACGCCACGTCTGCCCGCCGTCGCGGCTGACCATCACGCCGATTTCATGCGCGACATAGACCCACTTCCCGTCGGGGCTGACATCGACCGCGCATGCCTTCCCCTCAGGCCAGTACATGCTCTCCCATGTCTTGCCCTTGTCGAGGCTTATCTTCGGCCCGTTGGTGAATCCTCCCCTGCCGACAACATGCCCGCGGAAGAATATCACCGCCGAGAGAAGCCTCGGCTGCGTGTTCGGTATCTCGATCGAAACATCCTGCGCGAAGGATGGCAGATTGAGGTTGAGGCACAGCAAAATTAGAGCGACGAATGCCAATCTCAAATGGCGCATGACGAGCACCTCTTTATAAGCATATGTTAAACCGCATCGGATATGTTACATCAACGGCGTCTAAATTACTAAATAGCGAAATGAGACTGCCCTCCCACCTATATCTCCGCCACCTTCCATTTGTTGAAATCCAACACAAGCGTCACATCATCCCCGAAAATCTTCACGACCCCCGACCCGTACTCCGACTCCATCAACCCGCTCTTATAAAGATAATCCACCGGGAATCGTTCCACCGGCTCGTCCATCAGGCGCAAATCATCTTTCCAAATATATGCCATCCCCCGACCGTGACGATTCACATATTTCACTTCCGGCCCGCCCGATGTCTCCTCCAATTCCGGCTGCCCCGCCCGCAACATGTCGGTGACAAAATCCTCGTACTCCCCGTCGTCCGCCTTCCGCCCCGTCTCCACGATAAACGCCGCCTGACCGGCCGGAACCGTGTAGCGCCAGTAATCCTCATCCTCCCGCCATTCGCCAGGAACCAGCGGACGTATCCCGATATAAAAATCCCCGTCATGCCCGAGAATCCATCCGCCACGATCTTCGTGATTCAAACATTTCGGCAGATAAAGATCGGCGTGATTCGGAAATGTATCACTCTCAGGCACGTTGTAAACCGCGATGAGCGTATCTTCGAGCTGGTATATCCGCTCGTACGGCGACGACGATGTCCACTTGTCCTCATCGGTGTATCCCGATTTCTGATTCGCCACCGACGATGTCAGCATGTGCGGGTCTTCCGGGAAGAACATCGCGAGCTCGAGCCCCGACCAGTATGGATGCAGCGTGAAGCATACCGTGTTCGGCGCGCTGCCTATCCATGTAGCGTCCCACGTATGCTGCTGTATCGGCTGCAATATCCCCCCCTGCAGCGACCCGAGGCAATAATCCGGCGTCATATAATCATACCGGTAGACCGGCGGATTCATCCCCCCGCCGTACTGAAACGCGGGCGACTCCGGCGCGTCTCCGTAGCGGAAAATATTCCGCACACGTTTCACTTCGGTATGCACGTACGGCTCACCCCGTCGATGCGCGATATCCCGTACCGCTTTCGGACAACGGTAAGTGCCGTACAGCGAAATCACTGACCAGCCATGAAAATTCTTCGGCGGATCGATTCCCCCGAAGAAAATGTAATACATATCCCCGTCTTCCGAACCGTCCCCCGAACGCACATGCCTGTCGTACATCCGGCTGTGCCCCCCGCAATACCGGCCGTCGAGCGCATCCGCCGCGAAATCCGCGAGCAGCAGGTCGAGCATCATCGATGCCTTCCCCCGCAACGACCCATCCTCCGCAAACTGCTCCAGAAGGAGCATCGGGTAGATGAAATACATGTAATACGCCGGCGAATCGAACTCCCCCTGCCCGATTGTAGTCGTTATCCTGAACCATTCCTCCAGCCATTCCTTCGCGTCGTCGTAATTCCGCTTCGATGACAGCCCGTTATACCATTCCGCCTCCGATGCATCCTTCCAGCTCTGCGCCGACAGAAGCAGCGCCGTGTGATACATGACCCAGTGATTCTCTGTATCGCCGCGATATATGCTGTTCTCGACCAGCGAATATCGAAGCAGGTCGTTTATGTCCGGCGGAAGCTCCTCGTGGCAGTACAAATAAAGCGTGATTGCCGGCATCGACCAGAACATAGCGCTCCCGGGCTTCCTGAGTATCTCGCGCAATGCATCGTAATATTTTTCATCCGCCTTCCCTTCCTTGATAACAGCCGCCGCCGTTGTAAGCCCCGGATTCTCGATATTTTTTTCCGATGAAAGCGCCGCCCGTCCGATTGCCGCCCGCTCTTCGAACCCCGGATCGCTCGCGCGTTGAATCTGCATCCCCTCACTTGAACCCCATGACGCATCCGCCACATCCGACAGCGGCTCCGGGGGCCCGACGTATAAATCCCCGTACCAGATATCCTGTATCACCGCGTAACGCTGGCTGACATATTTCCACGTGTACCCCTTATCCCTGCTCTCGTAAAAACCATCGCGGCATCCGGCATAGACCCGCTCGCCGTCCTCGGGATCGAATGCAATTCCATAAAACGCCGTATCCTCGCCGAAATCCTTACCGGTCCCCATCTTCCACGTAAGCCCCGAATCAAGCGAGAAACGCAGGCCGTCATTGCATGCCGCATATATCCGCTCGGGAAATCGCGGATGCTGCACCACGCGGTTGACTATCTCGCCCGCTCCATCTATTTGCTTCCAGGTTCTCCCATTGTTGTTCGTAATCCACAACCCGTCGCCGTCGGTACCGACCCAGAACCGTTCATCGCCCCGCGAATCCTGCTCTATCGAACGAACAATCCCATCGACCCCGGCCCTGCGATATGTGTCCCCCCGGTCTTCCGAAACGAACAACCCCACCTCGGTGCCAATCCATATCTTGTTCGGATTCGCGCGGTCGGGACACAGGCTGCTCCCATATAGAAACGGCTGCTCCCCGCCCGGCTTCTCCCACGTCTCGCCGCCGTCCGATGTCCTGAAAAATCCGTACGCCGTTATCGCATATGCCTTCTCGGGATTCCCCGGGTCCATCCTGACATCAAGCACTTCAGTCACGCGCCATCCACCGGTAACCCGCCAATTCCGTCCCCCGTCTTTGCTGACGAACACCCCGTTCCCCGCGCCGACATATATCCACTTCCCGCATGGGCTGACATCCACCGAAAAGCATTTAGCGTCGCGCCACGCCATGCTTTCCCACGTCCGCCCCCTGTCGGCTGAAACATTCGGCCCGCTGTTCGCGTCCTTGTCGCCCACGTTGTATCCCCGATAGAACACGAGCGTCTCTATTAAACACGGCGCCGTATCCCCCCCGATGCCGCTTCCATCCCGTGCGTCTACGGGCTGTATCGACGCCGTTGTCAATATAACCAATGTGATGATCGCTAATTTAAATGCCTTCACCTTGACACCTCTAAAGCGGGATATTTTGCGGGGCCGCAAGAATCGGCCTTCTCATATTCTCGAATCCAGGCAATGACGCAATTGTACGGGATACGGATTAATTTTCAATGGAACCTTGCGAGCCCGCCGGTGTCTGACATGTTGTCTTGAAACGTAAGGATAAACAATATAAGCTATACGCTTTCCTGCGATGCGCTCTCCAGGAGAGAAATAATGAGGTGATCGGAATTGACGTCATATAACAATTTGTCCAGGGCGATGTTCATTCTCACCGCGATGCTCCTCGGCATCCTGCTTGCCGTACCGGCTTCCAGTGCCGCGCAGGAACTGACCGCCGAGGATATCCTCAACAAGGTCGACGACCTCTACCGCGGCGATTCCAGCCGCGGCAAGATGACCATGCAGATTGTCACCGAGCATTGGTCGCGCACGTTGACCGCCAGTTTCTGGACTCAGGGAAAGAAAAATTCGCTCGTTCGGATTCTCTCCCCCGCGAAAGAAAAAGGTATGGCCACTCTCCGGGTCGACAACGATATCTGGAACTACCTCCCGAAAGTGAACCGCACCATCAAAGTGCCCTCGTCGATGATGTCCCAGTCCTGGATGGGAAGCCATTTTACCAACGACGACATCGTACGCGAGAGCCGCATGGCCGACGATTACGATTTCTCCATAACATTCCAGGGGAAGAGAGACGGCGAGGATATAATTGAAATCACCTGCATCCCAAAACCCGATGCCGCCATCGTCTGGGGAAAACTCATCCTCGTCGTACGGGCATCGAATTACCTCCCCCTCGAGATGACCTATTACGATGAAGACATGAAGCTTGCGCGGACTTTTTCCTTCTCCGACATGCAGATGGTCGGCGACCGTGAAATTCCCATGGTACTCACCGTTACTCCGGCCGACAAGCCCAACGAGACAACCGTAGTGACTTACAATAGTATTGAGTTCGGTGTCGATATAGGCAACGATATCTTCACCCTTCGCAACCTGCAAAGCTGATATGTAATAAATGAAGTCGACCGTACAATATTCATGGCGCAACCTCTGGCGGAATCCCCGGCGTACCCTCATCACCATAACCGCCCTCGCGCTCAATACAGCCGTGCTCATCTTGACATTCGCCCTCGTCGAAGGCTACGTCAGGGGCGCGGTCGCCTCCGCCACCACTCTTGTAGTCGGCGAAGCCCAGGTGCATGCGAAAGGCTATCTCGAAGACCATTCCCTTTATAAAACAATCGAGAATCCAGATGCGATAGTCAAAGCCGCGAATGACCACGGCATCGATTCGGTGGAACGCGTCTACGGCTACGGCCTTGTCTCCGTCGGCAACAAATCCGCGGGCGCGATGTACTGGGGGGTCGATCCCCGGAGAGAGGAGAGCACCTTCAACCTCGCGTCCCATATGCTCGAAGGCACATTCCTCGGAGGCGACCAACAGGTCGGCATCGTGCTCGGAAGAAAACTCGCGCGGTCGCTCAATGCATCGATCGGTGATGAAATAATCGCCGTCGTACAGGCCGCCGACGGTTCGCTCGGCAATGAGATTTACCACGTTGCCGGTATCCTCAAATCCGCCGGTGAAGCCATCGACAGGAGCGCCGCGATTCTCTATGATGCCGACTTCCGCGAGCTTTTCGTTATGCCCGAGGGGATGCACGAGATCGCGCTCAATTCACACGGGCGCATTCAACCGGAGCAATTCACCGCGAAAATCGGCGCTTCGCTCGGAAATGCCGAGCTGAAAACCTGGCGCGAGTTGCTTCCCGCGTTCTCCGACCTGCTCAACATGTCGTCGAGTGGAACGGTGATAGTCTCGATAATCTTCTACCTCGCCGCCGGACTGGGGATAATGAACACGATGCTGATGGCGACATATGACCGTATCCGCGAGTTCGGAATTTTGAAAGCTCTCGGCGCGACCCCGAATCACATCATCGCCAACGTGCTCACCGAAGCTTTCCTCATGTCATTCGTCGCGACTGTATTCGGACTCATACTCGGGGCAGCCGGAAGCTACTACTTCGAAATAGTCGGCATCAACACCGCCAAATTCGCGGGAGAAACGTCATTCGCGGGCGTGGCATTCGACCCGATATGGCGAGCCGCTTTGACCTCCGCGAGCCTTTATCAACCGGTGATAGCCATGTGGATAATCTGCATCCTCGCTTCGCTCTACCCGGCTACCGTCGCCGCGCGTCTCGAACCTGTTAAAGCAATGAACCATGTGTGATATGAAATGCTGCCAAAGGTCGCCTGGAGAAATATCTGGAGGAACAAGCGAAGGACAATCATCACCGTCCTGTCCATCGGGCTCGGCCTCGGTTTCGCGATTTTCATGATTTCCCTCGCCGACGGCAGTTACCAGCAGATGATCCGCGACGGCGTGCGCCTCCAGGCCGGACATATCACCATCGAGCACAAGGATTACCTCGATGCCCCGGCCGTCGATCTCTATGTCACAAATCCCGATCAATACAGGGCAAGGATCGATGCACTTCCCGGCGTCGAATACACGAAACTCCTCATCCAGGGACAGGGCGTCGCGAAATCCAGCTCCGGCGGCGTCGGTGTCGCGATCATGGGCATCGAACCCTCGAAGGAAGAAGGCTCATCCCCTATTGCGAGAAAAATCGTCAAAGGAGCCTATCTCCAGGACGGCGACGGCAAGC
>CAZSPL010000156.1:7580-9561 GCA_964608735.1 uncultured Planctomycetota bacterium | reverse complement strand
TCGGCGCGCGGTTCGGCTTCTTCTGCCACGCCATCCCGCAGAATGTCCTTCACGATCCGATTAAATATAAGGACACGATGCGCAAGCTCACCGAAAACCTTTCCTATCTCGCCGTCTACGCGAAGGAACAGAATCTCCTAGGATAAGCCTGACAGCCTTCGCCTGCTGGGTAGAGGACTTCCCTCTCCAAGCTGTCAAACATGCCAGGCACACAAAAAACCGGGACATTGGTGTCCCGGAACATCGAAAATCACAAATCGCTTTCTTTTTACTTCTAATCTCCGGCGATGACCTCCAGCGTGATGAAATCAAAGAACGCTGGATAGTACAATTGTGCGGGCCAGTTATTGTCCTCGTAATCCCAGCCTTTTCTCCCCAGATTTGGACGAACATACAACAAGGCGACATACTGACCGGGTTCGGCCTCAAAAGAACCCATGCCGATCCATTGATATCCATTGTAAATGTGGGTCTGACTATTTACTGTAAAGTCGCTCTTTGAGTATGCCACTCCATGTGTCTGTATATCGGGGTTGTTTGACAGGTCAGGGCAGTGGAGCCAGATGTCAATTTCCTCGATAGCTTCATCCTCCGGGTCAACCTGGCTAAGCATTAAAGTAGCTGCTGTTACGTGCCTTTCTTCGTCGTAAACCCATGGAGCCACTGGGGGCCAAGGAGAAATTGATGGAGGGCCGTAAAAACCTGTCTTGAATGGGTGAATCTGCTCGAACTCGAGCACATAGCCGTCTTCGCAATTGGCCCAGAATGGGAAGTCGTTAGCGGGATCAGTAACTGGAGTCGCGGTAGGAGGGGCCCATGATGCCTCCACTACGTAACCGAAGATAAACTCACCTTGTGTAGCGGCTATGTGATATGTCCTGGTAATGGTCTCGTTTGTCCTGAACATCCGCCTGTTCGGGTCGTTGGTGAATAGCTTGTAACCGTTAATTGTGCTGTCCGGATCAAGACCATTTGCGTAGATTCCCTTGTTGTACTGGAATATGGGTAAATCATACCCCGGGACATGCCATCCGGGAAAGAAGAACATCGTGAAACCATCGGCGTTGAGCAACTGGCCGCCGCCATCCTCTGCGCGAGAGAAATACAGCGGAATAGGGCCGTCTTCAGGGAAAATATATTCTACCGGGACGGTAGCGGTTTTAATGTCATTGGGCTCTCTCTCCCAATACCTGGTTGCCGGAAACAAGATAATGCCCCTTACATCAAACCCGGTATAGAGCGGCGCGCTTGGGAATGGATGGCTGAGTGATACCGGGATTTTCAATGTGCCATCGGGCTGGCTCGATGGCTTGCCTATCTGCAGGCACTTTATGCAGTTGGGTGGCTCCGCAAGGCGCGTAATATTAAAATGATACTCCCCTTCGCGCATTGGCAGTCTCTCGATGGTCGCGTGATCATCGGAAACCCTGTATAAACCGGTGTCCCAGATCCAGTGCGTGGTTCTATGAGCTTCTTGATACCTCGGTGAGCCGGCAGCTCCATCAGGTGTAATACAAGGATTGATGCCCGAACACCCGCAGAGAAGGAGGAAGGACAGCAGTAAAACAATAGTCGGTTTCATAGTTACCGCCTCCTTTAATCATAAATCGCTTGCATCGCCCCAGATAGAAGGGGGCGTGCCGTTATCGATGTCTGTCCACACACAGAATGCCCTGTCATCATGAAAAATGGCTATCTCCGGACCAAAAACGTACCAATTGTTAACAGCCCAGCTGCTCAAGCCATCCGAAATATTCTCGAAATTGCTGACGCCAATATCGTAGTCAAACACACCCCAGTCCCAGCTTAGATCACCGGCGTAAACCTCAACATCAGTTGCGGTTGTTGACTCAAAGGACCAGCCATCATTGAGCCACACGAGATAGCCTTCCTTCGTGTTCGTTTCCTCCAGCGCCAAGGTCGAAATACCGTTACGAAACGGAACGTCATTTGCATCAACTATCGTGTTGTACGCGAAGGC
>CAZSPL010000156.1:0-7570 GCA_964608735.1 uncultured Planctomycetota bacterium | reverse complement strand
TCCTTCATTTTCGAGTTTAAGCGTGTTGGTCGCTTCAACATTCATAGGAAAGAAATTTCCATATTGATCTTCTACTATATACGTCCATGTAATCATGGTTGTCCGAGGTGTTGAGGCAGCAAGAGGCTCAATGTCGATGAAAGGCAGGACATATAAAATACGAGGGGAAGTGTTATTAGTAAGCCTTTCTCGAATTACAGCTAATGGTACAACACCATCAGGTGGCAGCGATGCAAGAAAGGTATCAGTCACCCAGCCTGCTGGAATGTAACTGTAGCGAGCATGCATCCAGGTCACGCCAACATAATAGACTGAATCCGGGTGCTGGAAGAGGTCATAAGTAACATGCCCGCTGTCATCCTGGCCGACATCAATTCTCGGCCGTGAATCCTGTTGACCATCGATGTTTATCTGGTAGGCATCGTCCCAGTTGATGTCGTCAACATCATCTTCCTCACCGAAACGGTAGTAAATGCTCTGCCCGTCCTCGTAATCATCCACTTCGTAGACCAAGTGTAAGCGGTTCTTTGCCTCGGGATTTTCATCATCGTCATAAGCACAATCGAAGACGATATCGGGGTGAATGCAGTCGTGTAACGAATCATGGCTTACTGTTTCAGATAAAAGCTCATCGAAATCGTCGAAGTCCGTATCATCCCCATAACCGCTCATAGCGTAACGACAATGCCGTATCTCCCACTGGCCTGTCCATTGCGGCTCAATAGTGTAGCCCTGGCTCAGTTCGTAGGCTACATCTACGATTATTGCATAATCATCTTCACCATATTCGCCAAGGTGGGCCGTGATTGAAGGCCATTTCTGAAGCTTGGCGCTTTGCCCGGAATCAATCTGCTGAAGCGTGGCAACATGGTCACTGTCAAGCAAACCCTCGCGCCATAGCACGCTGAACCAGACATCACCCTCACCTACGCCTGTGGATTCTTCCCAGCAAGCTACAGTGTAGACATAATCATCGTCATTGGGCGTGCCGCGCTGCTTGATTTCCCCCCAGCCGTATGCCGAACACTCCCAGCCCCATACTACATTGGAAATATCTACGTTTCGATCCGCATCGTTGTCGTCATCAACGGCGACGTCGTCGTCGTTACCCGTTGTCCATAGCAGACTTCTTAACATGTCGTCAATTGGATTGCGATAATCCTGGAGTTGCCCTATGCCCGGCATTGAAACCATCGCACTTCCCCCGCTACAACCCGACAGAAACACCAGCAACGAAATAAACCAGACGAGTCCTAAGACCCCGCCCCCCCCACTATACATCTGTACCCTATTCATCAACGTCCTCCTTACGAGAAAAATATTTTTCAATTTGCCGGTAATTCCCTAAAATGAATATCTCACATGAATTAATATTTTGCAAGAGAAAAATACATTAAAAATATTATGGTGAACAGGGCTTGGGAGGCGCACACTGAAGTGCGCGGCACCCGGAGCGAGATAATCTTTGCCCGGAATAAAGCGGGAATCAGCGGGAGGGACTTGCGCTGGAGGCAAATCTTTACTACCTTTTATCCCCCGTGCCGTGTCAGTGGGAGCGGACTTATGGCGCGATACCCGAGGATATATCTTGCCGTCGACAACTGCTTCGCCTCGAAACGGTGGACGGTGCCCGAGGAGTGGATACGCATCATCCGCAAGTGGGGCATACGCTACATCGAGGCGAGCGCCGATGTCGAGGCCGACCCGCTCTATATCGGGGCCGACCAGCTTCGCAACTGGGAGACCGAAGTCGGCTACACGGTAAAACGCTACGATGTCAAAATATCCAGCATCTTCACGGGGCATGGGTCGTATACAACGCTCGGGCTTACGCATAACCATGAGGAAGTCCAGCGCCGTATACAGGAAAAATGGCTCAAGCCGATGATAAACACCGCGTCCAACCTCGGCGCGCGGTTCGGCTTCTTCTGCCACGCCATCCCGCAGAATGTCCTTCACGACCCGATTAAATACAAGGACACGATGCGCAAACTCACCGAAAACCTTTCCTATCTCGCTGTCTACGCGAAGGAACAGAATCTCCCCGGGCTCGCGCTCGAACAGATGTACACCCCCAGCCAGCCGCCGTGGACCATCGCGGGCGCGCAGGAAATGCTCACGCAGGTTTTCGGCATCTACAAAGCTCCGCTCTATCTCACCCTCGACACCGGGCACGGCTCCATCCAGCGGCGCTACCAGAAGCCGATGCTGCGCCATATCGCGGGGGCGCTCAGGGAAGTGCGCGAGAACGGAAGCCTCGGTAAGATCTGGCTCGGGACGAAGGCGGCGTATGATTTAATAGAGCAAGCCGCGGCGGAGAGGGATTCCATCCCCGAACTCGTACGCGAGCTTCGCCCGAAACTTAGAGCGGAAGTCGACCGGCATCCGTGGCTCTTCGCCGAGGAAACCGACGGGGATATCTACAAGTGGATACAGGAATACGGCGCGTACAGCCCGATAATCCACATGCAACAGACCGACGGCAAGACCTCGGCGCACCTGCCGTTCACACAGGAATACAACATGACCGGACTCATCGAGCCGCGCAAATTTTTGCATTCCCTCGCGCGAAGCTTCGAGCAGGCGCCGCGACGCGGCATGCCGCCGATGGTCGATGAAGTTTTCCTCACCCTCGAAATCTTCGCGAGAACGGCGCAGCGTCCGAGGGAGATCCTCGATATGATGAAGAAGTCGGTGGAATACTGGCGCAAGTATGTGCCGGACGACGGCGGCTCCCTCGAACACCTGCTCGACATCGACGAGCCGGTTGAAGAGATCCGCCACCCCGGGTGGATGCTTCCCTGAACTAATTCTCCAGGTAATGGTTTCCGGGTGGCACGGTTTTCCCGAGCTCCGCGAGGGATAACCGTGGCAAACAGCGCAACAATATAAAGACCACGGTCAGCGCTCGCAGGGCTCGCGCAGACCGTGCCACACATCACATGCTTTTATGAAACGGAGGTTGAAGTGCGCGGTACGAGTAATCTGGAAGTGTGGTTTGACAAGCATGTTGTTCCCGAGTAGAATTCATCCTCGATTAACAGTTATTACTACGGTTCCTCGCGTATGCTGTACGAATCTTGATGAAACCTGACGTGTGGACATCACGAAAACAACAACTGATACCCGTTGCGATACTCGTCGCGATGATGCTGGCCGCGATGCCGGCAGTCGCATTCGCCGAAGATGACGCGGTGACCGAAGAAGCAACGCAAGTCAATCCGTTCCTCGAAGAGAATCTCGCATTGTATGAAGAAGCGATGGCGTTGCAGGGATTTATCGTTCCCGGTGTCGCTTATCTCGACGATGACGAGAGCGATGAGCAGAGCCGCCATTACGCCCCGCTGATGGACGGTATTATCCTCGGCCGCAGCGAAGCGGTCACCCGGTTCGATGGCGGAAGTGAATTTTCACTCGAGGCATTTTATAAGGACAACAACAACGCAGGCATCGGGCTGCGTGTATTCACCGGTGATGCATCGTTCCACGGAACGTTCGGACTCGCCGACTATGCTCTCATCGAGAACCTGCCATCGAGCGTGCGCAGCGCATGGACCGACATCAAGGATTACAGCTTCGAGACTTCATTCGATGCGTTCACCGGAAGCTGGACGCATCGCGATGTCGACCGGCGCGACGATGCCGCCGTGCTCAACAATTATTCGAGCGACCGCGTGGCATTCCATTACGACTACCCGGCATGCTGGGGCGACCTCGACTTCGGGCTCATCTTCGACAGGATCGATTCCGACGATTTTGAATTCTCCAACCGCGATACCGTCACCGCGCTTGTTAACACGGACATCCCGCTCAACGACCGCACGTCGCTGAAAGCGGGCTATGCCGGTATCCGCGCCGACAGCCCGGATGCGGGAATCGGCGGGGCGATGTCGCGGCATATTTTCTCGGGGAGCATCACCCGCCGATGCAAATACCTGGATCATTCGGTGCTGACAGCATACGGCAACTATGAAACCATCGGCGGCGAGCAGACCCTGAATACGCACTACGACCGTCACTACGATTTCGGCGGCAGGCTGAAATATAATTATGACAACCTGCGCCTGACCGCAGGTGGCTCTGTTGAATATTTCCACACCGACCGCATACGCTATGAAGCCCCCGGCATCGGCGAATTTTTAATACGCCCGGGACTTACCGAAGCCGACCTCGCGCCGTACACCATCAGGAATTACGGCTATTCGATTTCGGGATTCGTCGGCGGCAGATATCGTTTTGGAAACGACGGCTCGATAAGCCAGCGGCTTGCGCTTTCGCGTTTTAACGACAGCCAGTTCCCCGACGGCAGCGAACAGGGCGGCATCGAAGCCCAGCAGCCGCTTACGCTGCATACCCGGTGGGAATGGAAGACCGGGCTGTATACGCCGCTCGGCGACGAATGGTCGTGGCAGCTTTCGAATGTCTTGCGCAACTGGAACATGCGGCTTCGCGACAGCAGCGGTGGAAGCAATGTGTTCGCGACATCGATGACATACAATCCGTCGGACAACTCGGCTCTATCGTTTTACTACGAGAACACGAGCATGAATTTCAGCCTCGATGAAATCGCCCCCAACTCCGCGGGGCAGTCGGGACTCGGCGTTGATTTCCACTACGATTCCGGCGGCGACACCGCGTTCGCGGCGGGAATCTTCACCGGCAGGGGCGATTCCGAGCTGAACGACTTCGACCTGATGCGGATATCGACATCGCTCACCCTCGGGCCGGACGGCAGGTGGATGATTGAAACGGAGTACGGCGATTCGGGCAACACCGATTATTCGAATCTCGAATTCGATTATTTCAACGCGGTGGTCTATTACAGGATCGATTTATAGAAAATGCTGCATCGTATGAAAATAAAATCCTCTCGAAAACGCATCCGCGGCGCGGCAATCGCGGGCCTCGCGTGCGCGCTGGTCATCATGCTGACCCTGTGCGAATGCTCACGCTCTGTTCATCTTACGGAACTGACCGGCGGCAAGCCGGGTGTATCGGCGTATGGCACCTGCATCGCGTGCCATTCCAGCGAGGATATGATAACCCTTTCCGCCAAGCCGGTTATTCCACCGGAAAGCACCGGAAGCTGAGCGGGCACGGTGCCCCAGTTTGAGGCATACGAGCTCTACACGGTCTCCGATGATTTCCTGACCGACGTGCACAACCAGGGCGGATGCGTCGGCTGCCACGGCGGGACACCGGGAGTGAATGTCAAAGAGGACTCTCACGCCGGATTTATCGACGACCCCAGCGAGTTCGATATCGAGAACTGCGCCGCGTGCCATCGCGAAATCGTCGAGAATCATTCCAAGAGCCTTATGTTCGACCAGACGGGATACAAGACGGCGCTTCTCGCGCGAAGCGGCGCCGGTGAACTGACTTCCGATATGCGGCAGATGCTCGATGAGCGCTGCGCCGAATGCCATACCACATGCGGACAGTGCCATGTGTCGCAGCCAAAAATAGTCAACGGCGGTTTGCTCGACAAACACGAATTCAAGAAGACACCGAACCTTACCCGCAACTGCACCGCATGCCACGGCCAGAGCCTCGGCAAGGAATTCAGGGGTGAGATACGCGGGATAAAAGCGAGCATCCATTATCTCGCCGGTATGACATGCACCGACTGCCATACGGGTGATGAGCTTCACGGCGCGAACAACGCCGCCGACAAGCTCTATAACGCCCCGGCGCGACCGAGCTGCCGCGACTGCCACGGGGAATCCATCAACGACGCCAACCCGTTCCACGAACAGCACATCGGACAGCTCGAATGCCATGTATGCCACGCGCAGCCATACACCAACTGCTACCAGTGCCACGTCGCCCGCCCGGGAAGCGGCGCGACCAGCGGCACGCTCGTGGCATCGGAAATCGATTTCCGCATCGGGCGCAACCCGCTGAAATCGGATGAGCGCCCCGAGGAAATCTGCCTGCTGAGGCATGGGCCGGTATACCCGGATTCGTTCGAGGACTACGGCATCGAGCTTGAGCAATTCGCATCCGAACCGACGTGGGGATTAGCCACCCCGCACAACATCCAGCGGTTTACGCCGCAGAACGCCTCATGCGACAGCTGCCACGGCCATTCGAGCCTGTTCCTTACCGAGTTCTATATAAACATGAAAATCAACCAGGGACGGATGTTCGAGGAAGAAATCGACGCCAACAAGGATGTCATAGTCGATGAGGTCCCGTAGCGCATGAAATAAGCGCGCCGTTAATATCGAGGAGAACGCCATGAAGCAGAGATATAAATCCGGACTGATCACCCTCGCGATTCTCGCGGCCCTTGTATTTATACAGAGCGGGTGCATGAGGGTTTCATACTATAACGACAACCCCGTCGTCCCGCCCAGTGACATCGACCAGTTCGAAGTGGTTCGGGCCGCGCTCGACTCCTACCTGTCATCCGGCTCCAGCCCGGTCATCACGGCATCGGAGCTTTTCGCCATCCTCAACGACGGCGATTCATCGAACGACCCGTTCATCATCAGCGTGCGAAGCAACGCCGACTACCAGAAGGGGCATATCGCGGGCGCGATAAACATCCCGTGGAAGGAGATCGCCGACCCGGACCAGCTCGCGAAGATACCGACAGGGAAGGATATCGTCGTCTATTGCTACACCGGGCATACCGCCGCCATCGCGGCCACCGTTCTGAACGCTCTCGGCCATAACGCGATGAATTTGAAATACGGAATGTGCGCGTGGACCACCAACGCCGAAGTGCGCGCGACCAACCCGTTCGTCAATGCAGTGGACAGCAATAATTATCCTGTTAATGCCATCATCAAAATACCGCCGCCGACGCAGGAATTGAATACGATAGACAACACCGATTCGCGGGACGATGACGAGATAGTCCGCGCGGCCGCGGAGGCATATGTCGCGGGGTCGCAGCCTCCGGTTATTTCCGCGGATGAATTGTTCGACCTGCTGAATGACGAGGATTTTTCCAATGACCCGATTGTTATTTCGGTACGCACCGAGGCGCAATACAACAACGGACATATCGAGGGCGCGATAAATATCCCGTGGCAGGGCATCGCCGAGGAAGGCAGCCTCAAGCGGCTCCCTCCCGACGCGGATATCGTATGCTATTGCTCCTCGGGGCATACGAGCGGCATTGCGACGACCGCGCTGAATATGCTGGGCTACAATGCGAAGAACCTCAAGTGGGGCATTTGCTCGTGGACTGAAGATACCAATGTGCGCGCGGTGCCGTGTTTCTCGAGCGCGGACGCGCACGACTATCCATACAATACCGGCCCGAATCCATAATCAATCAGACACACGAAATCAATCCCGGGTGGCACGGTCTGGCGAGTCCGCGAGCCTGACCGTGGTCCTGCCAAGCGCTCGCGCTCCGACATCGCTACAATCCCGGGTGGCACCCCTTTGCTATGATCTCTGCTGACACCACTTTGCCTAATCTCGGGTGGCACACCTTTACAGCGCCTGTGTGTGCCAAGGAGTGCAGGCGCTGGAAAGGGGTGGCTCCATTGGCTGCCGGAAGACCACCCCTTTCCCGCGCGATTTTCATTGTTGAGTTATCAAGCGCATACGG
>CAZSPL010000155.1:0-9602 GCA_964608735.1 uncultured Planctomycetota bacterium | reverse complement strand
GGGGCAAGAAATCGCTCCCCTTCTCATACCCCCCGAGCACGAGTATCACCGGCTCGTCGAACGCCTTCAACGCGTTTATCGTCGAATCCGGGTTGGTGCCCTTCGAATCATTGTATATTCTTACGCCGTTGAACTCGCCCACCCATTCTATCCTATGCTCGACTCCCCGGAACATGCGCGCGGCATTGCGTATGAAATCCATCCCCACCCCGGCCGCGCTCGCCGCGAGCGATGCCGCCATCAGGTTTTCGATATTGTGATCCCCCGGGGGGGCGTATTCATTCCGCTTCAGGAGCAGCGCCGCCTGGTTGTCTATCTTTTGGAACACGACGCCGTCGTGGAAATAAGCGTCCGATGCTTTGTCCTCGAGGCTGAAATACAGCGTTGTCGAACCCGCGCCGCTCATCTCGAACGCCTTGCCGACATCCGCGTTGTCGGCATTCAATATCGCCCAGTCGCCCGGTTTCTGGTTCGCGAACAGCCGCGACTTCGCCCCGATATACCCGTCCATATCACCGTGCCGCGCGAGATGGTCCTCGACGATATTCAGCAGCACCGCTATATGCGGATGAAAATCGATGGTCGATTCGAGCTGGTAACTCGACACTTCCGCGACAGCCCAGTCATCCGGCTGCATCGCATCGACCCTCTCGCAGATGGGTACGCCGACACCTTCGGTGAAATATATTTTAACGCCGTTGATGAAATATCCCGATGCATCCTCGCGCGTATAGCTCGACCCGACATTGCCCACGAGGTGAGCCCTGACCCCGCGCGCTTTCAGGAATTCATAGATCAGGCACGCCGTCGTCGTCTTCCCGTTCGAACCGCTTACCGCGATTATGCGGCACGGACACAGCCGCGCGCCAAGCTCGAGTTCGCCGAAACATTCCACCCCGCCGCTCTTGCAGGCATCAGCAATTTCGCGTGACAATTCCACCCCGGGCGAAACCACCAGCGCGTCGGAATCGTGAATGAGCCCGCGCATCTTTTCCGGCGTGGGCATCAGCACAATTTCCATACCGCTGCCAATAAGCCGCTCTATATGTTCCTTGACATGCCCTGAAAAGCCCTCGGCATCATCTACAGCAACCACACACCCCCCCCTTTCAAGGAGCAGCCTGCTTGCCGCGATACCCGAACGCGCCATCCCGTACACGATGAACCGCCGGCCTTTCACCGGATACAACTCGCCAATTTCCCCGGTATGCGTCATTGACAACCTTTATATCCCACTTTCCTCCCTGACCGGGGGAGGGATGGTTGATGTCCCTCCCCCACCGGTCTTTTCAGGAGGTAGCAAATTACACGAAAATATTTTTCACTTACGTACATCTCTATCCCGCTCCCACCCGCGTGAACAGCACGTAGCATGCAGCCGCGCAAATCGCCCCGGCGAGCCAGAAAGCTCGAACTATCGATGTCTCGCCGTATCCCTTCAATTCAAACGCGTGATGTATCGGCGTCATCGCGAACACCCGCCTGCCTGTGGTACGGAAACTCACCACCTGTATCACCACGCTTAAAAGCTCGGCGGCGAACACGAGTCCCGCGATGATCAAAGCTATATGTAACCCCGTCGCTATCGCGTACGCCCCGATGAATCCGCCGAGGCAATACGAGCCGCCGTCCCCCATGAAAATACGCGCCGGATGCCAGTTGAACACCAGGAATCCCGCCGAGATGCCGATGAATGCAGCCACCGGCCACAGCGCGGCGTTCTCGGAAAATGTAAGGAAATATTCCTGGAGGTCCATCCAATGTATGAATCCCACGGAAAGGATGCATATTATTCCCAGTCCCGCTGCAAGCCCGTCCAGCCCGTCGGTGAAGTTGAATGCGTTCACGAATCCCGCGAGCAGAAGCACATCTATCACCACAAGCCAGTTGCCGGGATTCCATGACTCGTCGAGGCCCGGGATGATTATCCCCCGGTGCGGCTGGCTCGAGCGAAGCCATATCGAAAAAACCAGCGCTATCAATAGTTGAAGGATAATCCTGTATCGCGCCTTGAATCCGGATGACCGCTTCGCGAACTGCTTGGACAGGTCGTCAACAAGACCGAGCAGCCCGAATACAGCCGCCGCTATCACGACCCCGAGTATCTGTTTGTCGATGGAAGGCACGAACAGAGCGGCAAAGCCGAAAATGATGATTGATATTATGAATCCGATTCCGGCGAGTGATGGCGTATCTTTCTTCTCGATATGCGATGCCGGTCCCTGCATGCGGATCACAGACCCGACACCGGCGCGCGATAGAATGAGTATCAGCAGGAATGTAATCCCGACTGAGAGGAAAAAGAAGATGATAAATATGCATAGTTCTACTATCATAATCTTATACAGGATGCCTGCAAACAGTATAATATTTTAATGAATACCTGTACATGCTTTTACCCGTTTTTTAGATATTCAAATATCCTCTCCAGCGCCATTCCCCTGCTCCCTTTCAGGAGTATCACATCGACGGCCGATGCGTTATCCATGAGCCATTCGGCGATATCCCGATGATTCTGAAAATGAACCCCGCTCCCGCCCTTCGATTCATACACTTCCAGCGCCCCTCTCATCTCCTCCCCGAATGCAAGCACGACATCGATCTTTCCCGCGATGAATTCTCCAAGCGACCTGTGCTCCGCGCCGGACATCGCGCCAAGTTCGAGCATATCCCCGAGTACCGCTATAACCCGCCCCCCCGGACGATGATTCGCCAGCGCGAGTTCGATGGCGTTACGCATCGACTCCGGGTTCGCGTTGTAGCAATCCACTATCATCAGGCTTCCGCGCGGACCAGTCTCACGTCGAAGCCGCATCCCGGTTGTCCTGACCGCATTCGCCGACGCAACCGCATTCGTAACCGGCACTCCAAGCGCGTCTGCCGCTGCCGTCGCGGCGATGAAATTAAACGCATCCCCTCTCGACCCATGCTTTATCGATACCGGGTATCCGTCCTCACCAATAATGAGCCTGAAATTGACCCCTTCCGGAGTTATGGCAATATTCGCGAGCCTGTATTCACAATCTTCCGATTCGCCGAAAAGTACCATTTCGCGTCCGGTATGACTCGCCATTTCCACCAGCGATTTGTCATCACCGAAAATAACCGCCGCTCCCTCGCCCGACATCCCCTCGACGATTTCAAGCTTCGCCTTCCGTATGCCGTCGAGGCTCCCGAAGCATTCGATGTGGGAATGCCCGATACCCGTGATTATTGCTACATCCGGATGCGCGATGGAACATAGATGCGTTATCTGCCCGATGCCGCGCGTCGCCATTTCGAGCACGATGATTTCCTCGCCGCCGCGCATATTCAGAAGCGCCACCGGCATCCCGATCTCGGTATTCAGATTCCCCGGTGAAAAGCCCGTTCTGTATTGCTTCGAAAGTATCGCCGCCGTCATCTCCTTGGTCGATGTCTTCCCGACCGAGCCGGTTATCCCGACAATCTTCGGACCTATCCGCCGTATCACTTCCCGGCCCAGCTTAGACAGCGCATCGACCGGATCGCTCACCACCACCGCCGCCATCCCGGGAACTTCATCCTTTATCCTTTCAAATGCCGAGGCGTCGGTAATCAACACGCCCCGGCATCCTTTGTCATAACAAGCTTTTACAAAATCATGCCCGTCGACCCGCTCCCCCTTGAGCGCGATGTATAACGAGCCCGGCGACGCATCGTTGCTGTGATGATGAAACGATGTAAACACGGTGGACTCATCACCGGACAATATATGTCCGCCCGTGACGCGCGCTATGTCGCCAAGGCTTACCTGCACGAATCCAGCATCTCCCTTAGGATCGCGCGGCACACTTCCCTGTCGTCGAACGGGTGCCGCACGCCCGCGATTTCCTGGTAGTCTTCCGCTCCCTTGCCGAGTATCATCACGACATCCCCTTCACAAGCCCCCTCTAAAGCCATGCGGATCGCCTTCGCCCTGTCCGGCTCCGCGAAATGCTCCCCGCCTGAAACTTCCCTTACACCGGCAAGTATCGCTTCTATAATCGATGACGGGTCTTCCGAGCGTGGATTGTCCGATGTGACTATCACGACATCCGCCGCGCTCATCAATTCCCGCCCGATGATGGGACGCTTGCTCCGGTCACGGTCTCCGCCCGCACCCATCACGGCTATCTTCCTCTTGAAACCGAGCCCGGAGATGGCTTCGAGAACAACCCGCACACTCTCCGGCGAATGCGCGTAATCGACGAGGACTTCGAACGCCTGCCCTTCGCGAATCGATTCCATGCGTCCGGGCACCGGTGTGAAATCCATCAGCCCCTTCGCGATTTTTTCAAGCCCGATCCCATGCCTAATCCCGAGGCCCGCAGCCGCAAGGGCGTTGGATACGTTGTACCGCCCCACCACATCGAGCGACAGCGACACGCGCGAACCATCGTACGCGAGGTCGAACGACGTCAGCCCCTTGTCGACCCGCACATTCTCCGCCCTCAGGTCACCCCTTTCGCCCATCCCGAATGTGATTGCATCCTCCCCCATCGCTTCGAGAAAAACCGCCGCCACCGGCTCGTCTATATTCACTACCGCGCGAAAATTCTCATCATCGGCACGCTCGCGAAAAAACGCCACCTTCGCCTCAAGGTAATCATCCATGTTCCCGAAGAAGTCGAGGTGGTCCTGGGAGAACGAAACGAAGACCCCCGATGCAAACTTCACGTGCATCCCTCTTCGAAGCACTATCGCATGCGCCGTATATTCGACCGAGACCTGCACTACGTCGCGCTTGACGAACTGAGCGAGTATCCGCTGAAGATTGACCGATTCGGGCGTGGTCAACCCCGTCGTTTCATCGACCCCTCCCCCGTGCGCGCCGAGCGTGCCGATTACTCCCGTCCTGTTCGCGCCGAATCCCGCCGCGCATACCGATTGGGCCATGTATGTCGATGTGGTCTTGCCCTTGGTGCCGATGAATGCATCCACCAGGAGCTTCTCCGACGGATTGCCGTAAAATTCCCGCGCTATGAATGAAAGCGCCTCGCGTGCATTGCCCACGCGAAGTATCGGTATCGTTACTCCCGCGGGAACAATGAGCGAATCATCGACTATCGCACCGATGGCTCCCTTCTGCTGAGCCTCCGGGAGATAATCGCTTCCCGCGAGCTCGGTACCCGCGACCGCGACAAAGATATCCCCCCGCTTCAATAAACGGGAATCATTCGTGAAGCCGGTTATGGTAGTGGGGAAATTAATGTCCAGCCCTACTACGTCAAGATTATCCAGAAGTACTGACAACTCAACAGCCATAGCGAAATCCCGTTAACCCTCCTCTCGCCCGTCCACAAGCTGCTCCTAAATATCGGCCCGAAACATGAATGCCTTTCAGAATAATTCGGTCAACGGGGATGCCCTGCCTGACAAATGCCGTCTCTATCTCTCAAACCGTGTCAAGGGGTTGGGGCGGCGGCTTTCCGTCCAGGGCCGGGGAGAACGTTGGGCCACCGCCCGTTCCCTGATACACAGTTTGAATGCAAATCATCTCGAAGCTTTTTCGCTTCTACGCCTTTGGTTGATTCACTCACCATCGGCGCGTTTGCTGTCAAGGTCCATGAGAGCGGAGAAGATTTCCTTGAAACACGGCGCAGCGCACTTGCCGCCCGAGTCGTATTGCTTCCCGCCTCTCGGTTTTTCAATCACAACGAGGATCGTATATTTTGGTTCGGGCAGAGGACCGAATCCCGCGAAGCTGACCATGTAGTAGCCCTCATGCTCCGAATAGTAGCCGCCGTCGGGTGACGGCACCTGCGCCGTCCCGGTCTTGCCCGCGATTTCCCAGCCTGCGGGAACCGCATTCTTGCCGGTACCCTCGCTGGATGTAACTCGATGCAGTATCTCCACCATCTGTTCGCACGATTCTTCCGTTATCGCCAAACGCGGCACCGGGATCTCCACGGTTCGAAGCGTGCCGCTCGCCGTATCCCTCACGCCGTACACAAGCCTGCCGGGATGAAACCATCCATCCGATGCGAACACGTTGAATGCGAGCGCGATCTGCGCCGGCGTTGCGGCATAGCCCTGCCCGAAGCTCATGTTCGCGGTTTCAATGCCGCATGGATGCTTATCCTTTTCAGGGACGATAGCCTTCGGCATGCCGAGCAGGCCGAGGTCCGGCTGTGATGCCATGCCGAACTGGTGCAGCGCCTTTACAACTACCTCACCCTTGAGCGCAAGCCCAACGCGGCTCATGCCGACATTGGATGACTTCACGATTATCTCCGTAAGGCTGCGCCGCCCGGGATTCGGCCATATCGTGTGATATTCTCCTACAGGATAATTGTCTATATATATCGGCGCATGGTCGACGAAAAACGTCGTCTCCGGCTTGATGAGCCCCTCGCTGATTCCCATCGCGGCTGCAAACGCCTTGCCGACGCTGCCGGGCTCGTATACCGAGCGGCATGCGAAATCCTTACGGGCTGTCGTATTATCAACGCATTCATCATAATTATATGGGTCGATGCAGGGATACTGCGCGATGGCGAGCAAATCGCCGCTCCCCGCTTCCACCACGAGCGCGGCGCCGCGCAGACCGCCGGTCTTCTGCATCCAGTGCGAAAGCCGCTCATAAGCTATCACCTGGATATCCCGGTCGATGGTCAGCAGGATATCATTCCCGTCAACCGGTTCCTCGACGACGCGGTAACTCGTATCGAGTGGCGAACCATTCAGCCCGCGTACGCCGGTGCGCAATCCGTCGTGGCCTCGAAGCATGTAATCAAACGTAAGCTCCAGGCCGTCGACACCAACCAGCGAGCCTTCCTCGCGACGCACCCATCCCAGCACATTGCCCGGTACTCCCCTGCCCGGATATACGCGCTCATACAGTCTCTCGATGCCGATCTCTTGAAGTATATATTTCGTCTCTTCCTTGAGCTTGAACTCCATCAGCTCGTCGCGCTGCTCCGGCGACGATGAGTCGCACAGGACAACGCGGTGCGAATCCCGGGTCAGGTCGATGAAAACCCGCGATGTTTCTTCGCCGAGGATAGCCCCCATGATCTGCGCGGCCTTCTCGACATCCGTTCCCTCTTCGCGCATCGCACTCGGATTCGCGAATATCTCGTACCGCGCCGCGCATCCGGCAAGCTGCCTGCCGTTACGATCGAGGATGCAGCCCCGCTTCGCTGGGATGGGGTCATTCACTTCGCGCCCAAGATAACCATCGTCCCCGCCCGTGCCGTATTGTATCTGCCTTACTGCAAGCGCTACCGGCATGCAGATGAAGAACCCGACGAAAAACAAAAGCACCATGCTTCCCCGATGCCGGAAAAGCCACCAATCAGCCTTTGTCCTGTAGCCTCTCTTCAATCTCTCTCTCCCGGGTCCCGCGTGAATTCAACTCCCGTCAACGGCAAGGTTATGGAGTTCACCTCGCTAAGCCGACCTTCCATCGAGCGAAGCGACGTCCTTGTCTCCTCGAGGCTTGATTTGGAATATGACGACCACAACTGCGATGCCGCGCAGACGGAGCCCAGGATCCCTATCGCGAGCATGCATGCCAGGCACCGCCTTGCCCTGAATGACAAAGCGTCAAGCCGTTCCCCGAGCGTGGTACGCCACCTCGGGAGCATGATCTCCGTACGTGGGAAAATGTCCGCGCGCCCGTATGGCGCACGTAATGCGCCCTCTACGGGTACTGTAATAGCATCATATTGTTCTTCGTATACTGTCTTTCGTGCTGCCAAACCCATTCCGATCACCCCGCTGGACCCTCCGCCGGTCCGTATCGCAATTCGCCCGCTATAAGCCTCGCGCTTCTCGCCGATGGATTCCCTTCGATCTCCTCCTCTGACGCTCGCTCCCCGTCGGCAAGAATTCGATATCCGTAATTTTTCCCGCAGATGCACTTGGGAAATCCGGGAGGACATGTGCATCCCGTTCCCTTCAAATACTTGCGCACCTGCGACAGCTCATCCGATGTGTAGCAGAGGAAAACCGCGCATCCCCCGGGCTTCAGCCAATATGTCAGCTTCGACATCATCTCCGTGAGAGCCCCGGTTTCGTCGTTCACCACGGAACGCAGGTGCGAGAAGATCCTCTGGGCCGGCGAAACCCCCGGCTTATGGAACTTCCGCGGCACCGCATCCTCGATTATCCTCGCAAGGACTCCCGTGGTGCAGATCGGCCTGCTCCGGACTATCGCCCGGGCAATCCTTCCCGCGAAGCGCTTCTCCCCGGCATCGGCTATCAATTTCCTGACTTCCGGCTCGATTGCAAGCTCGATAAGCTCCGAGCCGCTCGGGATATGGAGCGACGGTGAAAGCCTGAAATCGATGGGAAGCTCTTTCTTTAAAGCCATCCCGTATCCATCGCCCAGGTGGTAGTAACCGATACCGAGATCGAAGAACCCGGCATCGATGTGCTCCACTTCCGCGCGCCTCAGGTATTCATCGAAGTCCCTGCAGTTGGCGACGAAAATGGTGAAGCTTCCCTCGTAATCGCTCAGCCTCCGCCTTGCTGCTTCCGCCACCCTCGGGTCTATCTCGAACCCGTAAAGATGGCCATCGGATTTTAAAATTTCAAGGAACCCATTCGAATGTCCGCCAAGCCCCATGTACCCTTCGAGAACCTTCATCCCCCTCTTCAGTCCGAGCAGCTCGTTGACCCGTTGGACCATCACCGGTACGTGATGCAGGCCGCCGCCCGGCTCCGACATCAACCCGCCCTCGCCCGCTCGGAACGCCGCCAAGCGTTGTAGTCGTCAAGCCTCCACAATTCGAGCGAATCCCCTACCCCGACGATTGCAAGCGCGGTTTCGGGCTTGACTATCGAGAGGTGCTCGCGCATCGCGTCGTCAAGCGTTATGCGCGGTTTTGTCGCGTTCAGGTTCTGATGCTTCACCGCCGCGAAGAAACTCCGCTTGCGGTCGCGGAAATCTTCCTCAGTACCTTCGCCCCTCGAAAGATAGCGGTCCGAGTAGCGTGAGAAAGTGTCAGCCGTGAAAATGCTCAAAAATTTATACTGGCCGGAAAGTTGTTCAACGATGTAACATTCTTCCGTAAGCCCTTGCTTAACATAGTGCGCTGGTATTACAATACGGTTGCTTGGATCGATGGCGACATCGAAATATGCTGTGAAGAAGGTGAAGTTTCCGGTCGGTTGTGTCTCAGTTTTCGTCATTAGCAGCGCATCGTAGAAAGTACAAACAAGGACAAGCTGGAACAAAAATCTCGATAATTAAAACAATATTAAATATTTAAAGGACATTGCAGTACAACCTATACCATCAACATGTCATGCCGTGCAAGAAAAAACCGGGAAAAGATTAAACATTTTTTAAATCAAGTGTATTTTTGTATAATAGGTCAACAAAAATATAGCATGGGGGCGAATAGCTCAGCTGGTTAGAGCGCTTCCCTTACAAGGAAGAAGTCGGGGGTTCGAGTCCCTCTTCGCCCACCAAACCCGCATCGGATGCGCCCCACAGCATGGGGCGCCTTTCGTATAAAGCCCCTTTTCGCCAGATGAATTCCCTCTGTTCATCACCCATGATCTTCATCCTGCCACCCTCCCCACGATATACCGCGCCTTCCACCCCTATACCACATGAAAATACCCAACAAAAATTTACCTTATTAATAGGA
>CAZSPL010000154.1:0-9641 GCA_964608735.1 uncultured Planctomycetota bacterium | reverse complement strand
TGACTTCTCAGTGGAGTGGGTACTTTAAACGGCAGTAGGCCGGAGAGGAGTGAAAAGTGAACGAAGTCGCGTTCGGGGCCTCACAAGCCCGAGTTGTGGGAGGCGAAAGCTTCCCGGCATTAAAAACCTGAGTGTTGTGTGCTTCACCTTCGGGTGAATTAAACAAGAACCAAAGACCTCCCATGGTTGTTAACGGCATAGACCCCCGCGCGAGCGGGGGCTGCCCCTTTCCATGGGTCGTTACATCCCGCAATATTCCCTCAACTTCTTCACCTGGTTTTCTTTAAGACGCACCAGTTCGCCGCGGCGAATCACACCGATACGTATAGGGCCGATGGCTATCCTCTGAAGCTTCCGCACCCTGTGACCGAACATCTCGAATCCTTTTCTTATCTCGCGTTTTTTGCCTTCCTTCAAGGTCAGCTCCAGTTCCCTCGCGGCTTCAGGACCGCTTCCCGCGATGCGAATCCCCATTCCCCTCAGCCTTTCCCCTTCGGGCAGGGTCACTCCCTTCCTGAGGATATCCAAAACCCGCTGCTTCGGGGATTTGTCGAGACTCACGCGGTATATTTTGCTTATCCCGTGCCTTGGATGCATCAGCCTGTTCGCGAGATCACCATCGTTCGTCAGGAGCATCAGCCCCTCGCTCTCCTTGTCGAGACGTCCCACCGGCTTCAGGCCGAGGTATGCGAGCTTCGCCGGGATAAGATCGGCGATTGTTCTCGACGCATGCGGGTCGGACATCGTGGAAACATAGCCCGGCGGCTTGTTCAGCGCGAAAACCGCTTTCCCCGCCAACCTCAGCCGCCGCCCGGAAAGCTCGATTATATCGATATCGGGATCGACCCGCTCGGCGACGTTGTCCATCATCCTGCCATTGACACGCACCTTGCCGTCTACGACAAGGGTCTCGCAATATCGCCTGCTGCCGACACCGGCTTCGGCGAGAAACCTGGCTATCTTTATTCCATCAGGCATGTTCGTCATCATCCTTTGAATAAACGACACGTCCCCGGCTGAGCACGAGCTGAATATCACTTTTATGCGCGCCCCATACAAGGCTGCCGTACGCATCGCGATTCCCCGACACGCCTTCATTATCCGGCGATGCGACCACCATATCGGCGGTCTTGCCGTTCTCTATAGTGCCGATACCATCAAATCCCGCTGCCCTGGCGGCATCCGATGTGCACATCGCGAGGGCGCACCGGGCGTCGATATCGACAATTCCCCCACGGCGCGCGCGTTGAAACAGTATCAGTCGTCGCATCTCCTCGAACATGTCAAACTCATCGCAGCTTGCCTCGGAATCGGTCCCGAGAAAAACTTGCATCCCGGCATCCGTCATTTCAGTCACGGGGGCGATTCCCGCGCACAGTTTGGCGTTCGATGAAGGGCAGGTGACGACACGGCATCCGGCATCAGCCAACAGGCCGATTTCGTCCGGGTGCAAATCGACACAATGAACGAGAAACGCATCCGGCCCGAATACATCATATTTCTTGAAATATTCGACCGGCGATTTGCATTTCATATCGGGCTTTGCGGGCATGAGTTTCAACTTCTTCGCGAACCCGCCTTTCCCGCCCTCGAAGTACAACCGCTCATCGATGGTCTCGGCAAGATGGGCCATCACCGGAAGTCCATTCTCCCTCGCCCACGGAAGCAGTTCCTTCAACACGCGCGGCGTCACTGTGTAGGGCGCATGCGGCGAAAATCCGACACGCGTGTCGTCATCGGAATTAGCGAGCATGCCTTCGATGCCCTTGCGTACGCGCTTGATCTCGCTTCCCTGGGAGAGGCTGTAAATACCGAATGCTTCGAGGAAGAAGATTCCGCGCATTCCCATGCGTTTCGCGATGTCGAACACTTTCGTATCGAGGTGCGTATCGAGTACGGTCGTGATACCCGCGCGTATCGAGCGCTCGATTCCCATTTCGATCGACCGGGCTTTTTCATCATCGCTTGATTTCATGACTACCGGCACGACACGGTTGTATATCCATTCGGCCAATGCGGCATCATCGCCGATTCCTCGGTGAGCGCTCCAGAAAAGATGTGTATGCATATTCACGAATGCCGGGAAAGCGATTCCGCCGCGATACCGCATGGCATGTGCATCGGCGGGGACTTCGCCTTCGGGCACGATTGCCGCGATGCGGCTTCCGTCGACATGAATCGCATGCCCGGAAACCGGTTCGCCCGCCATCGTGATGATTGTCTCAGGTATTATCCACATAATTGTATATGGCGTCCCGCTTGCGCGGAACGAATCCCGCTCCGCTTATGATACTCCTCAGTTCGGTTTCATTCGTACGATTCAGGCATCCCGCGGCCGCGACTACATTCTCCTCGAGCATCACCGAACCGATATCGTCCGCCCCAAAATGCAGGCCGACTTGTCCGAGCTTTGTCCCCTGTGTGAGCCATGAAGCCCCGATATGCGGGATGTTCCACAAGTAGAGGCGGCTTATCGCAAGGGTCTTGAGATAATCGATCCCCGACGTCGCGGGAATCAATTTCCCCAGCACATTGCCCCCGGGCTGGAAAGTCCATGGGATGAAGGCGACGAATCCGCCGGTGTCGTCCTGCAATTCTCGAATGCGCCGCATGTGTTCGATGCGGTCGTCATATGATTCCACGTGGCCGAACATCATCGTCGCAGTCGTCTTCAAACCCATGCCGTGGGCGACGCGCATTACGTTCAACCATTCATCGGACGAACATTTGCCTGGCGATATCCTGTTCCTGATTTCATCCACCAGGATTTCCGCCCCGCCGCCGGGAAGCGAATCGAGTCCCGAATCCATGAGACGTTTCAGCGCGTCATCCACGCTGATTCCTTCATTCTCGGCCATGAACACAATCTCCGGTGGCGACAGCGCGTGGATGCGAAGCGAGGGGAAATTGAGCTTGATGAAATCGAGGATTCCCTGTATATGTTCGATTCCCAAACCGGAGTTGCATCCGCCCTGCAGGAGAACCCCGCTCCCGCCGGCTTCAACGGTTTCGCCGACTTTTTCGAACAGGTCGCTTGCGCCAAGGCTGTATGCATCGTCATCGTCGCGATTCCTGCTGAACGCGCAGAACTCGCAACGTATAT
The DNA here is from genome assembly GCA_964608735.1 of uncultured Planctomycetota bacterium. GTDB lineage: Bacteria > JAJVIF01 > JAJVIF01 > JAPKYR01 > CAZSPL01 > CAZSPL01. The sequence continues at coordinate 6,538 of CAZSPL010000154.1, read as the reverse complement.
CGCAGATATTCGTGTAGTTGATATTGCGGTCGACGAGGTATGTCGCTTCGGTGGGATCGTTCAGCCGATTCCGGGCGATATGGGCGGCGCGTCCGAGCATATGCAACGGATAATCGAACAGCCGTACGGCTTCGTCGTCCGAGAGACGCGCCTCACCATCGGCAATATCCCTTAGCCGGCCCGCGTCGATATTCATCATGTAAGCTCCCCGGCGAGCTTCAGGAACTTCGCGAGCCCGGCTTCGGCTGCATCCGTGACGTCGAACTCGATATTCTCCCGCAAATAATTTTCAGCGAGCTCGGGCGGCAGGGGAAGGTTATCCCGCGATTCGACGATCTGCCGTATCATCGATTTCCCGATGAGCATCGAATTTCGCAACGGGATTTCGGCGCGCTCATCGATGAATTCCTTGCGCCCTATCCATAGCGCATAAACGAACGGCAGTTCGGTAAGCTCCTTCCACTCGGACCCGAGGTCGATGGCGCATCCGCCCGCCGACGCCGCGCGGAGAGCATTGTCGCCTATCAACACGCACGCATCGTTCGCGGGCAGCTTCGCGGGATCCATCGATTCGTTACTCGAAATGATTTCCGGCTCGACACCGTGCCTTTCCCTCAGAATGATCCGCGCGAGGAGATTACCCGTACGGCTCGCCGGGTCGCTGTGAAGCCTTTTGATGCCGCCCGCATCGCCATTGTGAAAGACGCATACGCTTGCGACAGGGCCATCGGAGCAGATGCCGATTCCCGGGATGAACGAATAGGCGTCATCGAGTTCAAGCAATGCGCCGGTGGAAGCTAACGCGATGTCGAGTTCATTGAACGCGAGGCCGCGCGCGAGTGCCGAGGGGACATCCTTGATGATTTCAAAGCGATGCGGCACTAATCCCGTTTCAAGCGGATAACTCAAAGGCAGGGCATTGAGAAATTGCACGCATCCAAGTCTTATCTTCCCGCTCAACCTTCATCCCCCCGCCAGAATATTTTATACAACGTATCCCGCTCCACCGGCACGAGTCCAGCGCCGCGTATCAACCGTATGATTTCATTCCGCGCGATACCCACGGGCGTGTTCGCTCCAGCCCTGTGCGTGATGTGCTCCTCGACGACGGTGCCGTCAAGGTCATCGGCGCCGAAATGAAGCGCCACCTGCGCGAGCTTCAGGCCGAGCATTATCCAGAACGCCTTTATGTGGGGAATGTTGTCCAGCATCAGGCGCGAGATTGCGATGGTGCGAAGGTCGTCAATGCCCCCGGGTCCAGGAAGGTCTGCATACATCGTGTTCTCCGGATGAAACGACAACGGGATGAACGCGAGGAATCCGCCGGTCTCATCCTGGAGACTTCGCAGCTTCGCGAGATGTTCGATCCTGTGCACCGGCTCCTCGATATGCCCGTAGAGCATGGTGCAGTTCGACTTTATCCCTTTCTCGTGCGCCTTGCGATGCACATCGAGATAGGCATCGCCGCTGATTTTATTGGGGCATATCTCGCGCCGGACTTCAGCATCGAAAATCTCCGCGCCGCCGCCGGGAATCGCTTCGAGTCCAGCCGCTATCATCATATCGAGGCATTCATCGACGCTCAGTCCTGACATACGGGAGATGTGCTCTATCTCAACGGCGGTGAAGCATTGGCGCCTCGTCTCGGGATACGCCTTCTTCATGCGCGAGAGCATCTCGAGGTAATAATACAGCCCCGGTTCCGGATCGCATCCACCGACGATATGAAATTCGCGGTAGCCGGAGTCGAGCATTTCGATAACCTGGTTGACGGAAAGTCTTCTGCCTTCCGGCGATCCCGGCTTCTTGAAATAGGCGCAGAACCGGCATTCGTTCACACAGTAATCGGAATAATTCACATGCCGGTTGACGCAGAAATAAATATCATCGCCGCATGATCGTCGCTTGGCATGGTCGGCAAGTGCTCCGAGCAGATGAAGCGGCGAGTTTGAATAGAGGTGCAACCCGTCATCGACGGACAGCCTTTCCCCGGCGATGACCTTGCGCGCGATTGCTTCGGTGCGCTCATCGCCTTCGAGGAAGAACTCGAGCCCGATTTCCTCAATCGCTCCCGGGATATTCCACCACCTCCACGGTGATGCCGTCGGGACCGTCGATGAACGCCACTTTCGGGCCGTTGGGGACATGCTTTACGGGTTCCCGGAAATGGATACCCGCATTCCCGAGGTGAGCCTCAACGCTCTCGATGTCATCGGTTTGAAGGCCGAGATGGGCATACCCGAATACGGGCGGCACGCAGCACGCGGTTTCCTTCCTGTCGGCGATGTGCATCAGCTCAATTATCCCGCCCGATGCGTCGGCGAGGAAACAGAGTACTGTCTGAAGATGCGGCACATCAACCCGGCGCATTTCGATGAAGCCGAGATGCCCGAAGAATTCCATAGCCTTGCCGAGGTCGCTTACATAGAACGATGTATGATTCAGCTTGAGCATGATTTAGCGTTATCCTCCAGAAATAAAATGCGGCTTGTCGATAAGCACGGTTATAAGCAGGAGAAATGAGACCGCGCCGTTTACGGTAAAAAATGCATAACCCACTTTCGAAAAATCAGTCGGCCGTACCAGCCCGTGTTCGACGAGAAGCAGTATGACCGTAATCCCGAATCCCGTCCACCAGGCGATGCCAAGCGCGAAATATATACCGAATGCCGCGAGCATGGCTATCGTGATGAGATGGCTCAGCCTCGCGAGATTCAGCGCCCCGGACGGGCCGAGCTTCGCGGGTATGCTCCATATGCCTTTCTCGCGGTCGAACTCCATATCCTGCAATGCATAGATGATATCGAATCCGGCGACCCATGAGATAACCGCGATGCTCAGTATTATCGGGCCGATATCGAATGCACCGCGTACCGCTATCCACGCACCCACCGGCGCTATACCAAGCGCGAGCCCGAGCCATGCATGCGTACCGAGGGTGAATCGCTTCGAGTAGCTGTAGGCGAGAATCACGAACAGCGCTGGAAAACTCAGGAGGAAGCAGAGGAAATTCAACAAATATGCGCATACCACGAACAGCGCGCCGCAGATTATCGTAAATATCAGCATCTGCGTGCGATGAACCCGTCCCGATGGAATGCTCCTTTCCTTCGTGCGCGGATTCGCGCTGTCAATGTCGGCATCCGTGTAGCGGTTGAAAGACATCGCGGCGCTTCTCGCGAAAAACATGCACGCGAGAATCAGAAGCAGTTTGATAAGGTTGTAATTCCCGTCGAATGCAAGGTGCGCGCTTATCAGGGCATACGGAAGCGCGAACACGGTATGCGCGAGTTTTATATCGCTGAATATGTGGGCGAGGGTTCTCACTCGCCCCGCCACCTGACATTGAGATCGTGCGCTATCTCAAGATGGTCGAGGATCCTCGCCACGATGGAATCGACCACATCGCCTACGGTCTGGGGCTGGTGATAAAAACCCGGGCAGGCGGGAAGAATAACCGCGCCGGCTTGACTGAGGCGAAGCATATTATCGATATGGATCGAACTCAGCGGTGTTTCACGTGAAACAACTATGAGCTTCCGATGTTCCTTCAGCATAACGCCCGCGGCCCTCGTGATGAGATTATCTCCGATCCCGGATGCAATTTTCCCCAATGTCGTCATGCTGCATGGCACGATGACCATCCCGTCGATTTTCACGCTTCCCGATGAAATAGGCGCTCCGAGGTTATCGGGCTCATGCATCGTGCAGTGTATCTCGGGAAGATAAGCCATCGCTGCGGCGGAATCATCAGGTGAAGCTTCATCCGGCCCTGCAAGTTCATGCGAGATAATCCCGCGCGCATTTTCGCTTATCACGATATCGACAACCGCATCGGTCGTGCCGAGAATATCCATGAGCCTTCGTGGATAAACCATTCCCGATGCGCCGGTTATCGCGACGATTATTCTCCGTTCCATCATTGATCCTCCTTTTCGAACAATACGATTTCAGCAATTCCGAAAGTCAGAGGCTTCCTCGCAATAGTTTTCAAACCGTATTCCCGGCCCATCGCGCCGAATTCATCGGCGCTGACAAAATGCTCCTTGCTGCGGCTGAGATAGCTGTATGCGAACCTCCCGCCCGAAATAAGTCCGCCGAGCGGGGGAAGTATATATTTCAAATAAAGCCGCACATACCATGGCTCGACATCGAGCGCGAAAAATTCGACGACAAGAAATTTTCCCCGTGGTTTCAGCATGCGCGCGACCTCGGAGAATCCACGCTTCAAATCGGCGAAGTTCCTTATTCCAAAGCATGTCATTATCAAATCGAACGTCGCTTCCGATTCGCTTCCATCCAGCGCATCGCCATGCCTGAACAAATAACCGCCGGCGGACCTGATTCCCGACAGCTTTCGTTTTGCGATATCGAGCATCGGCAGCGAAAGGTCGACGCCGGTAACACGTCCACGGAACTCCGCGCGCTTAAGCACAACCGACATCATATCGCCGGTGCCGCATCCCATATCGAGCACTTCCGCGGCCGGAGGAGGATCGGCGAGCCTGACGGCAAAGCGTCGCCACGACATGTCGAATCCCATGCTGAGGATCCGGTTGGCTATGTCGTAGCGCGGCGCGATGCTGCTGAACATCGCCTCGATCTTCGCGGTATCCTTCGATTCCACCTGCGGAACGGCCATAACCTCACTCAATACCGAGCTCTCCCCATATTTCGCCTATACGCGCTTTGACATCCGGACTCATCTCAATGGCGTCCGGCCACTCACGGGTATACCCCTCGGCGGGCCATTTTTTCGTGGCGTCGATGCCGAGCTTCGCGCCGTAATGGGGATAACCCGACGCGTGATCGAGCGCATCCAACGGCCCGCGCACGATCTCCAGATCACGCTCGGCGCTGATATTATTCCCCAGCCGCCAGAGCACTTCCGAAATGTCCTGCACGTCGACATCCTCGTCGAACACCGCGATAAGCTTGGTGAACATCATTTGCCCCATACCCCATATCGCGTGCATCACCTTCCGCGCCTGCCCGGGATACGCCTTCCTGATGCGCACGAAGCAGAGGTTGTGGAAGACTCCTTCGATTGGCAGGTTGATGTCGATTATCTCCGGATGCTGTAATTGAATGAGCGGAAGGAAGATGCGCTCGGTGGCCTTCCCCATGAAACAATCTTCCATCGGCGGCTTGCCCACGATTGTCGCGGGATATATGGCATCCTTCCTGCGCGTGATGCAGGTCAAATGGAATACGGGATAGTCGTCGGCGAGGCTGTAATAGCCTGTATGGTCGCCGAACGGCCCTTCGCGTTTTGCTTCGCCCGGCTCGACATATCCTTCGAGGACAATCTCAGCATCGGCGGGGACTTCGAGGTCATTCGTCTCGCACTTGACCATATCGACGCCCCGGCGCCGGATGAATCCAGCGAACAGCATTTCATCGAGCCCTTCCGGAAGCGGCGCCGTCGCGGAATAGGTCACGGCCGGATCGCTTCCAAGCGATACGGCGACATCCATGCGCTTCCCCTGCTTTACGTGCGATAGATAGTGGGCGCGTCCACCCTTGTGAAGATGCCAGTGCATTCCGGTTGTGCGCGAATCATATACCTGCATGCGATACATCCCGACATTCCGCCGCCCGGCATCGTCGACGGTGAATACGCAGGGCAGGGTGATGAACCGCCCGCCGTCATCCGGCCAGCATTTCAAGATGGGAAGCCTGTTCAGGTCGGGATCCTTGTCGACGATGTCCTTGACCGGACCGGTATTCACTTTGTTCGGTGGATACTGGCTTATCTCATACAATTTCATGAGAAGTTTCGCTTTATCCACCAGGCCTTCGGGCGGGACGGTCTGCGTCATTTCCCGAATGCGGGCGGCAATCTCATCGACATCATCCACTCCGAGCGCCCACGCCATGCGATTCTTCGAGCCGAACGCATTCATGAGAACCGGAAATTCGCCACCGTCGACATTCTCGAACATCAGCGCCTTGCCGCCGCCCGCGCCCTTGCACACGCGGTCGCAGACTTCGGTAAGCTCGAGCTCACTCGAAAGCCGCTTCGTAATCCGCACGAGCTCGCCGGCGTCATCGAGCCGCTTGATAAATTCTCTCAACGATGCATATGCCATAATGTTCACCAGGACAGAAAACATGAAATTCTATCAAAAAGTAGGGTCAGTCACCTGTTTCGCGCTATGGAAAAGCAGGGACAGCCACTTGTTCCGTTGTAGCGCAGGCATCCTGCCTGCATCTTTCCTGTTTTGCCCCTGAAATTGCAGGCAGGATGCCTGCTCTACAACAAGAGCACATTATCCAGGAATGCTCCATTTTCAGGATTTCTCACCGCGTCGCTCTTAAAAATGCACCATTCCTGACTGTCCCTACTTTTCCATAGTTCTCTATGATATATTAATAGCCGATGGATGATGCGTATCAAGTCATAATAATCATTCTCCTGTATGTCATAGGGGCGATTATCCAGAAAGTCGCCAAGGGCAAGCAGGATAAGGATATGATGGAACTGGCCCAGCGGCTGAGCCTTGAATATATCGAGGGCAACATTACGCGCGCGCCG
>CAZSPL010000153.1:0-9668 GCA_964608735.1 uncultured Planctomycetota bacterium | reverse complement strand
TGCGCGCCATTTCGAGAAGCTTGCAGATCTTCTCCGAATGCCGCTCGCCGAGGGAACCGCCCATGATGGTGAAATCCTGGGCGAATACGAAAACCTTCCGCCCGTCAATCTTGCCCCATCCGCAGGCGCACCCGTCGGTCAACTGCGGCTCGACCCCCTTTATCCCGGCGGGGGCATGGACGAACATATCTATCTCGTTGAAGGTGTTGGGGTCGAGGAGGATGTCTATCCGCTCGCGGGCCGTCATCTTCCCCTTATCATGCTGCTTTATTATCGCTTCCGCGCCGCCGCCGAGTCGGGCGATTTCCTTCTTCTTACGAAGGTCCTTTATCTTCTCATCCTGGGTTTTCGGCATTAATCACCTCGCGCAGGCCGTCCCTGACTTACGCTGATTCAAACTGCTTGACAGTTACATAACAGCGTATGGGATAGCCGATTCGCTATAAATCCATGTTAGATTATTTGGTTTGGGAATGCAACGCGCAAGTTCAGCGCACGGGGTTCACGACCACGATGATGATGTATAGGATATACAGGAGGAACGGCCCGGCGAGTATCCTGGAGCGTATACGCACCCCCAGGCTGTTCAGTATCAGGAAATAGGCTCCGGACAAGAGGGCGAAGATGGCGGGAAGGAGGGCATAGAGGCTTTCGGGCCGGGCGGGATCCCAGAGCACCCAGTTGGTCATAAGAATGCCGACCGATACTGGGAACGTGCTCTGGAAGACCATCGCACCGGCGATATTGCCTATCGCGAGGGTATCCTTGCAATCGCGCATCCAGATGATCGAATTGAACTTCTCCGGGAGCTCGGTCGCCAGGGGGGCGATTATGAGCGAGAGCACCAGCGGATTCATGCCAAGCAGGTCGCTAACATGCTTTACGGCTTCAACGAAAACGTGCGCCAGCCCGATCAGCATTATCAGCGATACCGCGAGCTGGAGCCAGACACGCGATGTCCGGGGGGTCTCGCATTTCCTGTCGAAGAAGCACGGCTTCGGGAATTCGAGGTCGGGTTTGTCCCCTTTAAAAGTCAGGTAGACGTAGTAGACGTAACCGATGAAGAGCACCAGGGATGTGATTTGCTTCATCCAGTGCTCGGGAAAGAAGGAGCATCCCACAGCGAGCGTATAGAGGATGAGAAACGCGCCGATATCCCTGCGGAAGATTACCGGGTCCTGGTTTATGGCGCGCGGACGCTTCCCGGTGCGGTGATAGGCCGACTTGGCGAGGCCCGCCACGGCGAACGCTACGCAACTAAGCATGAACGGCGCGCCGAGTATCGCCCCGATACCGACATCGGAATTCTTGCTCATGATTTCCTGGTCGCCGGAAAGAAGCCCCGCGGAGAGGGCCATGAGGGGAATCATCGTCTCGGGAAGCGCGGTGCCTACCGCGGCGAGCACGCTTCCCACCCCGCCGCCGCCGAGCCTGTAGGAATAACCGACCCATTCGATGGCATTGGTGAACAACTCGGCGGCAACAAGTATGCCGGCAAGGCACAGGATTAGGATGAAATAGTCCACGATTTCAAATTACCGGCCTGAAAATCAACCAACGCCGCGCAAAGCCGCGGCGGTAATTCTCCAGTCGGCATGATCCTAATTCAGCTTATCTTTGAGCGTATTGATAGCCATAAGGCTGATACGCCATTCTTCAAGTTCCTCGGGTGGGAGCTGCTGCTTCAATTTCGAGGGAAGCCCGTCGAACGAATGCTCGTATTTCTTCTCCAACGCGTCGAGCTTCTTCTTCGCGGCGTCGTACCCGAGCTTGATGAGCTCCTCGTAACGCTTCTCGTCAATATGGAATTCGCCGTCCAATATCATGAAATCACCTCAGTCCGCCCTTACTATTATATCTCAACAAGGCGCGTAATGCGATGTTGATTTTCGCGCGATTCGGAAAAACATCGGTTTTATTTCTTTTTTTCGCGTCATCGCTTCAATCACCGGCATCACTCTGTTATATTTGTCGTTTACGATTCGTCCGAGGTTTATTTTGACGGAAGTACCGATAAGCAGTTTCATAGCCCTCGATTGCGAAACGACCGGACTCGACCCGCGAAGCGCGGATGTCATCGAGATCGCACTGCTGAAATTCGAAAACGGCATAATCGCGGATAATATCCTCCATCTCGTCAAACCCGGACACCCCATCCCCCTGAGAAACCAGCGGCTTACGGGAATCACAGACGAGATGGTGAAGGACTCTCCGTCGATGGATGATATCATCGACGACGTGCTCCAATTCATCGGGAACCATCCCATCGTGGGACACAATATCACATTCGATCTGAAATTCCTGAATCACAAGCTCAAGCAGAACGGCCACAGGGCCCTGTCCTGCCCGACATATGACACCCTGCGCCTTGCCGCGCTCCTCTTCCCGGAAGAATCGAGCCTTAAGCTCAAGGTGCTCGCGGATAAATTCAACATCGATTTTGAGGAGAGCCATCGCGCGTGGGCCGATGCCGAGCTGTCGGGCAAGCTGCTTCTGAAGCTGCAGGAACACATCGCGGAAATCCCCGCCGAGGTCATACAGCTTCTCGCGGGACAGCGCTCGGAATCGGACAATGCGATATTCAAATTTCTTCACCTCATCGCCGGTTTTAATGAGGAAAGAGTCCCGAAGCCGGAAACCGATATTTTGACGGAACTGCTCTGTATGGACACGAAACCCGTCGCCCTTGAGCCGGGTTCCTGCGAGCCCGCGGTGGATCTCGCAGCCACCGCCGCCGCCGCGTTCGGCGCCGACGGGCTTATGGGTTCGATGATAGACGGATTCGAGCTAAGACAAGGCCAGCCGGAAATGGCGCTGAAATTCGCGGAGCATATCGCGAACGGCGGATACAACGCTATCGAAGCGGGATGCGGCATGGGCAAGAGCTCGGCATACCTCGCGCCCGCGGTGATGGCCGCCGGGAAGGGAATACGACCCATCGTCGTGTCGACATACACCAAGAACCTCCAGGACCAGCTCGCCGACAAGGACCTTCCAATCCTCGCGCCGCTGCAGCCGGCGGGACTAAAATTCACCACGCTCAAAGGACGCAACAGCTACGTGTGCCTTAGCAGGATGCTCGATGGCGACGGCAGGCTCTACGGCGCGGAACGGCTGTCGGCGTTTGAGCGCGCGCTGCTCCTCAGTTGGCTGCATTCGACACGCGAAGGGGATATCGACAAGATTAATTTTTTCATACTGAACAACTTCAACAACCTCAAGAGCCACCTGAATTTCCTGCGCGCCGAGGGGGAATTCTGCAACGCCGACGAATGCCGGTGGCATGAGCGATGCTTCGTGCGCGCGTCGCGCCGTCGCGCCGCCGCGAGCGATATTGTCGTCACCAACCACGCGCTCTTCTTCGCCGGGTTCGAGCCGGAACGCAAGGGGCCGAAAATACTGCCCGAATTCAAACACGTGATATTCGATGAAGCGCACCACCTCGAAGACTGCATCGCGCAATCCATAAGCCTCACACTCGATTCATACATCACGGTGAGGGTCATCGACCGCTTTTTGAAATTTCTCGACTCCCCGGAAGGCGGAAGGAACGACGCACAGATCATGCATCGTATCGCCCCGCTCCTCGGGCGTATCAAGGGCGGAATAGAAGATATCGCGATAGCCGGGGAGAGCATGCTGCGCAGGATGAAGACGAGCGGCACCGACAGCTACGCGCCAAGGCTGATTCTTACCGAAGAAACAGTCAACAACCCGGCATGGCTCGGCTTCTGCTCGCAGTCGGCGTCGTTGCTGATGTCGGTCGCGCAATGTAGAAAGGAAATCGAGGAAATAATCGGGGAAGCCGGCAAGGGTATCCTCGCTACGCGGTTGTCCGGTTTCGCGATATTCCTCGACGTCGTGGAGCAAACGATACGTCGTACCCTCGAACCCGACCTGCGTTCCGATGCCGTATGGCTCGACGCCCCGTCCACCGCGAAGGGAGCGCGGCTGAGATTGAACGTATGGCCGCTGAGCGTAACAGCGCGCTTCCAGGAACTCGTTCGTACTCTCGATTCCTGCCAGTTCACATCGGCGACCCTTTCCGCGCTCGGGGATATCCGGTTCTTCGTCTCGCGGCTCGGATTCGACCCGCGCGATGTCGACTTCTCGAGCTACCCCGCGCCGTTCGACATGAGAAACCAGGCGCGTATTTTTATCCCGGACGACCTGGAACCGCCGTCGGCGCCGGACAGGCGGATATGGCAAGGTATGCGGGAAGGCTATGTCGAAACCACGGCGCAAGCCCTGTTCAAAATCATCCACCGCTTCGGCGGACACACGTTGTGCCTATTCACGTCGACGCAGGACATGGACGACGTCGGCGAGACAATTCGTCCTATGCTCGAAGCGGAAGGGATTTCGACGCTGCTGCAGTTCCGCGACGGCGGCAAGAGCGCGCTCATCGAAGAATTCAGCATCGACCCGCGCACCGCGCTTCTCGGCACGCGGAGTTTCTTCGAGGGGGTCGATATCCCCAACGACGCGCTGAAATGCCTCGTGCTCGCCAGGCTGCCGTTCCCGCATCCGGAGGAGCCGCTTCATTACAGCCGCCTGCGGCAGATGGCCGAAGAGGGCATCGACGGCTTCACCAACCTGAGCCTTCCACTCGCCAACCTCAGCCTCCGGCAGGCGGCGGGACGCCTTATCCGCACGCCATACGACAAGGGCGTCATCATCTTTCTCGACAACAGGATAATCACCAAGAATTACGGCGAAGCGCTTATGAACGGCTTGGAGTCAATACCGCTCGAATCCGGCCCCCTCGATGAAATCGTCGAGACGGCCGCGGGATTCCTCGAGATGTAATTTCCCCTTCGCGACGTTTACCTCGCGGTGAAATCGAGATAACATAGGGCTGATTCGGAGGGAGAAGAATACGTTGCATACGGAAGCGTACAAATTCAACGCACATCATCCCGGGGGAAAGCATGCGTCATCGTCGAACCAACGGAATCCGTCCGTCGCGATAATCATTTTCGCCGTCGTACTTGCGGCCTGCATCGCGATGACGGCCACTTCCTGCGGCCCGCCGTCGCCCGAGAAGGTCGTGCAGCGCTACCTTGAAGAAATCGGCAAACCGAAGGTGAGCGAGAAACAGATCGAGTTGTATACGACGGAGGAATTTCGCGACGACCTTCTCAACAGCGCCATTTTATCGGAGATAATCAAGTCGGGAGGCAATTATTACAACCTCTTCTCGCAGTTGATGAGCGGCGATGACTACGCGCTCCTGCAGGAGGAATACGATTTCGACATCGGCTACACCGAAGTGATAAACGAGGATATCGCGCAAGTGAAGGTGTATGTGCGCCCGATGCCGAAACACGGGCTGAAGGTTGAGAAATCGCTGGAATCGACGACGCTTCACCCGATATTGATCGAAATCCTGCGCGAGAGGCAGACAATCGAATTCTGGTTCAAGCTTCACAGGTATGACGGCCGGTGGAAGATAGATCAGATAACATACCCCGGGGCGCTTTCGGCGGTCATCAACGAGCGCGGCGCTTCGACGGTGACGATCCCGATGCCGGACGGCGACAATGAAGCGGGGGAAGATGATGAAACGTAAGCTGCTATGGATAGTGGCAATCGGCGTGGTGATAAGGCTCCTTTTCATCAATACGCCGATGGTCGACGCGTTCGGCAGCATGCGCCAGACGTACACGGCCGGGTATACAAGATATATGATAGAGAACGGCGTATCGGTGGATGCCATCCTCAACTCGCCGAGCATCGTGAACAGCCATCACGCGCTGGAGATACCGCTTTACAATCTTCTCACCGTCGGGCTCGCGAGGATTTTCGGCGACACGAATTACATCTACCGCCTGACCAGCCTGCTGATATGGCTCGCGGGCGCGCTGTATCTCGCGTACCTGCTGCGTCGCGTGTACGGGGAGAAGGAAGCGGCATATATACTTTGGACATACACGCTTCTCCCGCTGTCGATATTCCTCGGGCACTACTATCATCCGGAAATATTGTCGATACTCCTGTCCCTCGCGGTTATTTTTCATTATTACTTCTACCTCGAAACGGGCAAGCCGATCGACCTCGCGATATCGGTGGTCGCACTCGCAATCGCGCTGGTGGTAAGGGCATCACATTTCCATCTGTATTTCGCGCTGATATTCATCGGCCTGTCGAAACACGGATGGCGGATATTCACCCGGCTCGACTCATACGCTTACATACTACCGCTGATACCCGCTGCGATATGGAGCATGCGCGGAAGCGACCTCGCGACCGGGACGCGGATATATCAATATATGGGGCCGCTTTCGCTTAGGCTTTCGCCGAAATTCTGGGGGATGATAATCTTCAACCGGCTCGGCGGACTGACCCTCTCGCCGGTCGGACTTCCGCTTCTCGTGCTCGGGGCGGCGGCATCGAGAGTACGTGTCGGGCGGGTCATAGAATTCGCGTGGCTCTATGCGAGTCTCCTGTTCATCTTGATAGTCGCGGCGGGCAATTTCCATCACCCGCATTACCAGGCGCCGATACTCATCCCGGCGGCGCTCGTCATCGGGCGGTTCATCTATCAAATACGTGAAGGCAATCTCGCCGGGGCGTGGCAGAACTGGTGGAAGAGCATCCCCACCGTCGTATGGGTTGCGGCATTGAGCCTGTTCCTTTTCTTCGACGGCGTCGTCATCTACCTTTTCTTCACGCAGCCGTGGGATGCCGAGGCTCTCAAGGAGCTTGTGAAGTCGCTCAAGATAGTGCCGCTGTTCATCGCGTTCGCGGTAAGCATGGCGGTGCTGATACCGGGAATCATGTACATCATAAGGCGGGAGCAATCGAAATTCGCCCGCCCGCGTCCGTTCGTGGCGCTGCTTCTGCTTGCATTCATATTCGTCACCGGGCTGTTCGTGCTTCATCCGATGTACCGCCTCGAACTGGATTATCTCGAAGCCGGCAAGTCGGTGCAGGCGTTCGCGGAAGACCATGATGCAGTTGGCAAGGTTATATTCGCCGGGAAGAAGGACGATGCCGACCCGTTCATCTTCTATTCAGAAATGCGAGGATGGGCGTTCAATCCCGCGACATTCCTCTACCTGACCAAAGATGACCCGAGAGAAAAGGCCGAGCTCGGCGAGCCGGGCATCAACCGCGGATGGGCGTTCCTCGATAAATATATCAAGGAAGGCGCGGATTACCTGGCCGTGATGAAAGGCAACCGGTATATACAGGATTCTTATGAGAGGTCGGGCGAAGTGAACGCCGAATTGGCTAAACTCAAGCCGGGATACGAGGACGCGGTCGTCACGATCTACGATCTCACCGGCGAAGGGCGTCCCGCGGCGATCGAATAAGCATATGAAAAGCCCTCCCGGCTGCCGCGGGGGGGCTTTTGCGGAAAGGGTTCTCGTGACGGTTTATCGCTTCTCTGATTGCAGGCTGTACTTATACTCGGTTAGCGTAGTACATACCAACAGGCAATTGGAAAGGTGGTTAGCCGCCTTCAGACAGAGCCCTTAAAAGGTAGTGACCCGAGTGCCCTTCTTGATTTTCGGAGGGAAGAGCTTTTCAGGTTCAACCTTGAGCGCCCGGGACAGCTTCTGCTTTGTCAGATCCATCGGCTCAGACAAGCCGTTCTCGATGAAGCTGATAGTCACCTGGCTGACACCGGATGCCTTGGCTAAATCTTTCTGGGTCATTAGCTTCTTGACTCGATAGGCGCGCAAATTATTCATGCCACGTACTCCTTTCCAATTTATGACATCATATGTGCAATTAGATGACCAAAACTCATTTTTTGAATATAAAGTAAACTTAGTCATTTAAGAGGCTTTCCAAGCCGGTCTTGAAGAGAGTTGAGAAAACCTTCTCGATGTTAAGCATTACGATTGAAGGTAAATGTGTCCCTATGCCGTGGACAAGGGATTTTTTGTCCAATCAGATTTAATGGAGCTTAATGGATATTAATAACGCGAATACGCCGGATATGCTATAATCGTTGCTCTACAGGTGAGTTGCCAAATATTGCCAAATGATGCCTGACACTGAAATCTTCTATACATTTCCCGATCTTATGCGAAACCTGGTATTCGCGTTCGCGGTCGGGTTGTTCGCCGTGGTTCTGCTGGTACCGCGCCTGATAAAGTTCGTGAAAGAGAAGAAAATAATGGACCACCCGGGTGGACATAAGGCGCATGGCCGCGATGTCCCTACCCTTGGCGGATTCGCACTCTTTCTCGGATTCCTTCTGGCAATGCTGGTTGTGTTCCCCTTCTGCAAGCGGTATTTCGTGAACCCGGGGAGCATCTACACGATGTTCGGGATACTCATCGGCGCGGGGCTGATTTTCCTCATGGGCCTTTTCGACGACCTCTTCGGCCTATCTCCAGGTGTCAAATTCATCGCTCAGATATTCGTCGGCATCGCGATGTGCCTCTTCGGCCTCCGGATCGATTTCCTGACATCGCCGTTCCACGAAGGATATATCTATCTTCAGCCGTGGCAGGCGTGGCTTGTGACGATATTCTGGGTCGCGGCGCTGATGAACGCGGTGAATTTCATCGACGGCGCGGACGGCCTCGCGTGCGGATTGTCGGGCA
The DNA here is from genome assembly GCA_964608735.1 of uncultured Planctomycetota bacterium. Classification (GTDB taxonomy): domain Bacteria; phylum JAJVIF01; class JAJVIF01; order JAPKYR01; family CAZSPL01; genus CAZSPL01. Next base: position 1,104 of record CAZSPL010000153.1, on the reverse strand, counting down.
TCGCGGCGGCGACATTCCTGGTCATCGCCCTGATGGGCTGGCAGAAGGAGCACAATACGGTCAGCGCGATTCTATCCGTGGGCGTCCTCGGATGCTGCCTCGGGTTCCTGCCGTTCAATTTCCACCCGGCGAAGATATTCATGGGCGACTCGGGCTCCCAACTTCTCGGATTCCTGCTGGCATCCATCACCATCACCGGTACGTTTAAAACACCCGCCGCGTTGACGGTTATCGTGCCGGTACTGGTGCTCGGGATACCGATATTCGACACGTCGTGGGCAGTGCTTCGCCGCTCGTGGCAGGGGAAGAAAATCTTCGGCGCGGATAACGGCCACGTGCATCACGAACTGATGAAGCACGGGCTGGGGCCGCGCCAGACGGTGCTGGTGCTTTATGCACTCGCGGCCGTACTTGGGGCCATCGCCGTTCTCCTCGCGCGATAAAGTCCGCCGAACCGGTTTCTTCGATGAAACCGGGCAGTATTTTATGCAAAAGCCGTAATGATGACGTATAATTTTAACGAGTTGATAATACATTTCGAGGAGGATTTCCGATGAAGAACCGACCGAGTATTTTCCTCCTCTTCGTGATTGCTTCACTCCTTATCTATTCCGTGCCCGCGCTTGCCGACGGATGCATCGTTCATCCGCCGCTCGTCGACCCGCCGCTCGAGGGGGGAGAGTTCATCGAGCCGATGCAGCGATGCTTCATTGTCGATGTCGGTGACGGCACCGAGGCGATGGTGCTGCAGGTAGCGTTCGGCAAAGCCAACTTGTCTGAATTCGGATGGCTGGTGCCTCTTCCCGCGGTGCCGGAAGTCCGGAAGGAATCCGGCGCCGTATTCGAGGAGCTGTTCTATCAGACCGCGCCGGTCTATGAGTATTCGAGCGGCGGCGGATGCGGCGGCAGTTCGTACTCGGGGGTAATGCCCGCCGAACCGCTTAACGACGGCGCCAGCGGCGAGCGAATCGACATGATCGAAAAACAAGTGGTGGGCGATTTCGATGTGTTCACCGTAGAGGCGGACAATCCGGGGGAGCTCAAGACCTGGATCGAAGAAAACGGGTACGAAGTACCGGATGGCTACGAATCAATTTTCCAGAA
>CAZSPL010000152.1:0-9793 GCA_964608735.1 uncultured Planctomycetota bacterium | reverse complement strand
CACATCTATGATGTCGCCGCTGATTGTCGGTTTGCCGATTTTAAGCAGTGTGTTCTCGGGAGGCTCCAGGAAGGCCAGTGCGTTGAGATGCGCCATCCCGAACCTTTGCGGGATGATTTCCATGGTCCCGGTATTCATATCCCCCTTGAACTGCCACATGCCCCAGAGGATTCTCCGTCCTGTTTCATCCCCTGTTCCTGGAAGGCTCATCTCAGCCGGACATGTGCCCGGCGAAACCCCGTTATTCACCGAACAGGATGTCAGCCCCACTGCCATGATAACGATTATCCAGATACACGCCTTCAAACAGCATCACCTACATCGGGGATAATCTTATTATACACCGAAAACGGCTGTTCGGTAAGAGCATGCGGGTGGTTCAATCCTTGAAGGATTGCGGTTAATCGTTATTGAAAGGTGCAAAATATTAAGCTATAACTTCAATCCATGACCTGGCACCTTCTGAGAATAGTCCTGACACTCGCCCTCATACTCGTACTCATCCGACGCAAGGTCGGGGTAGGGCCGACCTTATTCATCTGCTCGGCGTTCCTCGCGCTGACATACCTGATGCCGCCTGCAAAACTATGGCCCGCTATCGTCGAAGGGGTAATCGGACCGACCACCGGCTGGCGTACCCCTTACCTCCTCGCCGCTGTGTTGCTGGTATTGTGCCTCGGCACCGCGATGGGCGAAATGGGCTTTTTGAAAAAAATGGTGCGCGGTATCGAAGCAATCTTCGGCGACCCGCGATGGGTCATCGGCGGGCTTCCCGCGATGATAGGCCTCCTCCCCATGCCCGGCGGCGCGCTGTTCACCGCACCGATGGTAAATGAAACCGCCGAGCCGCTCGGAATATCCGCCGACTGGAAAACATTCCTCAACCACCACTGGCGGCATATATTCGAATACACATGGCCCCTCTATCCCGGGCTGATTGTACTTAGTCCGCTTGTCGATGTCCCGATAAGAACGCTCGCTATATACAACATCCCCCTGACCCTCGCGGCGGTGGTCGGCGGTATTGTGTTCGGCCTCGCGTGGATAAAACCGCCCAAGGGCTTGCGGCATCGTACGGGCGGCATATTGGAAATCGCCGATGCCCTCTGGCCGATATTGTTCATCATCGCGCTTGTGATGCTCTTCAACCTCGACCTCCTCATATGCCTCTTCCTTCTTCTCCTGATGCTTCTCTCGCGCGTGAAGCCCGTGTATGGATTCGCCTTCGCGCTTGTCATAAACGCCGTATTGAGATTTACATTTCCGCCCGTCGATGAAACAACCAATCCCGCGATTCTCATCGGCAACGGAGTCGTCGCGCTCCTGCTTATTGTATTTATATTATGGAAACCGCTCTATTCGAAAACCGAATTTCTTCCCTTCCTCAAGCGAGCCATCAAACCATATATGGTATCAATGGTCTTCGGCATAATGGTGTTCTCGTCGATGATACAGGCGTCGGGAGCGGCCGATGGATGCGCCGCCGATATCGAAAAAATCGGACTTCCCCCCATCTTCATCATATGCCTTCTCCCTGCGCTGCTCGGATACCTCACCGGTATCACCCATTCATTCGTCGCCGGGTCATTTCCCATTCTCGTACCCTTCTTCCCGGAAGGCCCGGAGAAAATGCAATTGATAAGCCTCGCCTATGCCTGCGGATTCATCGGCGTGCTCATAAGCCCCGTACATTTCTGCCTCATATTGACCGTGGAATATTTCAAGAGCGATCTTCTGCGCGTCGTAAGGCTTCTCCTTCCGCCATGCGCATTGATATTCATCGTCGCCCTGTTGAGGTATCTGCTGTAATTCCCCCCGCTATTCCAGCTTGAATACAGCCGCCGATATCGGTTTCGACGGCAGGCTTGAGTCATAGAACCATATATGAACTTTAAAATTATACGGGTCGACGTCAACCGATACGGGCGTGCCGGCGAGGGTTTCCGATGTCGCTATATGCTTCCCCTCCAGATCGAAAATCTCGAGGAGCGTTTCGTCGGCGAGTCCCTGTTCGAGCACGGCGATCCAATCGAGGTCGGGGTCGTATCCCCCCTCGAGGCTGGGGAATACTTCGATATCGACCGGCGACCCCTGGAAATCGGTGATAGTGTCGAGGTACTGCTTGGTGCCTCCCAATGGATCGGTGGTGCCTATTCCAAACACTTCTATCTCGTTGGTTCCGGTCTCGAGGAATGCGCATGTGATGTCGCATTGCCCGGGCGTCGCGCTGAACGGCACCCCCGTTATCGCCAATGCCTTCAGGTTGGTCGTGACAACCTTCCCGGGCCCGGTGCCCTCGGGATACGGGTTGCCGGTTATCCCCCCGATGTTGCCCAGGATGATATCGGGCCCATACGGGTAGCGGTAATACAACAGCGGCGCGGTAACCCCGGCCGCGGGAAACGACGGCTCCTGCTCGTCATCCTTGTGAAGCCAGAATACGCAGTCGGTGCCGTTGAAATTGATCGTCGCCGATACATCCACGACCTTCATTATCCCGGTGCTCAGCCCGGGGCTTATCGCCTGCGTCGGCTCGCGCCCGTAGGGGTCGTTCAGCGAATCGAACTGGAACGCGAAATCCCTGACGAGATACGGCGGCAGGTATGCATCGAGGGTCGAGTCCGAATTCATCACGAACTCCCCCTGCTGCGTCATATCGAGGCGAGCAAGGTTGATGGGATAGCCCCACAACTGCGATGGAAGAAACATGAGGAAGCCTTCAAACGTGTTGTATAACTCGCCGCCGGCGCTGTAATCGAGGGGATAGCGGTACATCTTGAAATTCTGCCCGAAATAATAGACCCCGGCCTTAGCGGGACTCCCGATGACCGCGAAATCCTTGGCAAGCGTGAACGGCAAGGGGTCCGGAAGCTCCGTGGTCATGTCGAGCACCATCTCGAAGACCGGGATGTCGCCGGGTTCGAGCGCGATGCGCTGATACGCGGCGAGCGATGCCCCGGGAGGCCCGAAGAACGGCACAAGGCCATCCTGCTGGTATGAGCCTTCGTTGCTGAATACTTTTATGATGACATCCTGCGGTTCACTCGATGATATATTCTTGGTCGCCGTTGTGTTGACATAGAATTCCCTTATGTTCGGGTCGGATGGTGGAAGCAGCGCGCATGGCACCATCTGTGTGAAGAGCGCGGGATTGTCGAGCCATACTTCGCCGATGGATTCGCCGTCCTGCCAGTCATGCACGGTTATCTTTAATTCGAGCTGACCGCCACCCTTCTGGGTTGATTCGAGGAAGTAGAGATTGTTTGTTATCACATCCACGTCGACCCAGAATGGTTCCGGTGAGTTGGCCTCGATGGGAAAATCGTCAGGTACAGCGGGCGGCGATATGCTTGGGAATTCCCACGATGCATCCACCGCGTAGTTGAACCTCAGGAAATCGGACGGGTTCTTGCCGAAATCTATTTTATACATGCGGCTCAATGTCACGCCCGACGGAAAATTCCCGCGGCTCGCGAGGTTGAATTCCCCCATCTCAGCCGTGGCGGTAAGCCCATCGCAGAAATATTTGTAGCCGTTTAAAGTCGATGAAAATACTCCCGCGCCGCCGGGAGTACCGAGTAATCCGCTCTTGTAGCCGAACAGCCATCCCCCGAGGAATTCCACGGGATTCCACCACCGGGTCAGCCCGTCGGGATTCATCAGCCGCGGCTCACCGTATGCCGCGAACACCTCTGAGTCGTCATTAAGCGCGCTGTCGCCGTCGGTTATCAATATTCCCCTGACATCGAAGCCCGTGAATTCGGGCATCCCGGGGAACGGGTGGGTCATGTTCACGATAACTTCGAGGTAGTTGTTCTCGAGGTCTATGACCAGCGAGTCCCAGTCCAGGTCCAGCCATGTTAAGGGCGGCGGTTCGAGGAAGCCGAGCACGTTGAGATGGTCGCTGCCTTCCCTGAGCGGAACAAGTTCAACCTTTTCGTTCGCCAGGTCGATGCCGAACTCGAAGAAGCCCCAGCATTGATGCCCGGGATTCCCGAACGACGGGATATCGAGCGCCGCTTCGAGCGGGCTCTCTGAGGTATCTATAATCCCCTGCGGGGAACCTCCCGAGCATCCAATGATGGATGCGCTGGAGATAATGATTATCGCAGCGAGGAACAATCGGTAATTTGCGCGATGCAGCATACACAACACTCCCTGAATGCCGTCGGTTTATACAAGTTATTATCCTTTATAGAGGCTGTGCCTTTTCTAATCGGATTTAATTCGACGCGGCAGTCGCGCTCAATCCTTGATTTTCATAAACACCGGATTCCCCGGCCCGCCTTCATACGGAAGGTCGGTATAGGTGACATAGATATACCCGTCAAGCCCGCGTATGGCATACGGCATATACGCGTTCTGCCCATCTTCGAAGTTTATCTTCACCCAGTCGGTGGTATGGTTCCAATCGGCTCCGTCGTACGTGATGTAATATGCATCCCTCCGGTTGCTGCAGTCCTGGAACACGACATACGTCAGCCCGTTGCCGTCCTCGACGACATTGGTGCATACCCATTCGTAGTCAAGGCACGCGTTTTCGTATGAAGCCGGTACCGTGCGCTGCATGTCGGGAATCGGGTCGGTGAGGATCATGTCGCCCGTCGACGGACCTTCGCCATAGACCAGCGAATATGTCCCTGCGTCGTTGCCGTACGGCCCGCTGCCGTCGACCTGGTACTCGCTTATCCAGTGGATTGTGTCGGATTCGTCGACAAAAATCCCGTTCGAACGGTTGTCCCAGTACATTCCGCTTCCGTCGTGATGATAGCTCGTGAAGAAGCTCCATTCGTTATCGAGGTGATTGCCGGTATTCCTCAGGAGGAAACTCCCGGTGACGTTGCTGCCATGCCCGTATCTGCCGGAGTTGGCATAGAATACGTCGTCGTTGCTGTCCGCCGCGAGCGACGGTGTGTACGGGGTGTAGATATATGTCAGGTAGCCGTTTGTCGGAGCGATGTCTATCTCCGGGCATCCCTCGAGCGATGCAAAATCGAGCGAACGGTAATACCTCGGGTTGAAGTCGGCGGTACCCGCGTAGAACAGAGAGTAAATCATGAACTCCCCGTTGCTGAGCGCGACTATCTGCGTGTTGTCATAGCCCTGGTTCGTGCTGTATCCGGTGGTATGTTCCCAGCATGTTATCGCTTCGAAATTCCCCGACAGGTCGGCGGGCATGCGTCCCGCCATGAACGCGCGGTGATATGTCCCGCTTCCGGCAGATTCCGACCACGATATGTAGACATAACCGTCATCGGGACCGGCCGACATCATCAGCGAGTTGTAGTGGATCTTCAAATCGTCCGACGGCTGATAAATGCTGTCGAGGTTCGTCCAGTTACTCCCCTTGTTCGTCGAGTATGACCAATACAAGTTTTCCGTATCGGCATATGCCGAGTGAATCACATCGTTCTCGTCTATCGCGATTGCCGTCCCGTAACAGCCTTTGTCATCGATGGGACCCTGCGGCCCCTCATCCGAAATGGATGTCGTGTAAACCATGTATGCGCAGACGGGCATCCCCGGAAGCAATCCCTGGTATCCGCTCTCCTCCGTTTCCACCGTCACGAGTATATCGATATCCCCGGTCGTGACTGGGTATGTGTCGGCAATATCGATCTCATATGTTGAATAACCATCGCCGCCGCCGGTGGGATAGACCGGGCCGTATTGCGGGATGATTCCCCCCGATGTCTCGACGTATACCGTATTCATCTCCGCGTTCTGCCAGTCGTAGACGTCTATCGACAATTCAATCCCACCGCCGCCGGTGCTTTCTTCGAAGTACATCGAATTGTCGATTTCGGTGATGCTTATATTCCACGGCTCGACGCGGTTCGCCTTCGGCGCGAAATCATCAGGGATATCCCATGGCGGGCTCCCTACGGGATATTTCCACGATGCATCCACTGCGTAGTTGAACACCAGCCCGCCGCCCATTGATATCTTGTAATGCCGCGTATTCTTCTGCCCCGCGCTGAACAGTCCCCTATTTTCGAGGGTCACTTCCGATATCGGGTCGTCCGGGTCATCCAGATCGTCGCAATAATATTTATATGCGTTCAGAGTGCTGTTAAAACCGGCGGTCTCGTCCGGCGTGCCGAGCATCCCGTCGATGTAGCCGAATATCGGCGATACGCTGTTCTCCGGGAATTCGACGGGATTCCACCATCGCGAATAGCCGTCCGGATTCAGAAGCCGAGTATCGCCCGGCCCGGCATAGACGATGTCGCTGTCGGTGAATCCGCCGTAGGAGCCGTTCGTTATTATAATCCCGCACACATCGAAGCCGGTATATTCCGACAGCCCGAGGAACGGATGCCTCAAGCTTACATCGACATCAATCACATTCCCGCCGAAATGTATGTTCTCAACTGAAAGGAAAACTCCTGGAGGCGGTTCGAGGAACTTCAGCGCGTTCAGGTGTATCGAACCAGTGCGAACCTGTGCGACATCGAGCGTCCCGGCCGACGGATCCGCCGTGAACTGATACAGCCCCCATGAGATATGGCTGCCGCCGTCAATCGCCGCGCCGGCGGCATCATCCCCGGGGATCAGGGGCAAGTTACTCCCTGAACCGGAGCATCCGATTATCAGCAGGATTATCAATGCAACAATGGAAAAAACTGCGTTCCTGTACATCATTTCCTCCCTGAAGAAACCTACTACAGATATGGATGATTTTCCCGGCGCGAATGTTACGCCAAAACGCGCCTGCACCCCTCATTTCCGGCAGCGCGTAAACCGGCAATCCTTTGCCGTGAATCTCCCCATAACCATCCATAACCTATTGTTCCGTCTCCAAAAATCATCGAAATATGAGGGGGCTCTGAAATGTAACATTCGATAAAAATTCGGAGGGAAGCCCGATGTGTAAAACAATCATTTTCTCAATCCTGTTAATCACGGCATTAATCTTCGCCGGATGCTCCACCGGCAATGATGCAATATCTCCCGGTGAATCCGCGAAGGCGGTCTCCGCCATAAGCACGCACCAACTCTGGGGACTCTGGCAGCTCAACGCCGACCCGTCGGCAGGGACGCTCGATGCGGTCGCCCTGAGAACCAGCGCGCTCCATATCAATGTCCTGCCGTTCCTCGAACCGCCGGTCCTCGTCTACCTCTCTCTCGACACGCTCCAATTCAACGGGAACATAATCGAAGCGGATATTGGACTGAGACACCCATTCCTCGGCTTGACTGAATTCACCGGCTTCGATGTGTGCGGAATCCTCATCTCGAACGGCACGGTGACCGGATTCGACAATCCCGACCTGCGCATGGCGGGAGAAGGTGATACGCGCCTCTTGAATCCCGACGGCTTCACGCGGTGGTGGAATCCCGCGGAATTCCCCAAGAACGGCACGGCGTTCGGATATGTCGACGGCCTGCTTGGAACCCCCGATTCCGTCGCGGACTTCAACTGCACTCTCAACGGTTATAAATATTATTGCGATGACCTCGAAGCCGACGACCCACTCGACCTCATCACTCTCGACGGCCGCGGCGTGTTCACTCCCGGCCAGAAAAACGTCAGGCATTTCACCATCGAGCTTGGCGATGAAGGGCTCGTGTTCAATTACGCCGTCGATGCAAACTGGGAATACCCACAGGGCGACCCGCCGTGGACCGCTCCCGATGATTTCACCGAAAACGCGAATCGTCCGGAGCCTTATCGAATAGCCGTCACCGAGACGAAGAATACGCTCTATAACGATGGCGACACCAGCGGCGGCGACCTCGGCCTCTCAATCGATGTCTATGACTGGTTCAACGCCGGGATGAATAATTTCGTTGTTGAATCGCCGGGGAATTTCGACATCCAGTCGAGCAATATTCCGACCGGCGGCGGCGACGGATTCTCCACGTATGAAATCGACATAGCCGATGCCACTCCCGCCGAAGGAAGCATCGAGCTTTTAATCTCCATCGAGAGTGATGCATCCGGCTATGGTGGTCTGCTGCCGGGCGAAACTGTCTGCGCATACTTCACCCAGACCGTTGCCGTATCCGATGAAAGCCCCGGCGATTGCAATCCCCCGACGTCCCCCGTACTCGTCGACCCCGTTAACCTCGGGATAAAGGCGGCGGTTACCGTCGATGCAAACAATGTGATTCACATGGCATACACCGATGACGGCACGAATCTTTACTGGTCGTATTCCGAAGACTGCGGCCAGACGTGGACCAATCTCGGCTCGGTCGCGACCCCAGGCCCGAGCGCCGCAATTGTCACTTCGACCATCGATATGGACTGCGGCATCGATGAGCCCTATGTCTATTGCGCGTGGGTGGAACAGACATACGGCGTGGCAAGCCCGATCCGCTTTAAGATCGCCCGCATGGACATCAACTCCCTCGGCTCCGTGCTCGAAATCCAGACCCCGTGGGACCACGCGAGCGACCCGAGCAACTACTCCATAAGCGGCGCCCAGATTTGCGTACTCGCCGACGACGATATGATGATAGCCGTGAAATACCGCTACCCCCACCAGCTTGAGTATTTCCTCGCCCATGACTGGTCCGATTTCGCTTCCGCGCCGGAGAATGTCATCAACGGCACCCACATCAACGGCGGCTCCCTCACATACCCGTACCAGTGGTACACACCCGGCATCGCCGGTGATTCACTCGGAAACTGCTACCTCTCCAACAGCGGATACTACAACGAACCGGGCACAAGCTACGCGAACTATGGCAGCTACATCCTCAAGTACGATGAATCCCTCGACCGCTGGGACTGGGAATACACCTATCACCACGGCGGAAGCAACATGTACTGGGACAATTTTACCAACGGCCTGTACATCGATGAATACGACCACCTTTACTGGGTGAGCGAATACCAAATCGGCGGCACCGGGGCGTACGGCAACGACAGCGGGACATATACCATGACATTCCTCGACGGCCCCGCCGGCGGGACATACAACGCCCTGTTCGACCCCATCCCCGACATGGTGAGCACGGTGCCGAGCGCGTATGCCAACGCCAACCTCGACTATGAATACCGCTATACGAGCGCGGTCGCGGATTCCAACGGCCTGTGCTACATCGTCTACCAGAAATCGAACAACGACCGCACGGTTTATTACATCACCTATGACGGCACGACGTGGAACCACACTTCGTCGCCGGTGCAGGTCAACACGACGATGGAGGGCTCATTCCCCCACGCCGTCCGCGGCTACGAGGACTGGGTCTACATCGGCTTCACCGATTACGACGGCTCGCCCGGCAATGTCTACTTCGTGGGGATCAAGGAGTAGTACGGAAATTCCCTCGTCTTTTGTAACCCGGCATTCCGATGCTGGGATTTTTTAATGTATCGGTACATCTTTGTCGCTACAAGGCAGGTTCACATGCTCGTCTCGGGGCAAACGGGACCAGAAACATTGCTGTTAACGGCGCCCAGTAAATTATCCTTTACTGACATTCTTTATTATTAAACTCAAGCATTAGGCTAATTGTTCGATATGTAATATAGGCAGGGATAGCTCGGCTATTAATTCTGTTTAGGTAGATTCAGATGGATACGAGCAATGATATCAATGGCGTAAACGGCATTGTTCCTTCTTCAGCGAAACCGAAGAAGACAACGGATGCTAAACCACCGCAAGAAAACAAGAAACTTAGCCCTAATAAAGTGGAGAATGGGACAGTCAATAGCTCCTTTGAAGACTTGTTATCTATAGCCACTGCAAGGATTAATGAGGCGCGTAGCGGCACTACGATAAATATTCATGGAGGCCAGAATATCGTATCCCTGAATTCTCAGGTCGATGAGATTAGA
>CAZSPL010000151.1:0-9812 GCA_964608735.1 uncultured Planctomycetota bacterium | reverse complement strand
TCGAGGTCGAACGCGTATGTGCGCATTTTCATGGGTTCGACATTGATCCGGAAGCGGAGCACATTGCCTGGAGCTACGAGGAGGCCGAAGCATTTCGTATCGCGGTCGGACGGCTTGAGGACGTGCGTTTCATCCCAACCGTTGCCGAACGGATGGCTCGAAGGATGGTGCTCCTTCCAGGTAAGGATGCTGCCGAAGAGGTCTATCGATTTACGCTCGATCAGGTTCGAGCCCGGGCCGGGGATCTTGGCGCGCCGTGCGTTGTCCGCGTTGCCGTTGTACGACGGCCATGGGGAGGCCGATATCGCCAGCAACGAAGGTATGGATTTCTGTATCTCGACCATGGGCGCTCTTCCGAACCCGCCCGGCTTTTCCCCGCTTTGGGGAAACTCTTCGGCGAGGTTCATGGTCAGGGTGTATTCATGGTCGTATGCGGCCGCGGACCAGAAGAAGATCCTGATGTAGTAGGTGCCGGAGGTCAGCATTCCCGCCGGGACGTTGAACGTGTGCTGGTTGATGTTCTCGGTGGTGGCAGCGTCGTCGACTATCTTCTCCCCGGTCGCGCTCTTCGTGACGCGGATAACGGTGGATGCCTGGGGGGATGTGAACAGGACATCGCCGGAGACGATAGTCTCGTCGGGGATGACAAGCATGTAGTAGTCGAAGGGGTCGTCGGGGCAGACGACATCGCTCACGACCGATGTGAGCCCTATCGGGCTTGCGCCGGCCTCGCTGTTGTTGCCGTCGTTCGGGTCGCAGGCGGTTCCCGCCGCGCCGCTCGTCGAGACGATCAGAATCATCAAGAGGGCAAAGAGCAAAATGGCTGTTCGATGCATCGTCGGCCTCCAATCATTGCCGGTAAAACTGCAGGATTAAGATTATTATACATCACCGGTTCCGGTTTTCACCCGGTGGGGGACACGAGGTGTTCACTTCACGGTTCCATTATTGGCGGGGATGCGGGATATGTCACCAGTATTGAGAGCTGGCACCTTACGGATTGCGGCGTGCTGCTGTAAAATAGCAGGTAATTAGAATAGGAGGCTGATGCAATGAGAAAGAAGTCAAGCCTTGCCCTCGCCGGCAGGTACATCGTAATGGGAATAGTGGCGGGAGTGCTGATTGCGACTTTGATAATGAAACCGTACGCGTCACAGGGGGAGTCATTGAGGGTGAAAGATGACTCCGGGAAACCAAGTGTCGTTCCAAAAGCGGGCGACTTTGAAAAGGCGCAAATCATACCAGTTCTGTTCATGGGGAAAGCCTGGGAGAGGGGATGCTGCACAATGAACGGAAAGACCTGGAGCTATTCAATGATGTTTGCCGCGTACCACGATGAAATTGAGAGCTATAATTTCAGGTACGTCATCTACGAACCGGGAAGCAGGTATGAGGAGCTCTTTGACTACTGCTTCGAGAATAACCTTGAACTATATTTCGACGGCACGAAGATCCCCAATATTCCCGAATTAGCGAGTCCTGGGCGTGAATTCTACCAGGTAACCACAGTAACCGTTTATCCACCTTATTTAGGGGAGTTGGAAGGGAGACCCGGAAAAGGTGGTTAGCACCAGGTAATGGCATACGCGCGCCGGGGCTGAACGGTTCCGGCTGTCCCGCGACAATCGGTTTGTCGTGTGAAGAATATCGTCCCCCGCCCGGGAGGCTATTTCTTCTCCCTCCTGAACCAGTAATGGTGGCCCTTCTCATAGCCGTCTGTCACATAATACTTGCACACCAGTTCCCATCCCATTTCACCGATCTGGTTGATGGCGTACATCTCGGTGCCGCCATAGCCCCCTTCGAATGCGAGCGGGAATTCGATGCGCTTGTAGACTTCAATCTCGCCCCAGTCGCTGTCCATCTTTTCGAGTTCGGGGATGGTCAAGGTGATGGCATCCCCCTCGGTCTCCAGTATGCCGTGGGCGTAAGCGTATTCGTAGATCGGGGCTTTGGCGGGAGCGGGCGGCGGCGCGGATACGGCCGCTTCCTGCTGCTCCGCCTTCGTGGTGGACGGCGCGACGCCGCACCCGAGCATAATGCCGATGATAAGCCCGATCGACAGGATGATGATTTCCTTCGCGCGAATTGATTTCACAGGTAACCTCCGGTTTCATTGATTATAATGGGGACAGGCACGGTGCCTGTCCCCATTACAGCCTACTCAAAATCATACCCCGGGAAATCGAGGGCGAGGACATCGCGCGCTTGCCGCGAACCGCTGTCCGTCCCCTCGGAATGCCCCGACTCGACTGACCCGTTCGAATGCTTGAAGTAATAATATTGCTCCGACTGCATCAGCACGTCCGGCTGGCCGAGGCGCACGCATACGAGTATCAGCTCCGCGTGCCACCAGGTGGGATCGGGATTCGGCGGCATGTAGCTCTTGCCCGACGCGGCATCGCGAAGACCGGTGGAAGTTTCCGGCAATGCGGGTGCCGTATCGCGGCTAACATCCGAACATCTGATAGTGAAGACGATAAGGGATAAAAAAAATGCGATAGAGATTCTGGTTATCATATCAACTTCCCGGAATGCATGAATCAATCGCCCTGATGTTTTCTTACGAAAGCCCGCTCTTCGCGGGGCATTCGAACACCTCGCGCTACTGTGCTTCCGGGACAGCCACTTTCAGCCCAATCCCGTAGTCCTGCACTTTGGCGGTGACGATCTTGTAGTAAGGCGCCCCCGGGTATTTGCTCCCGGCGGGCGCAGGCACCGTGTATCCGTAGCACTCGATTCTCTCGCCCATCGCCATCGCGAGCTCGAACATGCGCTGCACGCGGTTCGACGGGATGATCGCGATTACGGCGTATGATCCAAGGTCCTCGTGGTTGAAGGGCTGGATGTATGCCTCGCCGACATACGCATCATCCATCACGGTGACATTGAGTGAAACGATTTCCGCGGTGATAAGTGTCGGTATCATTTCTCTCATCGCTTTCAATTCACCCGCCGACAATCCCTCTTCCGCTTCCTTGAGCGCGATTCCGCCCGCACCGCGCGATTCACGCGGCATCGCGAGCGAAACGACGAGCGCGATGCATGCAATGCAGCATAGAAGCAGCATCAGTCCCGTGGAATGACTGCCTTGCGAGTCGTGGATTTTCATTAGATTTTCCTCCTTGAACGATTTCAATGTGCGATAACGCGGTTCATTATAGCAGTCGGTGTCGCGCTATGGGCGAAAATATCGGTATTACAGATACCCATACAATTTTCATATTCCCGGGGATACTTGTCGAATGTCTGCAAATGGCTTAAAAATTGATATTTTAAGGCATCTATGTCTTGAGCATGGCATTTTTTGCCACTCGCGTAATGCCAGCACCTTAAAATTTAATGCAAGCGACTTATAAAAAACCCCTTCCGGTTGGGAGAGCGACTAGCAAAAATAATTTCAAATTTAACGAGAAAAAACTTGCGTTCCGGTTGGAGTTCGTGTTTAATATTCTCATAACAAATCTCGGGTCGACTGTAAGATTTTCTTACAGGAATGCATTTTGTAAGCAGGTGAATAAAATGGCAGCGAAGAAAAAGGCAGCGAAGCCCAAGCCGAAGAAACCGGCCAAGTAAACGGATGTAGACTGCAAAGAGGTTTGTTTTACTGAGATTGCAGAATATACCCCGCCTTCTAATGAGACGGGGTTATTATTTTCCCTCAACAATCGTCGATATGTAAAGGCAGGAGCGGGGAATTCATCCGTCGAGTGAATGCGTTCCACTCGCGCTTGATGTGAGCTTTGCGGTATCACTGTTCCAGAGGGCGGCGTTTCTAAAGAAATTATAATGATTGCATACTCGTATAGCGCGGTGCGGATTTGTGGATGTATTCCGCCCGGGGAGGTGGAGTCAGCCCATGAAAAAAATGCTGATATCTTTTATATTACTCGCGATGCTCGCATCGATGTGCGGATGCACGAGGATCGCGGGGCATGAAGCCAAACGCAAAGCCGTGGAATATTTCCGCTCCGAAGATAAGGAGAAGCGGCTCGAAGCGGTTAAGATCGCATCCACGTATGTGCGCGGGAGCGGCACGGAGTGGGCGATTGAAATCATGCGCGAAGCGCTCACGGGCGATGATGCCGAAATCCAGCAGGCCGCGCTTCCGGCAACAGGCGGCCTGGTGAACGATAACGCGGAAATCCGCGCGGCGGTGCTTTCACTTTTAAAGTCGCCCGAGTTCAAGACCAGGATGCTCGCGGTGTCGAGCCTTGCATCGGTCAAGAACCCGGATTCGGAAACCGGGCATGCGGTTGTCCAGATGCTCGGCGACGAGCATCTCAATGTGCGGCTTTCAGCCATCAAGACGATAAGCGGATACGGTGTAAGCTGGAACCGGCTCGATGTGCTGTTCGATTTTCTCCGGCATGAGCAGGACGCCACCGCGATAAAAATGGGCCTCAGCCTCATGGGCGAAAAACTCAGGGATGTGGAAGGTTTTTCTGATGAGCTGAACATGCTTCTCACCGAAGGCAACAAGGTCAACCTTGTGGATTTGCTCAATGCCGTGCCGGTGATGGAGCGGCTCGACGAATCGACGGTGGATGCGATAAAAGCACTGCGATATAGTGCTGATGATGATGTGGCGCGCGCTGCCGAAAACGCCCTCTCGAAAATCAACGATGAGAAGTAGGTAAAAAAGCAGGGACAGTCACGAATGGCGCTTTTTTAAGCGAATACCGCATTGATTGGTAGTCGCCCGGGGTAGGAGCCCATTTATCTGGCGGGTAGCAAGAAAGCTCCAGCTTGGGAAAATCATGTATTAAGCAAGTGCTGTGGATGGCTCCAACCCTGGGCTACAAGTAAATATTTACGTGCCGGAAACGAAACGACGCCTTAAAAATGCACCATTCGTGACTGTCCCTACTTTTTTCCCATGACACGGCGGACACGGCGGGCATAAATTGTTTCACTGACCGGCATGGAATATACTTGTTCCAGCTACGTGAAATCCTGTGTGTGGAAAGGAAGATGCGCTCATGCTGATTAAAAATTTATTTAACGGCAAAGGTATTACAAGGGGCAAGTTCCTCGGTCTCCTCGGCAAGGCCGGGCTGCTTTCAATGCTTCCCTGGGCATCGGCGCAGGCGGCGGAAGGCGAACTAAAGATTCGAGAAGCCGACCCGAAGATGAGCCGCGCGCTCAAGATCAAAAGCCCCATGATAAAGGGCAAGATGCTCAGCCAGGACGCTCTCACCGCCAAGCTCGCCACTAAAAACCTGGAGGAGCTTCGCGATCTCGTCACCGGGAGATTCTTCGGGAAGGCCGCGGAAGAAAATTTCGCGCAGGGAAACATGCCGCTTATCAACTGGGACCTCGGCACTGCGGGAAGCGATTCCGGTTGTTTCCTTTACGTCGACACAGGCCCCGGTGATGAAGCCCCCGCGGCAGTGAACAATTGCTTCACCAAGGTTATCCTGCGAGGCCCCTCCGACAAGCTGATCGTGGATATCTATTCGACATCCGCCGCCTTCACTCCTCCCGGCGGCCTTGGGGAAGACTGCCCGGAGAAACACCTCTGCCCCGCGCAATGCTCGGCCTACTGCGGCGACAAGTGCACCGGTACCTACTGCACCGGCACGTTCTGCAATCCACAGGCGTCGATCAACCTGTATGAGATCGTGAGTTATCCCGCCGACAAGTTCGCCTCGGAACTGGCCAAGATAATCGGCTCATCCGATGTCGGCGTCATTCAAAAAGAGCTGCGCGCCGTGATATTTTCCGATGAGGTTCTCAACCTCGGATTGCAGCAGTTCGTGACATCCGCGTTCGAGGGTATGAATGAAAATATCGCGAGTTTTTAATATTCAGCAAACAAGAGCAGGAGGATCAGGATGAATTCGGGAATTGATAAAACACGCAAAAGTATGGGCAGGGGCAGGTTCCTCGGTTTTCTCGGCAAGATAGGCATTCTCTCACTTCTTCCCGCGCTCCCGCTTTATGCGGAAGAGAAGCTTGAGGTGCGGAGTACCCCGGGACTTCGCAGAACCCGCACGATGAAGATCTCGCGCAGCCCCATGATAAAAGGCAAAATGCTGAGTGACGATGTGCTGACCGCGAAGCTTTCAACGAAAAACCTCGAGAATATAAGGGATATGATGACCGGCAGGTTCTTCGGGAAACTCGCGGAGTCGGCATTCAAGGACGGTTATGTCCCGCTCATCAAATGGGGACTCGGCGAGGCGGGGAGTGATGTCGGCTGTTTCTTCTATGCCAAGGTCGGCCCGCATGGCCCGGGTCCTGAAGAGATGAGCAACTGCTCAATGTTTGTGAACGCACGGCAGGACGGCAATAAGCTCCTGCTGGACATCTACAGCATCTCCGCTTCAGCTCCGGGACCTCTGGACCTTGGCACCGAATGCGCCCTCGTGCTGGAATGCCCCAGTCATTGCGACAAGTGCGGCGTGTATTGCTCGGGAACGTACTGCAGCCCGAAGAGCGCTTTGGATTTGTATGAAATAGTCAGCCGCCCGGCCGATAAATTCGCTTCCGAGTTGAAGGATATCCTTCAAACTTCCGACGTCGATAAGCTGCAGCGGGAAATCAGGAATGTCATCTTCTCCGATGAATCGCTGAACATGGGATTGCAGCAATTTGTGGATGCCGCTTACGAAGGCATGTCAGGGGAGATAGCGGCACAATAGAGCGGCATGCAATATAATGCCATGGCTGATGCTTCGCTGAATTACAATTACGGTGTTTCATAATTTCGCTTTTAGCTGGATGGAGTCTCCTCCATCCGTTTGCTTTGGGCTTGACTCCCCGTGATTTACATCGTGGATGAGAGAATGACACAGAAACCGTTAAACCTTAAATCTTCGAGATACAATTCCTTCGTCACGCTCAAGGACAGCGGCATACTTCTCGGCTACAACGGCATCTCGACCCTCGCCGTCGAATTCCCCGCCGACAAGGGGGAGGTTATCCACAGGATCATGTCATCGCCCAACGGCGATTATTCCGCCGACGATTCGAAGGTGAGGAATACGCTTTTAATGGGCGGATTCCTTATCCCCGAGATTATCGATGAGCTCGGCGTGCTGAAAGTGCGCAACCGGCAGGAAAGGTTTAACGTCAGGGGCGCGGGATACACGGTGC
Organism: uncultured Planctomycetota bacterium; assembly: GCA_964608735.1. GTDB lineage: Bacteria > JAJVIF01 > JAJVIF01 > JAPKYR01 > CAZSPL01 > CAZSPL01. The sequence continues at coordinate 2,711 of CAZSPL010000151.1, read as the reverse complement.
TTCTTACGAGGGACTGCAATCTTCGCTGTCCCTATTGCTACCAGGAACGCGCGAAGGGGCCTATCAGCGACGATGTCGTCGCGGCCCTGCTCGATCTCGCGGAGAATGAATCGAAAGGCGGCAAGCCGATATCCATCAACTGGTTCGGCGGCGAACCGTTGATGCACTTAGACCTCCTGAATGATATCTTCAAGAAAATGCAGAAGGTCGCGAAGAAGAATAAGAGCTCCTTCAGCCACTCATTCATTTCAAACGGATACCTGCTGACACCCCAGGTCGCCAAACACCTTTCGAAAATAGGATGCAGGAACGTCCAGATAACCCTGGACGGCCCGAAGCGTATCCATGACGAGAAACGCGTGCTCCCCGGCAAAGGCCCGACGTTTGACAGGATAGTCGAGAACATCCTCGGGGCGGCCGGGCATTTGAAGGTAAGCATCAGGGTCAACATGGATAAGGATAATGTGGATACAGCCGATGAGCTGCTCGATGAGCTTGAAGCCGCGGGAGTGAGGGGAAAAGCGGATATCTATTTCGCCCGCATAGTGCCGGTTACCGAGGCGTGCGTGGATGTTTCCGGGGTCTGCTTCGGTGTTGAGGATTTCTCCAAGTGGGAATCCCGGCTCGCCATGAAAAAAATGGAACGCGGATGGGGATTGCCGCTGTACCCGATGCTCAAGGGCGCTTATTGCGGAGCGGATTCGATGGCGGGTAAAACCATCTGCCCCGACGGGATGATGGTGAAATGCTGGAATGATGTCTCATATCCGGAGGAAGCCATCGGGCATCTCATCAAACCGCAGATCACCGAGGCGGAGATGACACGTAACCGCTTCAAATGGCTGGCGTGGGATCCGTTCGAGAAATCGCAATGCGTCGAATGCCCGGTGCTTCCGAACTGCATGGGCGGATGCCCGTACAGTGGGATTCGGCTCGAGAAGCAGGATCACGGCGAATGCTCGACATTGAAATACAACCTCGGCGAGATAATCGCCCTTACTTATTACCACGAACGCGTGCTCGAGGAGATGAAACGCCGGGAGGCAGTAAAAAATGGATGAGAAGGGACTCGCCCAATTTCTGAAAAAGGATGGGCGCTCGGAAAGCGTACAGCGAAGATGTGTCGCATACGCAAAAGAATTCGAAGCATTCCTGAAGAAACAAAGGAAGATCAAGAGCCTCGATGATGCAAAACCCGCCGACCTCGTTGCGTTCACTCAGTGGGATGGACGGCCTTCGAAGCCGCCCGTAAAGCTTTATTTGTGGGGGATCCGCTTTTACTACAAATTCACGGGTAACAAGACGATGGCCAAAGCCGCGGGGGAGTTTCGAGAAGGCAAGGTTAAGAAAACCCGCAAGGTATTTCCGCTGAAGGATTTCCGCGGCATTTCGCAGAAACATGCCGCGAGACTTGCGGAGGAAGGCATAAGGAATGTCGAGGACATGCTAAAAGCCGGGGCGAAGAAAAAGGACAGAAAAGCGCTCGCAAAAAAAACCGGCTTGCCAGAAAAGGCAATTCTCGAATTCGTGAAGTTGTCCGACCTCGCGAGAATTCCCGGTGTGAAAAACATACGCGCCCGGCTTTATTACGACGCCGGCATCGATTCAATTAAAAAAATGGCGCGACAGGACCCCCACGAAATGCGCGAGATGCTCGTCAAGTGGGTCGCGAAGACCGGCTTCGATGGCATCGCCCCGCTTCCGAAGGAAGCGGAATCCACCGTCGAAACCGCCAAGAAGTTGAAGGTGGTGGTGGAGGAGTAAGGTGTAATCTAATTACATACACCCGGGTACCGCACACTTCGGTGTGCGCTCCGGCGAACTCCGCAGGTTAAAGCCTACGGTACCCCATGAAGGTAAACCCGAGCCCCGACCGTCAGGGAGGGGACACCGGACGGAACCCGGGGATAAGACACGGGCAAGCTTCAAACGTGTTGGGAGAGTGATAAGGATTGGCAGCCGCTTGTCCGTGCCACACGAGTTTGGTTGATGGATAGAGCAAAGACACGGGCAGGCTCGCAGACTCGCGTGCCCGTGCCACCATCGCTATTCGCGTGCTTGTAACACTAGTGCGTAATGATATGAGGAATAATTCAATTGGAAGCCGGCTTCTCCAACACAACCGCATGGCTGAAAAGAACCCGCGGTTCGCTGAAGACCGCGAAGCCGATGGATTTCGCATCCTCAATCAGTTGCTCGTAATCCCCTTTCGAAACATGCATCTTCGGTTCGGCGATGAGAAGCTTTCCGCCAGGTTTTAGGACGGCGAAGACTTGTTCGAGGAATCCGCGCGGGTCGGGCGTTTCGTGGACCATCCAGAATGCATTCGCGAAATCGTACTCTCCGTCGACGTTGAGTGAATCGGCTTCGCACCGATGAAGCTTGATGATATGCGCCAGCCCGGCTTTATCCGCGCGGCGCTTGACTATATCGAGCATCTCCTGTTGCAAATCCACCGCGACGACTTCCCCCGTATCGCCCACGAGCCTCGCCATCGCGACCGATGCGAACCCCGCGCCGCAACCGGTATCCATTACACGCATACCGGCCTTGACATGCGGCGCGAACACCACGTTCGGCCTGTGAATCAGCGGGCGGAGGAAATTGTCGAATGTGCGCACATGTTTGTGCGAGCATACGCGTCGGTCGTCCATTATCCTGTGCTCTCCAATGTAATCAAGCTGAGCGCAAGGGCTCCAGAACTCCCAATT
>CAZSPL010000150.1:0-9835 GCA_964608735.1 uncultured Planctomycetota bacterium | reverse complement strand
CGCATACTGAAGTATGCGGTACCCGCATGTTCTTCCATTATGCTTTTCACCTCTACTCAAAACACCTATCAGACATTTCGCAAAACGAAAGATGGGTGGCACTGTCTGCGCGAGTTTTACGAGCGCTGGCAGTGGTTAGTGTTACGGCGAAAGCCACGGTCAGCGCTCGCGGGGCTCAGGATGCTGTTCAAGCCACGGTTAAGCCACGGTTAAGCCACGGTCAGCGCTCGCGGGGCTCGCGCAGACCGTGCCACCCGGAACAGATATTCTATTACAGCTATTCTGTTATCACTATTCTGTTATAGCTATTATGCTGTGGCACTCGGAGAGGATTTCTTTCGATATTAATCATGTGATGAAAAAGCTGCCCCGAGGGGCAGTTGATTTTTCTATGGCTGAATAACGGGCAACTTTGATGGAACGAAACGAGGGCTCAATCTGGAACAGCGGCTACGATCCCAACGAGGATCCGGAAATCATGCACCTCCGCGGACTCGCGGTGGAGCATGTGCCCGGACGTCCCGCCGAGCTGTCCGACGAACAATGGATGCTCCTGCTCGACAACGACGCCGCCACCCTCTACCGCCTCCGGGATGACGACATCGAATACGAGCCCTACGCGATCAACCCCCACGGCGTGAAATTCCCCGGCGAACGCGATATGCCCGAACTCGATATCGAGGAATACACCAAGACCGACTGGCTCAGGCTCCTGAAGTGGGACGTCGGCATATTCAACCAGAAAATCGAACAATGGCGCGAGCAGCGGCCCGATGCCGGCAGAGGCGTGGACAGGCATCTGCATCTATCCAACGGCTATCTCGCCAACGCGTTCCTCGCCGATGCATCCCTTTCCGAAGTTGAGCTGATACAGGCCGCGATGCATGGCGCGAATCTCACCGAAGCCGACCTGTCGGGCTCCCTCCTGATGATGGCGCATCTTCATGGCGCTACGCTCACCCGCGCGAACCTGTTCGGCGCATCGCTGCGTTCCACCGATATGAGCGGCGCCGATCTGATAGAAGCCGACCTTCGCAATGTAGACCTCATGGACGCCGACATGACGTACGCGCTTTTGATGCGGGCGAAGCTTTCGGGCACGATGCTCGCCCGCGGGAAATTCGCCAATGCGTCGCTGATTGAAGCCGACCTGGCCGCCGCCGATATGACGGAGATCGACCTGACAAACGCATCGCTTCGCAAGGCGCATCTTCAAGGCGCGAACCTTGTGAACGCGGTGCTCGTCAGTGCGGATATAAGCGAGATCGAGATCGACGGAAACACGAAATTCAATCCCGTCTCCCTCAGAAAAGCGAAATGCTCCGATCTACAATTGGCGAACCTCAACCTGACTCATTGCGAGGACGCGGTCGATGTCGATCTCAACGGGTGCAAGCTCCAGAAAGTATATTTTCGAAGCGCCATACTCGGCGATACCATGGTCCGCGAGAAGGCATATGAGTGGGGCCTGATGAAGAAGCGGGGCCATGAATCCGGGCGCCCGACGAAACTGTATGAGCTTGAGACATCCGACGATGACAGCTATCTCGAGTTGCTCGGAGCCAGGGATGAATCCGCACTTAAATTCGCGCCGCTCGCGACGGTCGTTTATCGCGCCGGGGATACATATCTGAATCTGAAGACCAACTGGCAGGATATCGGTTATTACGACGACGCGTCGTGGGCATCCATACGCGAAAAGGAATGCGAGCGGAAAATGGCCTACGCCCTGATACTCGCCGAGAACAACGGGGAGTTGGATGACAAGGCGCGGGCAACGTTCAACCACAACCGCCCGGTGAGCAGGTGGAGACTCCTGTGGAGCAACCTCTGGAAATGGATCGGCTACTCCGTATTCAACTCCCTGTGCCAGTACGGCGAAAATCCGCTGAGGCTTGCATACTGGTATGTCGGGCTGATTGTGATTTTTGCGCTTCTATATCCGATAAGCGGCGTCAACGCGATGATAGACAACCCGGGCTCCGACGGTTTCGCATCACGCGATGTCATCAACTACACATCCGGCTCGACGCTGAGTGATACGGTGATGAATGCCGGGCGGTTCATGTATTACTCGATGATAACATTCACCACCGTCGGCTACGGCGACTACTACCCCGTCGGCGCGCTGAGCCATTTTCTCGCGATGCTCGAAGCATTCCTCGGGGTATTCCTCATCGGCCTGTTCATCTGGTGCCTCGGGAGGCGCGTGGGCGCGAGGTAGATTGAGGCGGGCTCATTCCCCCGTATAATACTCCTTCCCGTCATCGAGAAATTCCATCTCGACATCCTTCGCCGAAATTTCGGAATCGAGTCTCGGGCGAGGCTTGTCCGCGCTATAGGAACCAGTATATGCGGGATCCGCGAAAGCCATCGACAGCTCGGGACTCAGGCGAAGGAGCTTCTCTTCGATCTTGTAGAGATATCGCAACACCTCGGCGACCTGGTCGGGCTTGTCCTGCGCCTGCCCGTACGCCTCGAAGAAGATTGTCCCGTCCTTGATGGCGGTCGTACCCCTTCCCATGTTCAGCACATCCTGCTGCAATTCGACATCGATGAATTCCCTCGCCACGATGCCGTCATACGCTTTCAGGATAACTCTCGAATCAAATTCCGGGTTATCGAGTGTGATTGTACTCGGTGTAAACACCCGCCCTATTTTCGTGAACAGGCCGGGACTTCCCCCCTGGTGGGAGATGCTTATCCCGTTGACGCGTTTCATCGCGCTCTTCGACGTGAGTGTGGCTCGATATGTGAAATATCCGCTCTTGCCGGTGGAATGGTAGATGTTCTTTATCTCGAGCGGACGGCCCTCATATTTCCCCACCAGTTTCGGCTGTTCGGCCCAGCTTCCCTGGCGAATTTCCAGCCCGAGATTCGCTGCCAACGCTTCGAGCCTGCGTCGCTGCGCGCGGTTGTAGTTGATCACGACCATGAACACGCCGATGAATAATACGATGGCTCCAATTATGATGACAGGTACTAACATAGAGCACTCCCCGGATGCGATTCGTCATCCGTCAATATGATATCCCATAATGCTGAATAGTTGCACCCGGATGTTAAACAATCGACAACTCCCGTATGCTATAATCAGTGCGTGTTATTTCGAGTATCTTCGAGAGGTGTTTTATGGATTTGAAACTTACCAATATTGCGGTGAAAGGAATAAAGGATGACGTTATAGCGGTTGGCGTTTTCGAGAAGGGCGGATTGAAGGGACAGGCGGCGGAACTCGACAAGCTGCTCAAGGGAGCGATATCGAAAGGAATGAAAGCTGGTTCCATAAGCGGCAAGGCCGGTACGGTCACGACCCTCTATGCGCCCGGCGGAGCGAAATTCGACATCTATATCCTCGGCCTCGGCGACGAGAAAAAACTCAAGGTGCATTACCTTCGCAAGCATATATCCGGCGGCGTGAAGGAACTGGTGAAGCACGATGTGCAGTCCGCGACGCTGCTCTTCGACGGCCCGAAGGATTCCGGTGAAGCGATGCGCTACCTGCGCGGCGCGTGCGACGCGTTTCTCCTGAAGACTTATGAATTCACCGGCTACCGCTCCGAGAAAAAAACATCGAAGCCGTTCAAGAGGCTCACCGTAAATATCGCGGATAAGAAATTGTTCAACGCCGCGTCACCGCTGGTGAAGAACTGGCGTTTTGAAGCCGACGGGATATCGCTTGCGCGCGACCTCACCAACGCACCCGCGAACCTGATGTCACCTGACGGGCTGGCGAATGAAGCCCGCAAAATGTGCCGGAAGACCGGGCTGAAATGCACGGTGCTCGGTAAGGCGGAAATCGAGAAACTCAAGATGGGAGCCTTCCTCGGGGTGAATGCGGGAAGCGCGAAGCCGCCGAGGTTCATCATCATGGAGTACACCCCGAAACCCGCGCCCGCGAAGATGAAGACGGTATGTGTCGTCGGCAAGGGCCTGACATTCGATTCGGGCGGAATCTCCATCAAACCGTGGGACGGCATGTGGGAGATGAAGGGCGACATGGGAGGCGCGGCGGCGGCGATTGGAATCATGCAGGCGGTCGCGTCGCTGAAACCGAAAGTTCGCGTCATCGGGCTCTGCCCTTGCACGGAGAACATGCCCGGCGGCAACGCGCTCAAGCCCGGGGATGTCATCAGCACGATGTCCGGCAGAACCATCGAGGTTCACTCGACCGATGCCGAGGGACGCCTGGTGCTTTCCGACGCGCTTGAATATGCCACTAAAAAATACAAGCCCGATGTCCTCTTCGACCTCGCGACATTGACCGGCGCATGCGTGGTCGCGCTGGGACAGGATATCATCGGGATATTCTCGGACGACGAAGACCTCGCTTGCGAGCTTACCGAACTCGGTGAAGCCTCGGGCGAACCCGCGTGGCCCATGCCCATGTTCGAGGATTACAACGAATTGTTGAAGAGCGATGTCGCCGACCAGAAGAATATCGGCGGTCGATGGGGTGGCGCGATTACCGCCGCGCTGTTCCTGCGACGCTTCACCGATGTGAAAAAATATGCCCACCTCGACATCGCCGGCCCGGCGCTGGCGAATTGCGATAAATGGCATTGCCCAAAGGGTGGCACCGGCTCGGGAGTACGGCTCGTCGTCGAGTATATCCTGGGTATGAAGTAGTCAAACAGGCGGGGACGGTTACCCGTCCCCCGCTTATATAAAGTCCCTTTGCGTTTCACACCGATTCACTCAGCTTGAGTCCGTATCGCTTGGTTTAATCGTGCGACGGAAAATTCTCAAAAAATATTCCTTGAAAAAAATCTCAAATCCTGTTATAACCGCCCTTCCCTGATGGCGCGCCTTGTGATGACATGGGAAATGTAAATGCGATTAATGCCGATAAAAATGATAGGGCGGCGCGCGCCCGATAATATTGAAAAAGACCGGGGTCGGAATGAAATGATTAGAATCGGAGTACTTATAGGATTACTGATTTTCGCTCTTGGAACTCCCCAGCCAATTGAGAGTTCCACGGATGCCGGTTTCGCCGCCCCTGATGCGGCGATCCATCCCGCGACGAGCAACCTTGCCAACAATCCGATAATCAAATATGCCCTCGCTATAAATGACGGCCTGCGACGCAGCTATGCCGTTGCCCTTACGCACAGGCCGGTCGTCAAGCCCAGGCCGGCGGCTCCCCAGAAAGAGATTATCGTCAGCCTCGCGAACCAGGAGATGTACCGCTTCGAGGACGGCCGTATCGTGAAGACGCATCTTGTCTCCACCGGCGTCGCCGGACATCGCACGCCACCAGGCGATTACATGGTGCGCAACAAATCGATCAAGGCATGGTCGAACAAGTACGAATGCTCCATGCTCAACTGGATGGCCATCACTCCCGACGGCATGTTCGGCATTCACGGCCTTACCGGCAACAGCTACCTGAGAAGGCTCGGGCACGTCGCGAGCCATGGATGCATCAGGCTTTCGAGAGACGATGCACAGGACATCTACAGCTGGGCGGACATCGGCACGCCGGTCACAATCGTCGACGAATTCGACCCGGTCCCCTACCTGAAACCACCGGAGAGCATGTACGGTCCCGCCAGGGGACTCGACCCGGGGATCTTCTAACAACATACTTGGAAAGCGGTTCAAAAATATCCGTCCCACCCGGGACGGTTGTTTTTTGTTTTGATGATTGTTATATTTGCGCGGGGCTGATGAAACCGGGTTGCAGATGAACACTCATTGATTAAGCCTGATAAATATACTGACCTCTATCGCCTGCGCACGGCGATTTTCCTTTTCATTTATTCCACGGTCGCCCTGCTCTACTCGTGGCCCATTGTCCAGTTGTTCCGGGTAAGGGCCGAAACCACCATCGAACTCCTCGCCGTCATGCTACTCGTCATCCCGAGGTTCCTCGGCTATTTCTACTTCTCCTACTGCGGCCTGATATCTATCCAGAGGCTCCAGCGGCGGCGCGCGATATTCATTTTCAGCATGGGCGTATTCGCCGCCTATCTCCTCCTCTCCGGCGCTATCGCCGTATATCATTACCTCCTGCACCCCGAACACCTCATGGTCGCGAAGGATTTCACCGTGAGCATCGATTTCGCCGCCAAGACGCGCATCGGGCTTTCGAGGCTGGCGTTTACCTTGAACAGCTTCGTGCTCGCGGGTATCTTCATCTACAACATGTTCCGGTTCAGCATCAAGGGGTTCACGCCCGAAAACCAGTTGCGCATGATGTGCAGCCTTCTTATCGCGATAGGGATGGCCAATATTTTGATCGTCAGCTTCCTGTTCACCCCGTTCGTGGGATTGTTCGCCATCTTCCTTGCGCTGTGGACCCGCGAAAAGGGCTACAGGCTCGCGTTCGCGCAGGCGATACTACTCGCCCTGACATCGGCGTGCATCGGCTCGGGAGTATTCCTCATGCGCGACCTGTTCTCGCCGGAAGGCATGCGCGATGTGTTCTTCTACACCATGCTCGCATGCCTCGTGGTTGGTATAATATCCCTGTTCAGCTATATCTACAGCAGGAAACGATTCTATGCCGGGCTCGCTAAACGCGGCAACAATAAAACGCGCTGAGCCCGTGGCGGGCGGTTGTGAAGAGATTCGGAATAAAAATCGACCCCGTCGTCTTCTTCCTGACCCTGGCGATCAGCCTTGTGGGCGTGATACTCATCGCCTCGGCAAAGGCGGTCGAGCCGGGTAAGTTCGTCCTCGGCGGCGTGGCGAAGCGCCAGTTCCTTGTGCTGATAGTCGGCATGGTCGGGATGATAATCGTCGCCCAGATAGATTATCGCCTCCTCAGCCGGATTGCCTGGCCGACCTACGGCCTGTTCATTATTTTCCTCATCGGCGTTCTCATCTTCGGCAAACTCGTGGGCGGGTCGAGACGATGGCTCATGATTTTCGGCTTCTCGTTTCAGCCGTCGGAGTTCATGAAGATCGTGGTAATACTCGCCCTGAGCGATTTCCTCAGCCGCAATGTATCCAAGATCGGCGAGGGGCTCAGCCTTATAGCCGCCGTAGCCGCCATGATCCCCCCGGTGCTTTTCATCATACTGCAGCCAGACCTCGGGACGAGCCTCGTTTATATCCCCATCCTGTTCGGGATACTCCTGATGGGAGAAATAAGCGGCGCGGGAATCCTGAAAGTCGTCGGCGTCGGCATGTTGATGATCCCGTTCGGCTGGCTGATGATGAAGGATTACCAGCGCGAGCGGATTTTCAATTTCCTCAGGCCGGGAAGCGATGTCCTCGGCGCGGGATGGCAGCCGCTTCAATCGCGCATCGCCATCGGCTCCGGGCAGATCACCGGCGAAGGTTTCTTCCAGGGACACCAGAACCTGTTCGACTTCATCCCCGGGCAGCATACCGACTTCATTTTCTCGGTCATCGGCGAGGAAAAGGGATTCATCGGGAGCATTATCCTCCTCGCGCTGTATCTGATCCTCCTGCTGAGGGCGCTCCAGACGGCATCCAGGATCACCGACCCGCTCGGACGCATGATAATCGGCGGCGTGACGGGATGGTTCTTCTTCCAGATTTTCATCAACGTGGGCATGGCGCTGGGGATCATGCCGGTGACCGGACTCCCCCTTCCCCTCCTGAGCTACGGCGGTTCTAATCTCGTTTCGAACATGCTCGCTCTCGGGCTCGTGATGAGCGTTTTCAACTTCGCACCCCGCGCGGGGCGGCTGGTCAGCCCGCGTTAATTCTCACGCTTCGAAGTTTATGCTATTGTAATGCGCCTTATGACGCCGGGAGAATGAATCGGTTTGATGCCAGTTGAAATGAACCTGCGTGAAAAAATAGAAGATATACTTCCTTTCGTCACCAAGCCCGGACGCTACTTCGGCGGCGAATGGGGTTCCGTCGTCAAGGACCCCTCGGCTGTCCGCGCGAGGATGTGTCTCATATTCCCCGACGTATACGAAGTCGGCATGTCGCATACCGGGCACCAGGTTATTTACAATGCCGTCAACGCGGTTGATGAATTTGCCGCCGAGCGATGCTATTCCCCATGGTTCGACATGGAAGCCATGCTGAGGGAAACCGGCCTGCCGCTGTATTCCCTCGAATCATTCACGCCGCTCGCCGAATTCGACGCCCTCGGCTTCACCCTCGCCCATGAGATGTGCCTTACCAATGTCCTGCAGGTAATCGACCTCGCGGGACTTCCCCTTCGCGCATCGGAACGCGAATTCCCCCTCGTCATCGGCGGCGGGCCGGTGGCGTTCAATCCCGAGCCGCTGTCGCCGTTCTTCGATTGCTTCGTCCTCGGCGACGGCGAGGATGCCGCATCGGCGATAATGAAAATACTCGCTGAAATAAAAGGCGATGAAAAACCGTCGAAAGCTGATGTCCTGAAAAAACTCGCCGGGATTCCCGGCGTCTATGTGCCCTCCCATTTCGAGATTGAGTATGGTGCAGGCGGTGAAGTTGTTTCGATAAAGAACATCGCCGGCGGACCTGGCATCGTAAACAGGACTTATGTCGACAACCTCGATGCCGCGCCGTTCCCCGTGAACCCGGTCGTACCGCACATACAGAGCATCCATTGCCGGGCGGTTGTCGAGCCGGCGCGCGGATGCACACAGGGATGCCGCTTCTGCCAGGCGGGCTATTCATACAGGCCATACCGTATGCGCGATGCCGAGACCATTAAAAGCCAGGCGGAAACAACGCTCGCATCGACCGGGTATTCCGAGCTCGGACTTCTCGCCCTCAGCACGACCGACTATCCCGGCCTTCCAAGGCTCGTGCGCCAGATTTCCGAACGTCCGAGGGTCAACGACCTCGCCTGCAGCTTGCCAAGCTCGCGCATCGACGCCATCGACGACGAGCTCGCCCAGGAACTCGCTGACGCCGGGCGCGGCGCCGGGCTTACCCTCGCCATCGAAGCCGGAAGCGAACGCCTGAGGAAAGTCATCAACAAGGATTTTCCCGATGAAACCATCAAGGGCGCGGTCGAATCCGCCATCATCGCGGGATTCGAACTGCTAAAACTGTATTTCATGATCGGGCTTCCGACGGAAACTGATGACGATGTCCGCGCCATCATATCGTGCGTCGATTCAATCATCGCCGCGGCCGACGGCCTGAAGCAGCGCGGTATCATTCCCAGGGGCAAGCGCTTCAGGCTTCATGTGAGCGTCGCGAATTTCGTGCCCAAAGCGCAGACCGCATTCCAATGGGTCGAAGCCGTACCGCCCGAAGAACTCGCCAGGCGTCACGAACTACTCAAACCGCTGAGAAAACGCAAGAACATGAAGTTGAGCTACCACGACCCGAAGACCAGCATGCTCGAAATGATTTTCAGCCGCGGCGACAGGCGTCTCGCAGCGGTACTCGAACGGGCATACCAGGCCGGAGAAAGGTTTGACGCGTGGAATGAGGGATTCGATTTTAACAGGTGGATATCCTGCTTCGAGGAGGAAGGCATAGACCCGTATTTCTATCTGCGTGAATTACCCATGGATATGCCGCTTCCGTGGTCGCATCTGTCGACCGGCGTCGATGATGCATATCTCCGGGACGAATCGGCTAAGTCTCTCCGCGGTGAGACGACGCCCGACTGCAATGTCGCGGGATGCGTTCGATGCGGCTTGCAGAACCGTGAGGGCGGATGCATCCCACCGCGATTCGGGGGTGCGAACGTATGACATTTCAGGTCAAGGATCCCTGGATGCTATGCTTCTCCCGCAACTCGCTGATGCGGTTCATCTCGCATCTCGACTGGCTCGAAATGGTCGAGCGGATTCTCGTCCGCGCGGGATTGCCGTTTGTATACAGCGAGGGATACCGCCCGCGAATCGTGATGAAAGGCTCGCCGCCGCTGCCGATAGGCGTCGAATCGAAATGCGAG
>CAZSPL010000149.1:0-9840 GCA_964608735.1 uncultured Planctomycetota bacterium | reverse complement strand
CGGGGGTCGAAGGGTTCGAGCAGCGTGGGATTGAGTATGTAGATATCGACATAATAATAATGCTGCTCGAAATCGTAATCCCAGAGGTAGAAGTAGATACACTGGCTGTTCGGGCAGTTGGGGTCGTCCAGGTATTCTGATACGTTATAGTGGACGGTAACCGTCCGATTCTCGACGCTGATAATCTCGCCTGAAGCGGCGTCGAATTGCAGGTCGTAGAAGCCGACGGCGTTGTGTCCCGGGCCGAAGTCGGACATTTTCTCGACATCCACCGGTGGCTGAACGGCTTTTTCACCCCCCGAGCTTGAGCATCCGATTATCATGAGGAGGAGGACAACAGAAAGGGTAATAGAAATACTACGCACGGTAACGCCTCCGTATTGGCGGGCTAATAATGAATTTTCATTAACTTATAGATTTTATCACATGCGGTATTCAGCCACAATAAGCAGCGGACGACAATCGCTATTTGTTGTAGCGCGGGCATCCTGCCTGCCTTTATCCAGCTTTATCCCAAGAATTGCAGGCACGATGCCCGCGCTACAACCGGTGCGATTGCCCGGGGGGCTCTTTAGGAAAGCGCGACTTGAAGTAGTCCTGGTTTTTAACGGGTGATCTGGCTGGCGAGTTCGCGGATTTGGCGGATTGTAACGAATTCCACCTCGCGCCTGATGACCTGCGCCGCGGCGATGAGATTCACGATGTTCTGTTTTACGGTTTCCGGTCCCGGGGAGATGAATTCGTTGTCCCCGGCGGCCCCCTGGATGAACGAGGGGTGTATCACGGCCACGGTGAACGGGCTTCGACGGATGGCATCCCTCAGCCCGGGGCCGAGGAACGACGGGCTGAATGTGAGGTCGAGGTAGCGCCGTATCGGCTCGGTATCGTAGGATGCCTTGGTCTCGACCATGGTGAAGGGTATTTCGAGCAGGTTGAGGTTGCCTCCGGGAAGGCCGACGGAGCTGTAGTCGAAGCGGGATGGGTGATAGGGCACGGCCGGGGCTTTGCTCCAGTTGAATTTCCTATCCGCATCGTTCCGAACGCGCCCGGGCAGGGCTGTACAATCGGCCTTGATGCCGAGTTTGTCGAGCGTGTTGATGGAGTAGTTCGTCATCATCCCTTCGCCGATACGCGCGCTCGTGATGTTGAAAACATCCATCGGGAGCTCGACATAGCAACTCTTAAGCTGTCTTTCGACCCCCGGGCCGTCGGTCTGCGGCATCCATACCGACCCGCGCAACCGGTAGAGGTGCGGGTGCCATCCAATCTCATCCCCTCTCTGCTTGGCTTCGAGCCAGAACGGCCTGTAGCGGTCGAACAAGTAGCTAACGCGGTCGAACATGAATTTGACCTGGTTGTCGGCGCGCACGAAAAATGTGAAGGGGATCTTTTCCGCTTTGAATGCTTCGCGGATAGGACCGCTGATAACCTTGCAGCCCTCATAGACATGCAGGTAATTGGATTCCGAGCGGGATGTTATAATCCCGTCGCAGAAATCCACCGTTATAGCTATATACTGTTTCCTCCCCATATCCTCCCGTCACCGTCTGCACGGCGTCCATGTACGGATAGGTAAAGCGGCCTGAATTATACACGCTCATCGGGCTGAATGGGAGATTGGCGATAGATATACAGGCAAAATTCGTAGGGAAGGTAGTCGTGGCGGAGCGCGACGTATTTCGAGAGGGTTTTCGCGTAGGAGAACATTTTCTCGGGATTGAAATAGTGCAGCCTTTCTTCCCGGAAATCGACATGGTCGCCCATCATATCAATGGCGATGCCGCGCTCGCAATATTGCCATGCGGCCGCGAGGACATCCTTTACCAGCGCGTCGTTGTCTTCATACTTCAGGATGTTGTTGAATGCCTGGGAGCTTACGATCCAGTCGAACCGCCTGTCCGGCGGATTCTCCTGGATATCGCGCAATTCGAATTTAGCTATTGGATGCGTTTTCGATGCGGTTTCGATGAATGCCGGCACAATGTCATAACCGGTGTAATCGACATGAATATCGCGGCGTTCCAGGAACGCGTGGAAATCCCCGAAGCCGCATCCGAGGTCGAGCACCGTTTCGCCGTTCCTGATGCCGATAGCAGCGAGGGCGGTGTAGCGCAATAGCTGCTTTTCGTCGGAACCGGAACCGAGGGTGCGGACATCGTGCCCGTATTCCTTCAAGCGGGTTTCATAGCGGTGGATTATTTCATCTTTATCTTTCCGATTCATTCAATTATTACCGTGCCGCCCGTCGCTGAGGGCTACGAGAGGAAGCCATAGCCCGGGCAGGTCCATATGAACGTGAGAAGCGCCGCGGGGATGAAAATCACAATGAAGATATAGCTGACGGCGCGTTTCTCTTCGAGTTTGGATAACAGGTACAACCGGTCGATGATGTATCCGGTAATCAGGGCCTGGAACGGGAAAATGGCGTAGAGCATTTTCAGCGAGATAATCCTCCCCGCATAGGCCCAGAACAGGTAGACCAGCAGCAGGAGCAGGATGATCGTCCATGCTTCGCGCGTATGCCGACGGGTTATCAGGATGAGCAGGATTCCCGGGATGAATGCCATGAAGAACGGGCCGAGTCCCTGGGGTCCTTTGGATAAATCGCCGTCGGTGGACATGGTCATCTTGTAACCGACACCGGCGAAGCTCCCGTAGTTGGTGGGGAAATCGACCCCCTCGAGCTTGTCCGCGGGAATCGGCAATGCTTTCGACCTCTTGGCCATGGGCGTTCGCGGGTTGGGCAAAGCGGGTTCGGGGACCTTGAATTCCACCGGGTATGAGAACAGGGGGTAGAATGCATTTCCGGTCTGTGTGATATTCTGCGCCGCGAGCAGGCTTCCGAAAAGCGCGGCAAGGATGATGAAGGCCGCGAGGATGAGTATCGCGATTACCGGGCGCTTCCGCAGATGGCCCGCGCATCCGATGAGCGCGTAAAGCAGGAATATTATCGCGAATGGGAGCGCCTTTGACGAAACCGAGAGAGCGAGTCCGAGAAAGATCCCGGATAGGGGAAGTGCGTCGAGGCGTCCACTGAACAGGAACCATGTCAGCGCCGAATAGGATGCCACCAGGAAGAACGCGAGGACGATCTCGGGCGAGGGTTGCGCGAGCATCTGGAAGTGAAGCGGTATGCAGAGGAAGAGGACGATGCCGAGAAGTCCGGCCGGGAGGGAATTGTAGAGCCGGCGCGACGCTTCGAGCATCCCGATGATGATGAGCCAAAGCAGGCCGAGGTTTACGGCGCTGGCGGCCCACGGGCCTGCCATCCCGGCATAAATACCGAACAGCGGTTTATCGAGGCCGATAGGCGAATGACCGATGGTGAGCTTGAATGACGCGCCGGCGTCGGAGAGCCATCCCGGAGACGCGGGATTGTTCCACATGAAAGGGGCGAGGGTCACGCAGATAAGCATCGGCCATATGAGCCAGGTGAATCCCTTGCGGCTGAAGCCTTCACCCTCCTTCACGGGCGGCGAGAAGGCGGAGCGTATGGTGTCCGTGAATGGTGTGATTTCGATGACGAGTGCAATCAGTCCGACGAAAAATACCAGCGCGGAGGGAGTCCACCCGAATGCGGAAAGGACCCACCCGAAGATGGCCTGGACGCATATACCGATTCCGCTCAACAGGAGAAATTCGGTGGCGGCGGAAGGGAAATCGGCGAGGCCGCCGAGACGTGTCCAGAGCAGGCGCCCGAGTCCATAGGATGACGCGACGAAGAACGCCGCGAGGGCCGGCCCGAGGATGAGCCTGAAGACATTGGACAGCGACAGCGCCCCGAGCCATGCGGCGTATTGGGGCTTCACGGCGAGGATATATTTTACCGTGATGAATGCCGCGAAGCCCATCAGCGCAACCTGGCAAATCAGGAGAAGTATTTTCTTGAAGCCAGTCATGGCCGGTCCATGTTCTCAGTCGGCCCTTGGGGCAGTCCCTTCGTTCCCGCATGCATACAGCGGTATCATGCGTTTTGGGACAGTCCCAGGGCCGGGAAGATCAATCGTAAATCTCAAAGAATTCAGTGGCGCCTTCACGCCATACGCTGCGGAAATGCTTGTTGAAAGTCGAATCCGCCGGCAGCTTGATTGCGGCATATTTTCCCGAGAGTATTTGCTGCCGCCTGGTATCGACCATCAGGTATGAACATCCGAAGCTTTTCAAGTATTGATACAGCATCTCTCCCGTGCGCGTGTTCTTCTCGAATTCGAGATGGTCGCCGTAGCCGTAAAGCCCGCCGATGAGCGTGAATTTCGCGTAGAAACGGCAATTCTCGCAGAACAGGCCGTAGACTATCGAATCGGGGCTGATCTCATTGTTGGCCCTTTTCACCGCCGCGTAGCAACTTATATTTCTTTCGAGAAACGTTTCCCTCGATGTCGGCTGGAGCGGGAGGTCTGAGATTTTCCAGCCAAGCACACCCTGGTTGAAATAGAGTACGGCGAGCATCCCGACGCCGGCGAGAAGTGTAACCGAAAGCGCATGCGACGGTTTGACACGTTCGAGTCTGAAGAACGTGGTGAGGATGAACGCGGCGAGAATCGCGAGGAACGGCATTACCGGGAACATGTATCTCGTGTGCAGGACGCCGACATAGTATGTCCAATACGCGCTATAGAGTACTACGACGGTCAGCACCATCCATACCGGCGGCTGGTAATTGAGCCTGACATCCCATTTGAGCACGTACCGCGCGATGAGCTTCCCCAGCCCGCTGAGGATGAACGCGATGAGCAGGGGAATTATCGCGAGATAGAGCGGGCCGAGCTGGTTCCGCATCGCCCCAGCTTTCGCGGAGACCGACATATCGGTCAGGAAGCTGTAGCCGCGGCGCCAGTCGCCTTCATACGAGAACTGCTGCAGCATCTCCTTCTCATCGATTTGCAGGCGCGGCTTGGCATCCTTCGCTGTTCCGACAGGCAGGATTGTACCGAAGATGTTGTCGTAGAAGGGGAAGAAAGGATTGCCGAAGAGGACGATGTTCCTGACATACCACGGGCCCGAGACTATGACCGCAACAAGTATCATCAGTCCGGCATGACGCAGGACAGGCTTCAGCGGTTTCGATTCAAGCATGACCCGCTGGATGATTATCCAGAATACGAATATGATCAGGAATGGGATGGCGGTGTATTTTATCCCGAGGGCGAGGCCGATGAGTACGCCGGAAAGCTGGAGGTATTTATCGCGCCGTGTATACAGCCATCCGGCAAGAGCGAGGGCCGCGATTATGATATAGGAAGTGAGCGCGACATCGACCGTCGGGTGGTTAAACTGCCCGACGAATCGCGGTATCAGGCACAGGAGTATGGCGCCGAGCATGCCTGCGATGGCGGATTTCAGGAAGAACCGCCCGAATTCATAGACCGCACCGAGGCACATGAGAAAGAAGAAGAATGTAACGATTTGCGTCATCACGATGCGGCCGAGCATCAACATCGGGATGTAAAGCATATCTATCCCGAGGGGGAAGTTGTTGAAGTTAATATATGGATAGAATTTCACCGCGTGGTCGCGAATGAAAACCTTGGGCGTTTCGAGATGAGAGTTCATGGCGTCGTGCATGTGTACCGGGAAGAGGGGGGCGTGAAGGCTGGAGACGATTATCAACAACAGGATAATGAACAGGCCGCCGGCAAGGCCCTGGATACGGAGGGACCCTATTCCCCGCCACATCCGCTGGAAATATCCGGGCGCCATTTCGAGTCCCGCGAGCAGGGCGAGGAACATCACGAGGGCGACCATCCAGACGTACATAAGGTGCACCAGCCCGAAGAAAAAGAAGGCGAGCCCTATAAGTCCGAGCCCGATGGCGGTGCAGAAGAGGAATTCCTGCAGCAACGAGGCGAACTCGAGACCGGGGAATGCCTTGCCAAGCATCGCGCGACCGAATATCCCTGCTATAGCGAAGAACGCGATTGTCAGTATGTAATTCACCACCGCGAGCTGGAACAAAAGCGTGAAGAGGGGAAGTAACCACCTGGTTTCACGGGCGAGGAGCATTTTGGTGGCATCGCCGCCGGCGAGGGCATACATTGAGACGGCGCGTATCCCGTGGCGCGCGAAGTCCTTTGGTTCGATGCGCCCGGCTATAAGAGGGAGGAATATCGCGATGAGAATCCACGCGATGAGGGCGATGCAAGCGGTGTCAATCAACCGTCGCGGGAGCATTTTCATCAGCGACGCGGGGATGAAGCGTTCGAAAAACCTGGACGCTGCGAGGAACAGGATGAGCGCGCCGGTGATTATGAGCACGGGTGGATTGAGCGCGAGCCAGTTCTGGACTTCCACGAAACCGGTGGTCATTTCGGAGGGAGGGTAGTCGGGGGCGAAGTAGAAGAAATGGAGAATTGTTACGGCTCCCCAGAGGATTGCCGTTACGAATGCGACTATTATCAATCCAAGCGACAGCGCTGTTTTCACGGTCAGGCTTCCTTTTCGAGGAATCTGTATTTAATAAGCGTCCAGATGGCCTTGATGCCGTCCTTCCATTGCACTTTCTTTCCCTCGGCGACGGTACGCGGGTGATATGTTATCGGCACTTCGACGATCTTGATTTTCCTGTTCAGCACCTTGGCGGTGATTTCCGGGCAGAACTCGAATCCCGTGGATTTCAATCGTATTGATTTCAGCAGGCTGGTTTTGAAGGCTTTGTATGAAGTTGCCTCGTCGGTAATCCCGGCTCCCCAGAACAGGTTTACGATGCTCGCGAGGAGCCAGTTGGCGAACCTGCTCGCCAAAGGGATCCCCCTGTAGTAGAAAAAATATCCGCGGTTGAGAAACCGCGAGCCGAAGACCACATCGGTCCGGCCCTGGTTTATGGGTTCGATGATCTTATCGTACTCCTCGGGATCGAGTTCGAGGTCGGCATCCTGGATGATGGTGATGTCGCCGTTGGCGTATTCGATACCGTACCTAACCGCGGCACCCTTGCCGATGTTGATGAGCGAAGTATGCACGGTAATAACGTGGTCACCGGCATATTTCTCTTTCAACACCTCGGTCGTGCCGTCTCTCGAACCGTCATCGATGACAATAATCTCCTTAGGTATATCGACAGCCTTGACGCGGTCGATGACCTGCGCAATCGTCGATTTCTCGTTGTAGACCGGTATAATCACGGATAATTTCATCCGGCCACCACGGTGTCGAGCACCGCCCGATGAATAAATGTCAGCGGCTCAAGTTCAACAAGCCGCAATAGTGCTTCAAAAGCAAAAATTCATAATAAGTTATTTACCTGATGTTTTCAATTTAGGGTAGCCGGAGAAGCGCATCCGCGGCAATCGTTCATTCATAGATGATTTGAATCGTTTTCTCGACTTCAGCCACGACGCGCCTGGCATCGGCAAGGGTGTCCCCCTCGGTGATAATCAGCGCGTGACGCTGGGTATCCATGACGATGGGCAGGAGGGTATCGCCGGGCTTGATGTAGAAGATGATGAATACGACGCCGGGGATGGCGCGCGCTTCCTCGACGCCGACGATGTCTTTTATTTTGCCGGCGGGCCAAATTTTGAAGCGCATCACGCCGCCCTTGTTGCGGGATTTCCGCACGGTCACGAATTCACCGACCGACTGGCGGACATATGCTTCGAGCACATTCACGCCGCTTATCGCCGGGATGAGGTGCGAAACTGTCCCGGAGCCGCCCCCGCGGTTGGCCATCTCCACGAGCATCGGGCCTTCCCTTGTGAGGATTACTTCTCCGTGGATGGGTCCGCAGGTGATTCCGAGGAGTTCGACGAGCTTGCGGAATGTCCATTCGATACGTTCCATGAAACGGTCGGGAAGGGGGGCGGGGAAATCGAGGTTTATAGCGATGATGCATGGCGGGGGCGTGTGACGCTTGAGGCTTACGCCGAGCAGATGCGAGCGCTCGGAGTCGTGGAATCCCTCGACCGTGGCCTCGCGTCCGAGCATGAATTCCTCGATAAGGACCATGCCTTCACGTGAGAAGGGCAGCGCGTTGTCGAATGCCGGTCCGATTTCGTCATCGCGGACAACCTTTCTAACCCCGCGCGACGCCTGGCTGTCGGTGGGCTTGATGACGAGAGGCAGCCCGATTTCGAGGGCGCGGGCGATGCATTCGGCCCTGTCGTCGGTGGCATACCATCGCGGCGAGGGAAGATGGTCGCGGGTGAGTTCTCGCATCAGCCGTTTATTGGTGGTATTCAGGGCGGTTGCCTGCGACGTACCGGGGAGGTTCATGTGTTCGCACACATAGGAAAGGGCCGCCATCGCCAGGTCGGTCTGGTCGGATACCGCGGCGATGACATTGTGTTCCCGGGCGACGCGGAGAGTGCCTTCCTTGTCGGTGATGTTCACCGGGGCTGAGTGTTCCACGAACTTGAAGCCGACGGAATCAGGATTCATATCGGTGGCGACGATGGGGTATCCGAGGGCATGAATCTGCTCGATGATGGGGAGCTGCCATACGGAAGCGCCGAGTACCAGTATTTTTCCTTTTTCCGATGCCACCAATGCATTTATCGTAATTTTGCGGGAATCCCGCAGAGATGGGGTGAAAAAAAAGGGGAAATTTTCAGGAAATTTCCCTTAAGTAAGAATTAGGGATGCCGAAATAAACTGAGTGGCCCTCCGGGGCATTATGCGCATACATGTCTGAGGCATAGGAGGAGCCTTAATTTGTCGGGCGGTTCTGACGGCCCGCCGGAAGTAGCCGCCAGGGGCAACGGGAGCCGTAATCCCGATAACCAAAGGTCGAAGAAGTACGGAAGCAAGGAAGCTTCCGGCAAATTCACGGGACGAACAAAAGTCCCAGACTCATCATTCTCAAGGAGGAGAATACATGAGTGTTCTTCAAATCAATCAGAACATCACGGCTCTATCCGCATTGAGGGCTCTGTCCGAGACCTCCCGCAGGTTGGAAAGGTCGGTCGAGCGGCTCGCGACAGGCTTGCGCATCAACCGCGCAGCCGATGACGCCGCAGGATTGACCATTTCCGAAAGATTGCGGGCGCAGGTCAGGGGCCTCTCGCGAGCGAGCCAGAACGCGCAGGAGGCGATAAACCTCCTGCAGACCGCTGAAGGTTCCGCAAACGAGACAACCTCTATCCTTCAGAGGATAAGGGAACTCGCGGTACAGGCAGCGAACGGTACTCTCACCCAGAACGACAGAGGTGAGATCCAGAAAGAGGTCGACCAGCTCATCGACGAGATTAACAGGATTGCCGACACAACCCAGTTCAACTCGAAGAACCTGTTGAACGGGCAGGCGGCGGCCCTCACATCGGTCGATAATCCCGAGCGGACGAGCCTCGTCGTGACCGGTGATGTCGGCAAGGGCGGTAACTTCAATGTTATCACCACCATCATCTCCGCTCCTCAGCTCGCCGTATGGAAATCCGACCACATGCACACCATCGCCGGTGAGGACAGGGTCGGTATCGTAAACGGCGAGTACACCTTCTTGAACAACGCGGCGCTCGTTGCCGGCGGCAGCAGCACTGTCGGCGTAAGCGAGATCGAGGTTCAGTCGCTTTCAGTAGGCGGCAGGCTCCTCGTAAGCGCCGGGAGCTTCACCCTCAGCGTTCTCGGCACAAGTGTTGCCGTCGGCACGGACAATCTCGTCAGCGTGTTTAACGCGAAGGAGATCACGGCCGGCACCGACAGGCTGAGAGCGCAGGGCTACGATGTCAATGGCGTGCTTGTTGACACCTACCTGCTGATAACTGCATCGACGGACTTCGCCGATGTGGCAACGTGGCTGGAGGGTGCATTCTTCTCCGCGGCGGGCACGGACGGGATCGTATCCATGGGTGCCACTAACGGACGCTTAGAGGTTTCAGGCGGCGCCGGCGCGACGATTGTCATCAC
>CAZSPL010000148.1:6717-9876 GCA_964608735.1 uncultured Planctomycetota bacterium | reverse complement strand
GGCTTCACCGTGGAACTGGCGCGGGAAGAGGCGGCGCGCTGCCTGCAGTGCAAGAGCCCGCAATGCGTGAAGGGATGCCCGGTGGAAATAAATATCCCCGGATTTATCAAGGGAATCGTCGAGGGTGATTTCAAGAGCGCGATAAAAGTGATGAAGGAGAAGAACGCGCTCCCGGCGGTATGCGGCCGCGTATGCCCGCAGGAAGAGCAGTGCGAGAAGCTGTGCGTCATCGGCAAGAAACACGAGCCTGTCGCGGTGGGACGCCTCGAACGGTTCATCGCCGACTGGGAAGCGCTCGAGGGGAAGATTGAATTCCCGGACATAGCGAAGAAATCCGGCAAGAAGATAGCCATCGTGGGCGCGGGACCCGCGGGCCTGACCGTGGCATCCGACCTCGTGGTGGCCGGGCATGATATAACCATTTTCGAGGCGCTCCACGAGCCGGGGGGAGTGCTTATCTACGGCATCCCCGAGTTCAGGCTCCCGAAAGCCATCGTCAAGCGGGAGATGGATTATATCCTCCAGCTCGGGGTGAAGGTCTATTACGACTACGTCGTCGGCAAGACAAGGAGCGTGGAAAGCCTGATGAAGGAGTTCGATGCCATGTTCATCGGCTCCGGAGCGGGACTTCCATGGTTCCTCGAAATACCGAACGAAAATCTCAACGGGGTTTATTCAGCCAACGAATATCTCACCCGCGTCAACCTGATGAAAGGCTACCGGTTCCCCGATTTCGCCACGCCGATAAAGCGCCCGAGAAAGGTCACCGTGACCGGCGGGGGGAATGTCGCGATGGACTGCGCGCGTACCGCGTTGAGGCTCGGCGCTGACGAAGTGCATATCGTGTATCGCCGGTCCCGCGCGGAATTGCCGGCGCGTCTCGAAGAAGTCGAGAACGCCGAGGAAGAGGGGGTGATATTCGATTTCCTGACGCTTCCTACGAAGTATGTCGGCGATGAGCGCGGCTGGCTCAAGGGATTCGAATGCCTCCGGATGGAGCTGGGTCCGCCGGACGATTCGGGCCGGCGTCGCCCGGTGCCCATCGAGGGCTCGGAATTCTTCATGGAATGCGATGCATCGGTCGTAGCCATCGGTAACAGCCCGAACCCGTTGATACCGCGCACCACGCCTCAACTGGCCACCGGTCGGAAAGGAAATATCGAAGCGGATGCCGAGACCGGGAAAACATCGATGGACAGGATATGGGCGGGCGGCGACGTGGTTAGCGGCGCCGCGACGGTCATCCTCGCGATGGGAGCGGGACGTATCGCGGCGCGGTCGATGCAGGAGTACCTTTCAAGATAACAAGGTTTTGCAGTACAGGAAACGTCTAAAATGCACCTTTCACTGGTCAGGGATATTTTGAAGTGCGAGGTTCTATGCGGTGAAGACCAGATGGACCTCGGCGTAATAACTGTTCTGGCATCGGATATGATGAGCGATGTCCTCGCGTTCGCGGAGCCGGGGGCATTGCTGGTCACCGGGTTGACAAACTCGCAATCGGTGCGTACCGCCGACATAGCCGATGCGGTGGCAATCGTTTACATACGCGGGAAGCGTCCCGACGATGCGACCGTCGCGCTCGCGAGGCAGTTGTCGATACCGGTGCTGGTTACCGAGCTGGGCATGGTCGATACCTGCAGGATACTGAGCAGCGAGGGCCTGCAGGGCGTCTGCTGAGAAATACATGGAAGAACTCTATAAAAAATCGTACACCATCAGCGGAGGCAATTTCGATACGGCCGGCGAAGTCTCGACGCAGATAAAGAGCGTTCTGAAGACCATCGGCATCAACAGCCACATCATACGGCGGGTCGCCATCGCGACATTCGAGGCCGAGATGAATGTGGTTATCCATGCTATCGAGGGCACCCTCGATCTTGTGATAACCCCGGATGAGATTCGCATTACCGTCAGGGACAGGGGGAAGGGTATCGAGGATATAGAGCTCGCGATGCAGGAAGGCTATTCGACCGCGACCGACGAAATGCGCGAGATGGGATTCGGGGCGGGCATGGGCCTTCCGAATATCAGGAGGAATTGCGACGGGTTCAAGCTCGAATCGGAAGTCGGAGTCGGGACGTTGCTCGAAATCTCAATAAGGCACGACCTGGAATAATGAGACTTCATCACGCATTCGATATCATAGAGGACAAATGCAAGGCGAAGATGTCATGCATGAAGATCTGCCCTACCCACGCCATACGCGTGAAGAACGGCATCGCGCACGTCGACGAAAAGCTCTGCATCGACTGCGGCGACTGCCTCGTCGCATGCACCGAGGGAGCGATAAAGCCTCACACCGACCCGCTCGAAGCGATCGATAAATTCAAGTTCAAGGTGGCGATACCGTCACCCACGCTTTTCGGGCAGTTCCCGATGGATGTGACGCCGTCAAACATCTTCGACGGCCTCCTCGCTATCGGGTTCGACGCCGTCTATGACATGTCCCTCGAATCGGAACTTATAAACCTGGCAATCCGGGATTATCTCGACGATTACAAGGGACGATACCCGCTGATCTCATCGAGCTGTCCGGCCGTGGTGCGGCTCATACAGGTTATGTATCCCGACATGGTCGGGCAGATTATTCCCATCGACACCCCGCGCGAGCTTGCCGGGCGCGAGATGAAGAAGTTATACAGCGATGCAAAGGGGATACCGCCCGAGGATATCGCCGCGGTATACCTCGCACCATGCCCGGCGAAGGTCGTCTCGATCAAGCAGCCCGCTGAGGGGGTCAAGAGTTATCTCGACCTCGGGGTCGGCATCTCCGACATCTATAACAGCTTGCTCACGGCCATCACGCGGCTCAAGAAAAAGGAGAAGCGCCACCCCGGTCCCGACAAGACGATAAAAAGCGCCATAAGCCTGGCATGGGCGTTCCGCGGCGGGCAGTGCATGTCGCTGAAACCAAGCCGCTATATATCGGTCTCGCAGCTTCCAAACATCACGAGGATCTTCGATGATATCGAAAAGGGCAAGATCCGCGGTTTCGAATTCCTCGAATGCTACACCTGCCCGGGGGGATGTATCGGCGGGCCGCTTGTCGTGGATGAGATGTTCGTCGCGCGCAGTAAGATACAGAAATTGACCGAGCTCATGGGCCCCCCGCCGCAGTTCGTCCAGGACGAAATCAACAGGCGCTATGTAAAGGGG
>CAZSPL010000148.1:0-6707 GCA_964608735.1 uncultured Planctomycetota bacterium | reverse complement strand
ACATCAGGGAAGCTATACTGCCGAGGCCGACCGAATCCGGGCCCATAAGCATCGCGGAAAAGATACAGCAGGTTAAGGTGCGGGAGGAGATACTGCACCGGCTTCCGAAGATAAATTGCGGTTTGTGCGGAGCGCCCACGTGCGACGCGTTTGCCTTCGACGTAGCCGCCGGCAAAGCGAAGCGGGAAGACTGCCCTCTCCTCTCCGGCGACAGGCTTGACACGCTCCGCGCGCTGTACGGCATCGACCCCGGCCCCCGCAAGTAGATCCCCATCCCCATATGGATCGATGCGCATCCTCGCACCCGCGGTTTTGCAATTTCAAGCGCGGACTGCTATATTTCAGCCTTTCAAACGAATAGCGTTTTGGCACCGGCATATGATTGAAGGTATTAAATCTTTTGTAGAAATTGTAATCAGCGGCCTCGGTAATTTCGCGATGGCAATCCTCACGGCCACAGGTTATCTCGGGATCGTAATCACGATGGCGCTGGAATCGGCCTGCATCCCGCTCCCGAGCGAAGTCGTGATGCCGTTTTCGGGCGCCCTGGCCGCGAAAGGTGAATTCAGTTTCTGGGCGGTTGTCCTGTGCGGGACCCTCGGCAACCTCATCGGCAGCATCCTCGCATGGTGGGTCGGACTGAAAGGCGGACGTCCTTTCATCGAAAGATACGGGCGTTATGTCCTGCTATCTGAACGTTCCCTTGAGACAGCCGAGCGGTGGTTCTCGAAGCATGGCGAAGTCACCGTGTTCTTTTCGAGGATGCTGCCCATCGTGCGCACATTCATCAGCCTGCCCGCGGGTATAGGAAAGATGCCGTTTACAAGGTTCTGCTTCTTCACGTTCATCGGTGCGATTCCATGGAACTGGCTGTTGACGTATATCGGGTTCAAGGTCGGCGAAGAATGGGATGCAAAATATTCGCACTACTACCACGATTTCCAGCTTGTTATAGCGGTTCTGATAATTGCGGGGTTCGCGTGGTTTATCGTACATCACATCAGGGGCAGGATAAAGCCAAAATCAGAGCGTGAAAGTAAGCCCTGATTCCCGGGCTTGATATCCGTAACATCTTTAATAGCAATAAAAAAAGGCGCCGTGAGCGCCTTTGAATTTTCGTTATGGATTAGATCACGGCTTACTTGATGCATTCCACGCATTCCCCGCCACAGGTTTCCCAGTCATCGGGCGGAGGCGGGAAGACGAGATGCGAGACGAGCCTCCTGGCGATGTCGGACTCGGCCCCGCAGATGAGCTCGAAATCATTCGTGAAGAGGGGGAAATCCGACGCCTTCTCAACCGACTCGAATGCCGCCCAGATAAGGTCGCCGTTGTGAGCATCGTACATATACAGCGAGACTCCGATCATGGCTTCCTTTTCCTTCATGAATAAGCCGAGGAACGGCGGTATGAATGTTCGCAGGTTGGCTTCGATCTTGCTCTGGGCACCGTATTCCCTGATCGCGCCCCGCACGACCACATCGGCGCCAGTCATTTCGCCGATCATCATGATCTGCTCGCGGCTGAGGAATTCCCCGCCGGGCATGTCCCCTCTCCGGAGCACTTCGGGCGCAAATTCTTTCAATGCCTCGTACATGATGTCCGATTTATACGCCACATGGAGTTGGTTATTCTGCTGTGATTCGCTGGCCCTGCGCGCACCCGTGTCCTGGAGCACGCGCATCACGGCGCCCTCGCAGTCGTCATAGGGAATCGGGAGCATCCCGAGGCGCGTGAATTCAAAAGCCAGGCTCTCGGCAAGCCGTCGTCCGGCCACCGCGTTGTTGCCGCCGTATGTCTTCGGCACGATCGACATATCCGAGTAATCGGTCATCGGAAGTATCGCGACCGTCCCGCCGTCGGGGATGAGCCAGTTGTCCCAGAGGAAGCCCATGGCCCTGAAATCGACCTCGGTGTAATCCACCCAGGCCCAGTCCCATGCTTCTTCATCACAGCAGTTCCCCGCGACCGCCGGCGCGGCGGCGATTCCAAGCAGAGCTATGATTGTAATCAATAAAAGGATTCTCATTTTCATTTCAGCCTCGCAAGTATATGAATTCTCTCAGAACAAATTGTTGACTGCTCGCGGCATCCTATGGGCAAGGCACGCAAATCTCTACGATATTGACCCAGAGCTTCACCTTTGTGGTTGCCGTACGTCCGTGTGAATCGGTTACGACGAAGACTATCTCCGGTTGAACGAAACGGGGATTATCAAAATCCCAGATGAAGAAACCGTCCTCCTGGTAATTCTCTGCCCAACCCATTTGTCCGCCCATTGGCGCCCAGAAAGCCACGGTAAGTGTAAAATAACCTCCCGGGCCGCGGCCGCCATCCGAAGTATATGACCTTGGTACGGTTTCCCACGCAATGGGAAAGACTTGCGCGGCCTGGGGCCATTTTACCACCGTTGGATAGTAGCCGGGATCATAGTGGTCATCGTACAGGATGTCGTCAGTCGGAAATATAACGCCGACATCGAACCGTTGGTTGACATCATAGCTTTCCACATAGATGTCGAAGCGGAAAAAGTCTTTCGGTTTGTCACAGATTACGAGATTCCCTTCATCATCCAGGGTAAATAGACAATAATCCATTACCGGAGACGACAGGACCGATCCGGACTTGCTATATGTGAACACTTCCAGCCGCGGCTGTTTGTCCTTGTCCATCATGAAATCGGATGCATTGGTGCATCCTCCGATGAGGCCCAATATGATGAACATGGATAAAATCGCTGCGCATATGATAATCTTCTTCACCTTATAATCACCTCAGAAGTAAGGTTCATCCAAAATAAAGCCGCGATCATTCCCCTGTGAACAGCCGCTGCAGGCCGGTGGCCTTCATGATATTCGGGCCCTGATAATCGGTCGGCCATATGATATGCGGCGTGATTGCAAGCACGAGTTCGCTCGTATCGACCTTGGAGTCCACGTTTCGGAACAAACCGCCCACGAGTGGGAGGTCACCGAGTATGGGGACCTTGATCTTGGTCTTTCTCTCTTCTTCATTGATCAGGCCGGCAATGACAAAGGTCTCGCCGTCCGCGACACGCATCGCCGTCGCGAACCGGTTGTTGCTTGTCCTCGGGCCGATCTCGGTAAGTTCGAGGAGGTTGCTTATCTCCGGCGCGACGAACATGGTTATCGTGTTGTTGCTGGCGACGAGTCCGATCACGTTGATAGTGATACCTATCTGCTCCTGGGCCACGCGCTGTGTGACGCGGCCGATATCGCTAACCTGGAACGTCGAGCGGTATGGTACGGTCTGGCCGACGAAGTAATTCGCGGGCTGGCCGTTAAGCGCGGATATCGTCGGGTTGGCGAGTATTTTGGCCTGGCCATGTTCCCTCAGGTAATTCAGCGTCACATTGAACATATACGGGTCGCGCATCAAGCCTTGCGGGAAGTACTCGGTCGATTTGTTGGTGCCGGTGGCCGGCTCGCCGATGGGCTTCTCCTCGAGCGCGAACGCGAACGCACCGATATCCTGGGCGGTGTTCGTGTTGGTAAGCCACTGGATTCCGAAGTTCTCGGAAAGGTTGCCCGATGTCTGGATGACCTTGATGTCATACAGGATTTGCGGCGGCGGCTCATCCATCTGGCGGATGATGTCCACAGCCACTTTCATATCATCCTCGGAAGCCCTGATGATAAGTTTCCGGGTCGCTGAATATAGGTCGGCCCGCCCGACTCCAAGAGCTATGGGGTTATAGACGATTATGTTCGCCGTATCGATAATCCCCTGGTTGGCGAGAATCGACTTGACCTGGTTCGGGTCGGCATAGGACAGCTCGATGATCCAGGTGCCGTAGAACTCGGGGAATTTATCCTTGAGGACCCGCTCTGACGCGAAGATGTAAACCCCGTCCTTGACATAGTAGTCGAAATTAGCCTGGTCACCAAGCAGGCCGAGCACCTTGCTGAGCGGCATCGGCTGCTGCAGTGAAAGACTGACGCGGCCCGCGACCGACGGGTCGATGATATTGCTAATCGCCGCCTGGGCGCATATTACCTGGAGGACATCTACGATGTTGCCATCCTTGACATTGAACACTTCAACGACGCTTTCGGTGGACTCCGCGGCGGCCTCGGTATCACCAAGATTTTCCGGCGTGCCCATATCGGTCCCGGCCATCGCTGCCGGCTCAGGCGTCCCGCCGGAGTCCCCTACGTTCAAGTCGGGGTATTCCTCGGTGAGCGGTGGAATGATCCCCGGCTCGTCGATGCGTTCGGGATTCATCGGCTCGGGAATCGCCCTCTCAACAGGCTCGGTATTCGCGTTGTAGACATCGACCGTAAGGGAATTCCCGTTGCGACCGACGTCCACGCCGATTTCCTCGGGCGATTCAACACCCGTGGCGTCGATTTCAACCACGGATGACAGCGTGTCATAATCATCTATCTGCAGCAGCTTGTAGCGATTCACAACCGCTCCGCCGGCTACATTGGTGTAATCGTAGGGATTTGCATCATCGACATCCGCTTCGGTTTCCTTGAAAACAAGCATCAGGCGCGGCGGATGATTGAAGCGCTTTATTTCCGGCTCCGCGGCGGAACCGTCGAATTCGAAGTTAAACCTGTCGACGCCGTTTACATTGGGAGTGCATTCGAGCGAGAACGTCGGGTAAACAGCGAGGGATTCGATCTCTTCGTTGACGTTGATCGCGGGAGCCTCTATCGCCGGGACAGCTTCGCCCGATACCCCAGCGGCGGGCTCGACTTCCTCGAATTCTGAAAGAGCTATCTCTTCGAGAGGCTCTTCAGATTCCACCGGCTCGACGGGGGGCGCCGGCGCGATGAACGGCGGCGAAGGTTCAGTGTATGACTCGACCGCTATCTCGATCTCGCCGACAGCCGGTTCCTCGACCGGGGCTTCTTCCATCGCTGTTTCCGGTTCCGGGACAGCGGGAACCTCGGCGACGAGTTGCGGCGGCTCGGCAAGCGGTTCGACATTTATGCGTAAATCATATCTGCCATTGCCCTCGGGCTGCATCTGAGTCGAAAGCCTGTCGGCATCGATTTCCTTATCGAAGTAAATGAACAACGACGATGAATACTCGCCGTCGCCCACGAATTCACCGGCTCGAAGCTTCGCGACCGGCCCTTCATCGACTTTCCAGTCGCCCGAAGCATCGCCGCGGAACGCAAGCGAAGCATAGGGAAGAGAAACGCTCAGGCGCGTGGGATATCTCAGGGTCTTGATCTCGGGCTCTTCGAGTTCGCTCGTGCCCTTCAACTGAAGCACGATCCCATCATCGGACGGCACGAGGTTCAATTCGACCGGGATCCTATCGGGCTCGACGGGTTCGGGCTCGACGGCGACAACTTCCTCGACAACAGGCGCCACGACAGGCGCGGCGACTTCAGCGACTTCTGTATCTTCAATCGTGATTTCTTCTTCAGCGACCTCTACCGGTTCGGGGAGAGCCGGTTGGGGTTCAACAGCCGGGGCGGCGGGAGCCGGCGCCTGCACCGGTTTTTCAACAACAGTTTCAGGGGCGGATATTTGGGTGCCGCGGACATCGATTACGATCCTTCCCGGCTGGGAAGCATCGACATCGATGTTCATGTCGTCAATCGAGCTGAAGCCTGCCACGGAGAATGTGAACCCGGCATTGGAGATGTTATCCAACTCCGAGTTGACGACCTCCATGCGGGTGATACCGTTTCCGGGAACCGGCGTATCGAAGCGGCCGTCGGCATTTGCCGGGAGGTCGACAATCGCCGGTGAAACATTGATCTTGAGCCTGTCCGGGTATTTGAGCGAGAAGACCTCGACTTCCGGAACCGGACCTTCCACATCGAAAGTGAACCTGTCGATCGTGCCGAGCGGGTCGTATTTCACCTTGACTATCCTGGCCACTTCGGGCGCGGGGGTGGTATCGGCCGGGACCTCGATTTCCATGGGCGCGGGCTGGGCCGGTTCATCCATGGCGGGAGCAGGTTCTTCGACAACATCCTCACTCACGGCGCGCGTATCCTCGAAGCATCGCACTTCGAATTCGCCGCCGCCCGCGAAGATGATATCGTAATTGAATTGCGCTCCGGCGAGGGAGATCAGGCCGATATGCGCCACAGGGTCATCGCCTTCGACGGTGACATCGAGCCGCCCTATCATCCTGCCCTGTACGGGAGTGGAGAAATTGCTCTCCGAACCCGCGGGCAGGTCGACCTTGGTGCCTTTGAGCGTAAGCCACAACCCGTCCGCCTGTAACTCGACGGAGGGCACGGGCAGCTCACCTCGATAGGAGAAGGTAAAGATATCCGTATCGGCTTCGGTGCGATGGGATATCTTGTGTATGACAGGCTCCCCGGAATCCGTGATCCCGCCTTCGACACCAATGCCATCCGCGGGCTCAGCCAATACAACCGGCTGTAACCACAGGATAGCAAACATGATGGCAAGCAGGCTCACCGCATACCGGGCTCCCGGCAGTACTTTCCTTGGCGGGCCGTTCGGCTTTAAGTCAATCATATAAGCTTAGGCTCCTGATCAAATGGTAAACGAACTAATAATACATTTATTTGCAAGAGCTCCTGACATTGCAAGGCTCTTAATTTACTTCCCGACCGCTATCTGAAAGTCCTCACTACTGGAAGCGGGGCCTCCCATGTAGATAATCACACTGTCCCCGCCGCTGGTGAATTCAACCGCGTTCAGCGAGATGTCCTGCACGGTGATGGAGACATCGCTGAACTCCT
>CAZSPL010000147.1:0-9945 GCA_964608735.1 uncultured Planctomycetota bacterium | reverse complement strand
GCGATTTCGTCGAGGTTGATGCGCGCGGTACGGCCGTGATTATCAGCGCCGTAGCCGAACGCCGCGCGCGCGGGCTTCCCCTCGCTCACAAGCTGGCCCAGCTTCGGAAGCTCGAACTCCGAATACATGAATATCGCCTCATAATTCCACCATCCCCATGAGTCGGCCAGCGGCTCGCCGAACCGCTGATATATCCCCTGGCAGTTAGTTCCCGTATACGGCACCCCTTCGAGGAATCCATCGCTCACATCGAAGTTCGGGAACGTCGAGCCTGTCGAGTTGTTGATTACATCGGTCGTGCCGACGGCATAACCGTGGTAGTTGTATGCGTAGGAATGCCTGCGCAGGAAACCTATACGATATGTCTCCACGTTATCGAACACGGGTATCGGCGGCGATGCAATGACACTCCAGGAGTAGGCGTTGATGTACGTGCTCGTCACATCCATGCGCCAGCCCTTCTGTCCGGCGGCGAACGCATAGTCGGGCGATGTCCCGGAAACGCGGTCGAAATGTGCGACATACGACCCGCCGACCCTGCTGCCGGCTGTCCATTTATACGGGTCGTCATCCTCCGCGGTCTCGAACTCGAGGTAGGCATACTCGCTGTCGCCGCTCTCGGTCATCGGGTTTCCCGTCACCGAGCGCGCCCTTATGGTGAACAAGTAGGCGTTGTCCTTGTCGAAAGACCCGAGCGTATATTCGGTATCGGATAACGGCACGGTATCCAGCTCCACGAAATCCCCCGGCGTATACGGGTCGTCCGTCCAGTAGATGGCGTACTGCGCCGCGCCGGACACCGCATCCCAGTCGAGATGGATTTCATCGATAATACCGAACGCCGTCCGCACGATATCGAGGCTCACATTTCCCACGTTCGGCGGGGCACTCGGAAGCGACACGTTGACGATGAGCGGTTCGACGCTCGTCGCCCAGCCACCTTCCGAATCGATCACCTTGACGTCAACGCGGAATAACCCGTTGCCCGGGAATGTGATGTTCGCCGAACCGTCGCCGTTACCGGGACCGTCATCATATTGCGGCACCGCATCATCGCCGAATTCCCAGGCAAACGTGAGCTCCCCGAAATCGTCCTCGTAATCGCCGGCGGTCACTGAATAGAAATACGGCACTCCGGCCAATCCTGCCGCCGGACCGTTCACGGCGCCGACATCGGGAGGTGAGTTGCCGCTCACATCGGCCGTGTAGACGTAATATGATGTCATGTAAAGCCCCGCCGGGCCGTTGAAATTCGTAAGCCCTTCCTGGTCATATCCACCGGCGATATCTTCCGCGCAAATCACAATATTTATCTTTCCGTCCGTCGGCTCGGGTGATCCCGTAACCGTCGCGTAATATGTTCCCTGTATCGCGCCCGGATCATTCGCCGGATCCGGCTCGGCATAGACCGCGCCGTCGAACAGCGACGGGGCTTCCACCCGCACGGCGGCGACGGTGCCGATCCCCTGCCAGTCGAAGACATCGATTCGAAGCTCCACGAAGCCGCCCGATGTTCCGGCGGCGGTGGAATTCCACAGCGTATTTTCCTGCTCCTGCACGACGATGGCGAATGCCTCGGCCTGGTTTGCCGATATCGGGAAATCATCGAGGCCCTGCGGAGGAATATTGTCCGGCAGCAGCCAGCCCGCGTCGACCGCGTAGTTGAATACGAGAAAATCGCCCGCGTCCGGGCCGAAATCAATCACGTAATGGCGCCGGTTTATCGCGCCGCTGGAGAACCGTCCGCGGAGCGATGTGTTCAGCCCGATGACATCTTCATCGGCATCGAGCCCGTCGGCGAAATATTTATAGCCGTTTACGGTGGCGTGGAAATTCGCGATGGTATCGGGCGTCCCGAGAAGCCCGTCCTTGTATCCGAACAACCCCGCGCCGAGGAACTCAGTCGGGTTCCAGAAGCGCGTGAAGCCGTCGGCGTTGGCGAGCCGCGGCTCATCCGGGTTCGCGATTATGAGGCCGTCGTCGGTGAAACCCCCGGCGCTTCCGTCGGTGATGACGATGCCTTTCACGTCAAATCCCATGAATTCAGGAAGCGCCTCGAACGGGTGCTTCAGGATTACATCAACTTCGACTTTATGGTTCACGCTGTCGATGATGAGCGACGACCAGTCGAGCCCGAGGTTTGTCAGCGCGGGCGGCTCGATGAACGGCAGCACATTCAGATGGAATTCCGCTTCCCTCATGGGAACCGCTTCGATTGTCTGATTCCCGAGGTCGACGCCGACGGCGTAATATCCGAGAAGGGAATGCGCGAGGCAAGATTCCGTCCTCGCATCAGCCGATTCGGGCGATGCGGGGTTTCCGCTTCCGGAGCCGCACGACGTGGTGAGAAAGGCTGCCAGAAAGAGAACAATCGCGGACGCGATTACGCGTCGAAAAGACATATTCAATTCCTCCTTGTCACATTGCCCAAGTTCGCATGCGTATCCATCGTCGTATGTGGCGCCCCGCGTTACAGAGAGTGCGGACATTTCGCCGCATGTTTTTTGATGCGAAAGAGCCTCGTTTCCTACCATCCATACAATCATCGTATATCTCATTGAATGCTTTTTTATTTAGCTACGCCGGTGCCAAGGGCATGCGAGTCCGCGAGCTCGCCCGTGTCTAAGCTTCGAGTGCCGCTCGGTGTCCCCTCCCTTCCGCCTTCGCTACGCTACGTCGGACAGGTACAGTCGGGGTTCGGTTGGTTCAGGGCCACGGACACGCGCAGCCAATATCGATTGTCTCCGCGATGGGATCACAATCACTCAAATTCGTAGTCCGGGAACTCCTCGGTTATGATCCTGCGAGCGTATTCCGATGCCCCCTGCCCCCCGCTGTAGATTGACACCCCCTGGCTCATCGTCTCGGCAAACTCATACCCATGGATCGAATGAAGGAGAATATCCGGCTGGCTCGGACGCACCCCCACGAGTATGATCTCCGAATGCCACCACATGCGATGTTTACCCGATGTCACCGCATACCCGGGACGGACGTTCATTGTATAGAACACGGGATTCGGCGGGACGCCCGACTCGATGTAGTTATACACCGATGCCTCGGCGTCGGTCCAGTAATACGGCATCTCATCACCCGGGGGGTCATCATTGCCGTACGGGCACAAGTATTCCAGGCCGGCATAGGGGCTCACCGGCGTGTTCGTGGTGAACACCTGGATCCACCTGTATTCCGTGCAGTCGGTGACAACTTCGTTCGGGCGGAATGTCATCTGCATCGTGCAGCCGTCCAGGGTGAAGTCCGACCCGGAGAAATCGATATCCCCGATTTCTCCATAGCTCCCATAATAAACCGCGGGCGGAAACCACGGCTCGGGTATTTCCTCCACTATGTAATAATTGGCCTCGCCAATGAGTTCCGCCCCGGCGGCAAAATGAATCGCAAAACCGCCGATGTAATTTCCCGGCGCAAGCCCGGCGTCATTTCTCAGCGGAAACAGGTAACCGGCTTCGCTCTTCGGTTCGGCCGCAATCTGCACGCCGGTGCCGAGAACCGTGGTGTCGAGCTCGACATATTCTATTTCCTCGCTGTCCTGTGTATTGAAATATATGTTGTAGACCGCCAGCCCCCCGGTTTCCGACATGTACCCGTGCTGGCCCTTCTTGACGTATTCGGGATTTCCATTGACCCCGATGTAATACTGAAGCGGCACGGTGATATTCTCGCCGTAGAGGGCATGCCCCGGAGGCATCCCGTTGAAGATATACGCTTCGCCGTATGTCATCGGGTCGCTAACGGTCACCGTCATCTTGTGCTGCTCGTGGTTGGCGGGAGTGCCGGGGACATTTTCGAAAACATAAACGCCCGACATACCGTTCCCGCCGGGGATGTATCCGGTGGGATTCGTGACCGGGATTCCCAATTCCGTCGATTCGAGCGTCACCGTATTCGCTCCGGGCTGGGTCCAGTCGAATACGCGTACGCCAAGCGTGACATTCCCCCCGGCGCCGTCCCAACCGTAGTAAAGGTCGTTATCATAAACTTCCACCGCAACCATGAACGGCTCCGGGCAATGCGCATTGAGTGGGAAGTCGGACGGTTCCCATGGCGGGTCACCCGTTGGGAACGCATAGTTGGCGATTATCGCGTAGTTGAAAACGAAGGGGCCCGGTCCGCCGGTGTAAAAATCGAGCATGTAATATGCGCTCTTGGTTTCCGATGCGCTGAAATGCGTGTCGGTAAGGTTGAAGTCTTCTCCATCCCATGTCTTATCTTTCGTCAGCCAGTTTTGCTCATCGGATTTCTGGATCGGCGATGGATAGGAATCGGTGAAGAGCTTGTAGCCGTTGTAAAGCTCATCGAAGTTCCCCACCGAATGGGGGGTGCCCATCAGGCCGTCCTGATAGCCGAAAGGAAGTCCGCTGAATTCGACAGGATTCATCCAGCGGGTCATACCGTCGGAATTCATAACCGGCGGACCGAACACCACGCCACGGACTTCGAAGCCGGTGAAATAATCGCCACCCAAGGGGTGGGTCAGCAGAATCTCCACACCGACCGTCTGGTTGAAGTCCACTTCGAGCGAATCGAAGTTTATTGTCAGGTCACCGAATGCAGGCGGCTCGAGGTAACCAAGGATGTTGAGCACTCCCTCGAGTTCCCTGTGCGGCACCGCTTCGATAGAACCCCCGCCCGGATCGACGGTGATGGTGTAGTAACCGAGGAGCGCGATGTTGCTCCTGCCATCCGTTCCCCTCGGCACCGCTGTGTCCGCGTATGGGCTTAGCGGGTTACTATTATGCCCGATGGATGAACATCCCGAGAATACAAACACGAGTGTTACAGCGAGCGGAATAAGACGCTTCCGAAACATGATTTCCTCCCCGATACCATTGATTGTATATACCCCCATTCCATATTGACGGGACAACAAATACGCGGATACGCTTCCGGAGGAAGGCCTGAATGTATATACAATTATATCATGATGATATGATTGTAACCAGAGGATTTCAGCCAATCAGCCGGCGATTGATATAATAATGTTGCGGATAAAACGAATTGGGGCCAGGCCCCTTTACAAAATCCCTTCATCCCTCTTACGCCTGAACCATTCGACGAACTTCGGCACGCCTTCCTCGACCGTCGTGGATGGCTCATAACCGAGTAGTTCCCGGCTGCGGGTTACATCGGCGTAGGTGGTCGGCACATCGCCGGGCTTGTCATCCTGCCGGTCGATAACCGGGACTTTCCCCAGCGCCCTGCCTACGATATCCACGAGGTCGTTCAGTTTCACGACGTGCGTCGAACCGAGGTTGAGTATCTCGTATGCATCGCCGCCGCGGTCGAGGCATCCGGCCATGCCCGTGGTGATGTCATCGATGTATGTGTAATCGCGCGACGATTCGCCGTCGCCGAATACCGGCGCCGGCTCGCCGTTCTCGATGAGGCGGCTGAATTTGTGTATCGCCATCTCCGGCCTCTGGCGGGGGCCGTAGACGGTGAAGAACCTGAGTGTGGTCGCCTTAAATCCCGCGAGCCGGTGGTATGCATAGACATAGCCTTCGGCGGCCAGCTTGCTCGCGGCATAGGGGCTGATCGTTTTTTGCGTGGGATGCCCGGGCGCGAACGGGAGGACATCGTTGATGCCGTACACCGATGACGACGACGCGTAGATGAAACGCTTCACGCCCGCGTCCGCCGCGCGTTGCAGGAGCTTGATGGTGCCGTGGACATTCAGCTCTTCGTAGAGGATGGGGTCTTCCCACGACGGCCGCACCCCGGCGCGCGCGGCGAGGTGGATGATGTCGGTGATGTCATAGATGTCGAAGATGTTGTCGAGCTCGACATCGCTGCGGATATCCCCCACGATCCCCATGAAATTCGGCATTTCCTGTGCGTCGCGTATGTTGTCGCGCTTGATGGCGGGATCGTAGAAGTCGTCGAAGTTGTCCAGTCCGATGACGCGGTGCCCGAGCGCGAGCAGCCTGTCGACGGTGTGGCTTCCGATGAATCCGGCGGCGCCGGTGACGAGAATGGTACGGGGCATCGTATCCTCCCGAAAACGCCCACTTTAGCGCGGGAGGCGGGGATTGGCAAGAGGGGGGAATCCGGATGGTTCATGCATTCGATGTTTCGGGACAAGGGTGTCCCGAAACATCGGGGAAGCGGCCTTCAATCGCAACTCACTCATCCTTGCGCTTAAAGATGAGAAAGATGTCCTTATCATACACGAGTTCATATCTTTCTTGAAACCGGTCATCATCCCAAAGCAAAAGCATATGCTTGCTGAACTCCGAGCCATGGGGCATGTAGACCTCTCCGCCGCCGGCCGCTTTTAACAAAGAGCCCTGAAGTATTATAAAATCGGGCTGTCTGTCTTCGTAACCTGGTTTATCGCCAAGTATGTAATCCACATCACACTTTTCATAAAAGAAATCGCCGGGAAGCTTCGCGATGTATGCATCCGTCAGCCCGAGGCAATCGAGCACTTGTACACCGCTGATATACGGTATCGCGCCAATATCCCCGATAGCTACGAGGTCCGTCGGCTCGGAGTTCTGTTTCAGCCAGATACCCGCGCCATAGTACTCCCGGAGCATCCAATCGGGCCATGGTGACTTGGATTCGCCGGATATGTAGTCGAGAATATTCTTGTAACCAGACACGAAATGGCCGTGCCGGAGGATATAAAATCCCGAGAAGCCGAGACAGGATGTCACACATACCAGGACGGCGACGAGCACAATGAACGAGAGCCTTGTCCTCTCGAAGCGTCGTTCATTTATCAACGGCGGCCGAAACCGATTGTCGAGCCTGAAGATCTCGCATATTCCCGCAGACGCGAGGAGCTCGAGCTGTGGGAGTATATGCGTGAAAAAACGGTTTCCCATCAGC
This sequence comes from uncultured Planctomycetota bacterium, assembly GCA_964608735.1. Classification (GTDB taxonomy): domain Bacteria; phylum JAJVIF01; class JAJVIF01; order JAPKYR01; family CAZSPL01; genus CAZSPL01. The sequence continues at coordinate 3,090 of CAZSPL010000147.1, read as the reverse complement.
CAGTCGAAACCGGAATAGACAATATATGCCTGGTAGATCATCGCCTGAATAAAAATCAGCATATATGCCGATCCTGGCCTGCCCTTGCGAGCGAACAGGGGGATAAAGCCCGCTGCATAAAAGATGATGCTGCCCAACACCGTCCGTGCCCCAAGCCACCATTGCGAAAAACCGCCCATTATCTGGGGCCATCCGCCCGTGGCCTTTGAATAATAGCTCAGCGGGAAAATATCCCCGTAGTATGAATATCTCAGACCGACAACTATCAATGAGGGAATGGCCCATGCAATAACGAATTGCAGTAGCAGGGTTAATGGGAGCCGCGCGGCCCTCAGGCTGAAGAAGAGGAATACAAGCGTAGCAAATACTATAACAAAACCGTCCGGTCTCGTGATGCTGACTAAGAAAAACATTATGCCCGCGATTGTGAATGACCTGCCCATCCTGCTCCCGCCGGATTCCATCGCGCCGATGAGGATAAGATTCCCTGCCATTGTCAGCAACGGGAACAACAGCGTTTCCATGCCGCACATTGCCCAGATATGCAAGTAAACATTGATTACCGCTATAACACCGATAATTATTGCCGCTTTGGGATATGACAACTCCCTGAACGAGGTGAGTTTCGCCGCATAACGCAATGTAACCCAGATAACACCGAGCGATGTTATCGCGCCGAGTATCTTCGCGGGATAGAGAAGCCTCAACTCCCCCCTGTAGATATGCAGTTTATAGAACAGGGCGAAAATCAGGACATACAATAAGTTCGAATATCCCTCGACGCGTTCCCCTTCGTTGAAAACGAGGCCCGCGCCCTTAGCGAGGTTTTCGGCATATCGCCACGTGATGAATGGGTCGTCCCATGTAAAATTGATGAAATGAAATTGCTGTATCGCGATGATTATCAGGCCTATGACAATCATCCACGGGCGGAACACGCTCTTGTAAGAAACATCCCTCACAATCAAAGCATCCTTTGCTCACGTTACTGCTTATGTTGAGTCGTAAATTTCGTTGTCGTTAAATCTTCACAGTTATACAGGGGCTTTGCATCAATCAGCCGGCCTGTATCGCCGCGGTTCTTGAGCCCCGACTTCACTCCCCTTCCCCGAATACCCCCAGTCCCCGTCCGGGGTCAACTTGACGAAGAACGCGTTGGCGTGGTCGGATGTGAAGAAGCCGGATGAATGTTCATCCACGCCGGGCCCGGGGTCAAGGTCGACGGTTCCGAGGAATTCGCCGGCGAGGAAAATGTTGCCATCGCCATCCAGCGCGACATCGTTCACCCATACACCGGAGCCGCTTATCCAGGTCCGCACCCAGGCATAGGACCCGTCGGTCCCAAATTTGCTGAGAAACGCGCCGTCTGTATAGTAAGGTGCCGTGGCGGTGTCGACGCCCTCATATGGATCGAAATCGGCCGTGGCCTGAAATCCGCCGGTGACAAACACGCTGCCTGAATCATCGATGGCAATCGCCCACGCGTAATCGGAGCCATTGCCGCCCCATGCCGCCGACCAGACATAGCCGCCGGAATTATTGAGCTTGAGCAGGAATGCGTCGTTGCCGTTGACGGACGTATGCACGCCCCCCGGGCCGTACGGAGTGAAGTCGATATCGCCGTCGAAATTCCCTGTTATGTAGCAGTTATCGAGCGAATCGATCGCCACGGATGGTCCGTGGTACAGGTCGAATTCTCCGACATCGTATGTGCGAACCCAGCGGTAATTGCCGGCCGCATCGAGGCCGAGGATGAAAATGTCCTTCGCGTCAGCGGCGGTGCGATATTCTACGCCCGCCCCGGGGTCAAAATCCACTTCGCCCATGAAAATGCCTGTGATATAGATGTTCCCGCTTGAATCGACGGCGATGTCCCTCGCCGCATCACCTTCGAGCCCTCCCCATGTTAAGGTCCCCATATAATTCCCCTGCGGGTCGAACCTGCATAGGAAAGCATCCTCATCGCCCTCCGCCTGCCGTTCGTCGACCGCTTCCGTCGGGTCGAAATCGAGAATGCCGGGGAATGACCCGCACAGAAGTAAATCACCGGCGGGGTCGACACAAATACCGCTCATATTTCCATAATCAGGCAGGGATTCGGCTGCCCATTGAAGGATATCGTCCTCGTAGCCCCCCGGCGTAACGATGCCGAGAATCAGCTTGTAGTCATAATCGGAGAGGGTGCCGCTTATTTTGGAACCGGCAAGATAGATATCGTTATCCGCGCCAATGGCGATATCATTCGCGTACAGGCCGGTAGTGAGCATGAATACATGGTCCCAGTGCCACAGATAATCGCCGCTCGCGTCGAACTTGGATATGTACATAAGCGTCGCCCCGGGATATGAATCAACTCCCGGGCCCGGGTCGTAGTCGATCGCCTTTCCCGAGAGGTCGAAATTCTGCCCGCCGACGTAGATGTTGCCGTCGTGGTCGGTCGCGATGCATGTCGCCCGGGTGAGGCTGCTGTATACCCCCCAGCTGAATCCCCATGCGGACAGCTGCCCATCGACCACGACGCCGCTTCGCGTCCGGAGTTCCGGGCCGAAGTGGTCGGAATTCACGGCGACCCATATCTCCACCGGGATGTCCTGCGATACAAATGCGGCGATGAATTGTGTGTGAGATTCATCCGGCTTGTCGAACACTCCCGCTTCCTCGGGGAAACATTTCCACTCGTATGTTATGCCGGTATCCCCGGCGGCTTGCACCTCGAAATCGTACGACTCCCCCTCCGCCATCGTATCCGGCCCCGTCATTTCGCTCACCACCAGCGCCGTCACGGGACGGATAGTGATGTCGAGGGTTTTCATCACCGGTCCGCCGCTGTCGGATTCGACGACCACCTTCAGCTTGACCGGCGTTATGTCATCGACATCGCCCGCGTTCAGCGTGACGAGGGTTGCGTCGTCATTCTGCAACTCCCCCGCGGAACCGGGTTCTAATATCCACTGGAATGTTATCCCGGTATCCCCCGATGCCGATATTGAATATTCATAAGAGCCGCCCTCGTTTATCATCGCGGGGCCATGGATATCGCCGACGACGAGCTTCGGGACAAGTCCTGCCTTACATCCGCCCGCCGATGTG
>CAZSPL010000146.1:0-9962 GCA_964608735.1 uncultured Planctomycetota bacterium | reverse complement strand
CCGATTCATTCGCGATGTCGAACGACAACGAATACGCCCCGAGCATATGGTGCCCCGGGGCGGTGGTGGCGGGAGTTTTCGGCATATCCATTCCCACGGGCGGGGGTTCGCTGATGCATGGAACAATCGGCTCGCCGCCTTGCGAGCATCCGATGAGAGCGCACAAAAAAACGGCCGTACATACAGCCGCATACGCTGGAAAACTTCTCCGCATGGCTAACCTCCCGGAATCGATTTGTTTCCCGCCTGACAGCATCATTGTACCATGAATTTTAACGGATACCGGGTAATCCGACAGGCAAAAACCATGGTATTCTTGGCGTCCATAATATTCCAGGGACAAGGAGAAGTGCGCGATGTCCATCATCAAAGTAACCGGATTGAATGTGCTGTCGATCTACGTTTCCGAACTCGATAAGGCAGTGAAATTCTATGCCGACATGCTCGGATTCGATGACGGCGGCGAGATGGGACTGGGGCGGCTCATGAACGCGGGCGATGTGACCGTCTATCTCGAACCCGGCCGCGAGGAATGCAACAAGCCGCCGTGGCAGTACGCCGAAGTGTGCCCCTGCTTCGCCACGGACAGCGTCAAGGATGCATTCGAGAAGCTCGCCGATGCCGGCGTGAAGATCGTGAGCGACTACGAGGAATTCGGCCCCGATTTCGCGCTGTTCCGCATCGCCGATCCCGACGGCAACAAGCTCGAATTCGCCGGCAAGCCGTAACGAAGCGGCCAAACCCCGGGCGCATTGAACCAAATCGGCGGTTCATGTGTTATATTCAGTTGTGCGGAAAACCGGGGAAGCTGTCGCGATTGAATGCGTTTTCACAAACGGAGGGTCTTATGCTCACGATGAAATTTCTCTGGCCGATTATAGGCGCGCTCGTCGGCGGGCTGTTCGGATTCGGCGTGTATAAACTCTATCACTGCGCGGGCGGGGGCTGACCGCTTACGTCGAACCTGTGGGGTTCGGTCATCATATTCGCGGTAATCGGCGCCCTGCTGGTGCTGACGAAGTAATCCGTATATTCCATTCGTCCATTCAGGATCTGTTCTTACCGAGCCCTGACCGTAAGGGAGGGGCCAAAAGACACGGGCAAGCTTCGTATAGGTTGGCAGGACGATGATAATTGGCTGACGCTTGACCGTGCCACACGGAATCGGTTTCTTTCAGGAAACCCGAATCGCGAACGTATAAAATCATTATGCCGCGTGCCGGCGGCTATTGTGTTATGTAGACCCTGTCATCCTCGTCGGTCGCCACGACAATCTGCGTGTTGTTGGTGTTGAGCACATTCCCGGCGGCGATGCCGTCATACAATGTGAACGCGGGCCAGTAGCGTTCGCTGTCGAGGACGTTCTTCGTCAAATCATAAATCTTTATCTTGCAACCGTTCGTGCCGTCCCCCTGGTCGGTGCCGATAATGAGGTCGAGCTTGCCGTCGCCGTTGATGTCACCGAGGCATGCGCCGTCGTGGTTGGTGAATGTCCCGCCGAGCTGGTCGAATTGAATCGACGGCCGCACCTCGGTATCCGTCGTCGCGTTGCAATCATAGATGTGAATCTCGCTCGACGGCCCGTTGTGGCTTTCGATGAAAATTATTTCGGGACGCCCGTCGCCGAGGACATCCCCCACGAGGAATGCATCGAACTTCGATTCAGACGAGTAATTCCGCGTGCCCTCGAAATCCCAGTTCGACAATTGCAGCTTGCGAACGAGTCCGCCGCTCGAGTTGTACATATACACCGCGTTGTCGTCGTCGCGGGCGAGCAGGATTTCGCCTTTGCCGTCGTTATTCACATCGGCCACGGCGAGGCCGTCATACCATGTCACCGGGGCGGGGAACATCGCGAACTGGCTTCCATTCGGGTCGTACACGGTGATAAAGCCGTTGTTGTCATCGGACGCGACGACTATCTCATCATATCCCGCGCCGTTTACATCGCCCACCGCGAAGCGGTCGTATGGGGTGTAGAAGGCGTCGAACGACTTTGTGACCTGTCCGTTGCCGTCGTATATGCTGAATTTGCCGAAATCGCCCGGGCCGTCTTCATCGACGGCGATGACGACTTCATCGACATTTCCACCGGTGAAGTTGCCTACGCCGAATCCGTCATGGGCGGTGAACTTGGCGTTGAACCAGTGGGTAAATTGCTTTTTGAATTCGATATGCCACCGAAGCTTGTAATGCCCGGAGTCGCCGCCGTCGAGGTCCATCTCGAATACCTTGGGATTCCTTCCCCACCAGTTCTGCAAATCACTGTAGGTGACGATAGCCGCGGAGTTGGCGACATTATCATGTGCCCCTCCCGAGAATAATGCTTCCACCCCCTCGGCGAGTATGGAGACAAACGCCGGCACGCCAAGTCCGCTCATGTTTGCAACCCATCCCTCGGGAGTTGTGACAAACCAGTCCGCGACCTCGTATGTCTTCAGTTCGAGGGCAACGTTGGACCACCCGCCGTCGCTTTCCATTAGAATAACAGAGAATCCGATAGTTGAATTGTAGGGAACATCGCCCGCATACACGACGTGCTGGTTCCAGATGGTTCTTATCTCGCCGCTGTCCACATCACCGAATACCTGAGGTGTACCAATCTTCCAGGCCTTTTCCTTGGTGAAGTCCGAAAGCCCGGTAATTATCGCGAACGGTTCATCCGAGTTGGAGCCGGCATCCCAGTCGGACTCGCTTACGCAATACAGCGAATCGACGCAGATGCTCGCGTAGATGGGCAGCACCTCGCCCTGCAACATTAAATTCGGTGCCGGGGGATTGGTGAGTTGAAGCTGCGCGCCCTGTACCGGCGGAACCTTCTCCACGCCCTGCGAGGGTGTTACCGACGGCTCGGCGATCTCCATCTGGACCGTGCGTTTCTTCAGTTCGAGCGTATAGGAATTCTCATCCTCCCTGCCCGCGGGAATGAACACGCTGACATAATAATCGCCGTTGGCGAGGGGTGTGCCGGACGCCGCGAGGTTGTAATTGAGCTCGCCGCCCATGGATTCGCCGAGGTGGAGCTGGGATTCGCTTGAGTCTTGCAGAATTAGGACGATCTCATTCGGCGATGATGTCAGTTTCAGCGAGCCGTAGCTCTCGTCGGCGGTGGAAACCTTGAAGTGATAGACATCGGTGTGGTCGTCGTAACAGACGTAATCGGATACGCTCGACCCGAATGCCAGTTCCACCGCGTGGGCGATGTCGTCATTGTTATCTGCCACGCAGCTCGATGTCCCACCACCTGTGGTTCCGCCGCCCGATGATGAGGCGTCCACAAGGTTTATGACAATCGTGTAATGATGGTCGACCGCGTAGGATGAATAGAACCCGACGCGCAAGTAATATTTTCCCGCCGGAAGCGCGGTCTGTATCGGGACATTGATCTGCTTCTGGGTATCGGTCGAGCCCTTGGTCGGGAACAGGACTCCCGACGGCCCGGATACCTGGATGGTGGTCCCGGTCTGGTCGGTGCTGAAAGTTATCTTTCCGGTGATGCTCGACCCGGACGGGACGTCGAGGGAATAGTAATCCCACGGGTCGGCGGGGCATACGTAGTCGTCGACGGTCTCGGTCAGCCCGACCGCTTTCGCGGTGGACGCATCGTTGTTGGAGTCCGCGACACATTGCCCCGACGCGATTGCTGGAGCCAGAATCAATACCAATGCCGCAAGAAGGGGAAGAAGTGTCTTTGCCATCGGCCTTGCCTCCTGATTTGGGCGCTTGCGTTGCTGGTGGATGAGGATAAATCCTGTGATGGGGGCAGCGGTCGCGCCTCGATATCATATCGCCTTTATTATAGTAAATTTTAATGTGATTAAGGAGTGTGATGTCATGGAAAGGCGGGGCGCGGCTTTCAGCAAGTGGACATACGACATCGCCCCGGGTAGGCCGCATTTGATTGATAGGATAGAATGATGCGGCCAACACGGGGCTACCAGGGAGAAGACACGGGTAAGCTCGAAGACTCGCGTAGCCGTGGCACCGGTTTGATCGCGTAGCCGTGGCACCGGTTTAAACAGGGAGTGATGGGCGCTGAAGGGAAAGGAAATATGATATTCTTTACGGCATGAGGCGGAAGACCTACAACTGTGACCTCGTATTCTTCAGCTACTTCTTCCCCCCCGAAACAGGGGCCGGGTCGATACGCCTCGGTGAATTCGCATCCGGGCTCGCGCGCCTCGGGCGCAAGGTGAAAGTCGTGGCGCCGCTGCCGAATTATCCATCGGGCGAAATCCATCCCGGCTTCAACCCCTGCAAGTTCCATCGTGAATGGCGGGACGGCATCGATGTGCTCCGGGTGCCGCTGATACCGCCGAAATCGAAGGGCGGCGCGCGCAGGATGCTGACATACACGAGCTTCAACGCGTCCGCCGGCTATGCGCGCCGCTTCGTGCTCGACACAAAGCCCCGCGCGGTATTCGCAAGCTCGCCGCCGCTTCCCGCCATCGTCCCGGCAATCAAGATGGCCCGGCAGCACAGGGTGCCGTTCATTTTCGACATACGCGACCTCTGGCCCGAAATCGCCATCGAGCTCGGCATCATGAAGGATGGCTCACCCATACACCGCTACCTTCGCCGCATCGTGAGGAACGCCTATTCCACCGCCGGCGCGGTTATCGTGACCACTTGCGGCGATGCCGAGGCCGTCGCGAAATGGGGCGTCGATGAGAGCCGCATCCACGTTATACCCAACGGCGCCAACTGCGAAGTCTTCCGCCCCGACGAAGACGCGCGACGGAGGATACGGGCGGAGCTCGGGGTAAACGATGACATGCTCGTTGTCTATTCGGGAAGCTTCGGCCAGGGGATGAACGACCTCGACACCCTCCTCGAAACCGCGTTTTTCCTGCGGGAAGCGGAGGGCGTCAAATTCCTGCTCATAGGCGACGGCGACCGGCGGATGGATTTCGAGGAGGAAGCATCGAAGCGCCACATGAAGAATATCATCTACCTACCCAGCAGGCCCCCGGCGGAGCTGAATTCCTACCTCAATGCAGCCGACATCGGCTTCATCCCGCGCAAATCGCTCGCCTGTGACACCGGCGGTAATGTGCCGGTGAAGATGTTCGAGTACATGGCAGTGGGACTCCCGGTGCTACTCACATGCATCCCCGGATGCGAGGCGCATGACATTCATCGGCGCGCCGAATGCCAGGGACAATGGATCGAAGCGGGCAACGCGAGCGAGGCCGCGGCATGGCTCAGTGAAGCACGCGAAAGCCTTGATATGTTTCGCGCCGGCGCACGCCCCGCGAGGGATTTTGTAGTCGAGAATTACTGCCGCACATCCGGCGTGGCGAAACTTAACGACATCCTCACGCAACTGACCAGCGACACGCAATGAGATGCCCGGAATCGCCTGCCACGGGCTGTCCGCGTGGCACATGGCGCATGCGGTGCTCGACTTGCCGGCCGATTTCTGTTATCGTGGAATCCGACTTACGGAGGTTATGACGATGGAAGAGAATATCGAAGTTGAAGCAATCGAGCAGGACTACTGCACGAATATCGAAGCGCAGAACGTCGCGATGACCCAGGCCGCGGCGCTGAATATCCTCGCCGACGACGTCAAGATGGACCAGTCCGCCGTCGGAGTCATCAGGGCCGACAGGGTTCACATGGAGAATTCATTCGCCCTCATATTGAACGCCGATGAAGCGGAGGGTGATGTGAAGGCGCTGATGTCGCCGCTCGCGGCGCTTATCGCCGGTGGCGTTGTGCTCATCGCGGCCCTGCTCCTGAGAAGACGATAACCGCCCCGATATTTTTTGTTAAACGCGTAGGCCGGCATTCTGATGCCGGGGACTTGTTCTTCAATCATTTAATCTTAAGCCATCTAAGCAATCCGGGTGGCACCCCTTTAGCGTGCTTACAGCATGGACTTGATGCCTCACCGAAGCATATTGCGCGCTAAAGGGGTGGCGCGACATACAACGAACAACGCCACCCCTTTCCAGTGCCTCATACTCTCAAGCCTGTTCCTGCGTTGTAATGGAGCCCCATCCTTGTAGCCAATCGCGGCACTGTAAAGGGGTGCCACCCGGATAAGTCATTTCAGCGCGGGAAAGGAATGATGCGCGCTTGAAGACACGGGCAAGCTCGAAGACTCGCGTACCCGTGGCACCAGGCTCCTGCATATTCAAACACGAGGTTTTATCCCCTGTCGGAGCGCGGACGTCCCGTCCGCTTTGACGATTCCCCTCAATAGGAATATCATACCGGACATCAATGCTCAGGAGTCCCGCTGATGAATAAAACTATCCGGTTCCTTATCATCATTCTCGCAGTCTCCATTCTCAACATCCCCGCTATCGGTTTCGCCGGCCAGTCGGACATGCACCGGGATGAGCCCTCCGCCGGTGAGCCCGCCGCGATGGAGACATCCGACGACTCCGCCGAACCCGCCGCCGGCGAGGAAGCGGAGCTTTCCGACTACGATGCGCTCATCCAGGACCTCGAAGTCATCGAGGGGCTGTTCACATTCTATCGCGATGAAGAATCGGGTACCGTCTATATGAAAATCATGCCCGAGCAGCTCGATGTCATCCACCTCCTCTCCCCCACGATGGAATCCGGCACCGGCGAAAAGGGCCTGTGGGGCGCGATGATGTACTACGAGATGCCCATCGTATTCCACGAGGAACCCGGGATGGTCCAGCTCATCAAGATAAACACGAACTTCCGCGCCGACGACGAGGGCATCAAGAAAGTCCTCGGCAAGATGTATTCCGACTCGTTCATCTCGGATGCCGCCATAGAAGCCGAGAATGACGACACGGGTGAAATCCTCATCGACGCCGCGTCGGTTTTCCTCGGCGACATCGTCGGCCTCAACTCCGAGATCGATTACTGGCCCGATATGACGAATTCGAAACTCGGCGTCATCAAGGCGTTCCCGAAAAATGTGAACATCAGCGCCATACTCGCCTATGCCACCGACAGGCCCGCGCCGACGATGACGCTTCCGGACCCCCGTAGCATGCGGATCGAATTCCGCTACGACATCTCCGAGCGTCCCGACACCGGCTACAAACCTCGCTACGAGGATGGCCGGGTCGGTTATTTCACGACGACGTTCATGGATTACACCGACGACAGCGACCCCGAGCGGTTCAAGTATTACATCAACCGGTGGCACCTCGAAAAGAAGAATCCGCACATGATGGTTTCCGAGCCGGTCGAGCCGATAGTGTTCTGGCTGGAGAACACAATCCCGCAGAAATATCGCCCCGCGCTTACCGAGGGGATCCTCATGTGGAACAAGGCGTTCGAGCGCGTCGGTTTCAAGAACGCCGTCGTCGTGAAGGAAATGCCCGATGACGCCGACTGGGACCCGGCGGACGTCCGCTACAGCACCATCCGGTGGTATGCCGCGACCGATGCATCCTTCGCAATCGGCCCCTGCCGGGCTGACCCGTTCACCGGCGAGATATACGATGCCGACATCGGCGTCTCCATCGACATCCCGCGCTACAATTATCTCAACTTCCTGCAGACGGTGGGAATACTCGAAGACATGGATAACTCCCTCCTCTCCGGCAACCGCTTCGACCCCGTCGCCGAGATGAAGCTCGCCGAAGTATCGATGATGCAGAATATGTTCGGACTCGATGTGCTCAAGGCGAATGGGATGATCGAGCCGTGCTCCGATGCCGAGGAAGAATACGTGATGGCGTCGCTGAAGACGCTCATCTGCCACGAAGTCGGCCACACCCTCGGGCTGCGGCATAATTTCAAGGGGACATCGGGGATACCCACCGACAAACTGCACGACAAAGCGTACACATCCATACACGGCACGAGCTGCTCGGTGATGGACTACGACGTGCCGAACATCGCGCCGCCGGGCGTCGAACAGGGGGATTATTTCTCGACCACGGTCGGCGATTACGATTTGTGGGCCATCGAATACGGCTACACCGACCTCGCCGCGGAAACTCCCGAGGATGAAGTCCCCGCGCTGATGGAGATAGCATCGCGCGGCGCCAACCCGCTCACCCCGTACGGCACCGACCAGGACGCCCACATGGGAACATTTTCGATGGACCCGGAATGCATCGCGTGGGACATGGGCAGCGATGTGTTCGCATACTATGACGGCACCCTCGCGAACATGCGCAAGGTGTTCAGCAAGCTCGAAACATACTGGGACAAGCCGGGCACCGATTACAAGTGGCTGAGAAATTCATACATGGCGAGTTTCTTCGAATACTGGATGGCCGGGCGCACAATCAAGCGCTACGTCGGCGGCATCATCCATAACCGCTACAAGGTCGGCGACCCCGACGGCGCGCCGCCATACGTGCCGGTCGACGGCAAGATACAGCGGAAGGCGCTCAAGTTCCTCAGCGATAACATCTGGGGAGAGGATGCATTCCAGTTCGACACGGAACTCATCAACAAGCTCGAAGTCGAGCGCGAAGCCGGGTTCGATTATTCAGTCTACGCGTCACCGCACGATTTCGCGGTGCATTCGCAGGTGCTGCTTATGCAGGGGCATACGCTGACATGGCTCTATGACCCGGTAGTGATAACGCGCCTGCACGATATGGAATATAAATATCCGTGGGATGCCGAGCCGTTTTATCTCGAGGATATGTTCGTGTTCGTCCGCGATGCGATATGGGATGAGGTATTCGACGGGCGGAACATCAATTCGTTCCGGCGCAACCTTCAGCAGTTTCATCTCGACATACTTATTCGAATAGTAGTCGACCCCGCCCCAGGCACTCCCGATGACGCACGGGCATTGGCGCGGATGGATCTAACGGAAATTTCAATTGCGATAGATAAAGCTCTGCTCGGGGAGAATCTTGATTACATGACGAACGCGCATCTCGCCGAAGTGGCATCGCGCATCAACGCGGCTCTCTATCCATTGTTCCAATATCCCGGCTACAACCAGCCGTGGGCGTATTGATTATTTAGCCATGCTTCTTTCGTAATCCTGCTTCCACGAGAAGCCATAACCAATCACGGGTGGCACCCCTTTACAGCGCTTAACGTATGGACTTGAAGCGTGATTGGAGGAAATTGCGCTGAAAAGGGGTGGTCTTCAGGTAGCTAATAGAGCCACCCCTTTCCTGCAATGCTCCTGATGAGCTTGGTTGCCTTGATAGCAAGTATGTCCAAGGAGCATTGCAGTAAAAGGGTGCCACCCGGATGGCTGAATCTGGATGGGAAAGGGGTGCCACCCGGAACATAGGTTCTACTTGTTAATCAACACTCACCCGCCGAGAACAGGAAAAGATTCCCTGTCAATCCTCAATGGGCCGGAGCCGGGAACAATCCATTCCTTCGAACTTGACCATTTCCAGTCCTCAGGATTCTCCACCAAACCCCTTCTAACAGGATTGTTATGCAAATATGTAACCATTTCCTGAAGGGCCTTATATGAATAAACACTTCTGTCATAACCACCGCCATCCTGCCAGAATCTATGTTTCATGTCCTTCTGGCCTGTTGTCATCTGCTCAAGGAATTCTGGATTGTTTCCCTTGAAATAACTTATGGCTTTCTTCGACGAAGATTGCTTTATGGATTGCAGTATTTTCGCAATGGAATATTCCCTCTCTTTTGGGAATACCAGTAGATGAACATGCTCAGGCATTATTACATACGCCCAGATATCGAAATAATATTTATTCTTTGCTCTTTCCAAAGAATCAACGAGAAACCGGCACAGCATTTCGGATTCGAGAAATCGCCTGTTCAGGTAGCATGAGAATGTCAGTTCGTGGGCATGACTGGATATGTTAAAACTCTTCCTCTTCTTGGTATATCCTTTGCTTGTTTCCATCTTGAATTTTATCTCCAAGCATTGACATTCTACCTGAAATTATAAATCCGGTTGGCATCCCTTTGCTACCCCCTGTTTCGGATGGCACTTTAAGCCTTCCAAATCCGGGTGGCACCCCTTTACAGCGCTTAACGTATGGACTTGAAGCGTGATTGGAGGA
>CAZSPL010000145.1:0-9971 GCA_964608735.1 uncultured Planctomycetota bacterium | reverse complement strand
GAAGTCACATCGCCCATAGCCAGAGAGCATATCGCCCTCTCAATACTTAACCTCCTCCAAAAAGCATCTCCAGTCCAAGATTCCTGAATTTATACACTTCATCGCCATCGGTGACGAAAAGATTCGAACCATCGATGACGCTCTTCAACTGTGCTATGTTTCCGCCGCCCGCGCAGTACATCATGTACTCATAGTCCTCGATGCCTTCGCGTACCTGCTCGAGCCTTATCGACGATATCGGCCCGTCGACATTCGGCTGGTCGCTGTAGTTGCTGATGAACATACCCGGGTATGTCATACTGCCGCATCCCGCGCCCGCGTCCCGGTCGCCGAGGGTGTACGGGTCAACCCACGGGTTAGAGACTTTCCAGTAGTTCACCGACCAGTAGAGCATGGCATCGATTCCGCGCTGATAGCAGTGCCACGCCACGAGCCTCGGCTCGACGGCGGGATGGTCTATCGCGTAGCCAAGCCGCGGATACATGTTCGTGTTCGTATACATCCACAGGTCATATTCGTAGCCGCCGTCAAAATACGGGTCGTTCAGGTTGTAACTGAGATTCGGATCGACCAGGTAGATGATAGGGCAGAATATGTCCACGTAACCCAGCAGGCTACCCCAGGATGTGTAGTTCCACGAATACGGCTGCTCGGTAACCATGAACTTTGCTCGCGGCTGCGGTATTTCATGGATCATCTGGCCGAGGTAGCGCACATTTACGTAATCGGTATACGTATTGGGCTCGTCGAGAATGAAAATATAGCTCTTGTCCAATATCCCCTGGCTGTCCATCCACTTCGAGCATTCGCTTATGTAGCTCTTCACGCGTGTGCGCCAGGTGTTGCTTCCGACCGTGCAGTCCGACGCGAGCCGGCTGTACTGAAGGTCCCACAGCCTCACGGGGAACTGGAATGTGGTCATGTAGTATTTGCCGCCTTCGATATACTTTTGCACGACCGGCAGGACCTCGGAGAAGTCGACAGACACGGTGTTGTCGGCGTTCACCGTATAGGCAGGCTTGAACATATCGAAGCCCCAGAACGAAACGCGCCTATCGAGAAGTATCTCCCTGTATTTGTCCCGGACGGCTTCAACCTCGGGGCTGTTTTCCCCGTATGCGAAGCCGTGGTAATCATTGATGACTTCCCTGTTGACCCCGAATGCCGTCTTGAGGCTCGGCTTGTCCGGCAGGGTGAAGTTCATCACTTTCATTCTGATTGGAATGCTTCCCATCTTGCCGCCGTCGGCCGTTACGACCACGGTACCGTCGTACCAGCCGGGGGTCGTGCCCTTCGGAACGCGCGCGTCAACCCAGACCGGCTGCAGGCCCGTGAGCAGGTCGATGTTGAACGGGTTGGCGATAGGAATCAGCGGATCCGGGAACCACCCGGTGTCCCCGCCCTTATCCGACGAAACGGCGCAGTAGACATATCCTTCGAGGAAATAAGAGAAATTATCCTGCGAGAATACAGCGCCGCCCGGGCCTGTCAGATCGCTTACCGCGACCTGTACGCCCGAAAGCCCCATCCCCGTTTTCGGAAGCGGGATCACCTGGAACGGCTCATTTTCATTGCGCGCGGCACGAATGGTAATTGTCTCCTTGAATCCGGAGATGTCCATGCCCCGCTTGATCTTAACCGTGTTCCAGGCCGCTTTGATGATGATATCCCCCGCTGCGTGAGCGGTTCGCCATCCCAGGTCTGAGCTCATATCGGACGCCGTGGGGGGCGCAATAGAGCTGCCGGAATTGGAACACGCTCCTATCGTGAGTAGGAACATCGCGAGAATCATGATGGTCGAGTAAAGCCTAACCATAATAACCACCCTCTTGCTTTGATTACCCTTTCCCCAGGTCAGGCTGGGGGGAGCAGAACCTCTGTGCGCTGGCCGCGTCACCGGTCCCGACAGCTCCCCCTCCCGAACCTGGACCTTATCCCCCAATTTGCTCCCCGGGCAAAAAAAAACTTCCCGGGGCCGCGATAAAGGCTCGGAAAGTGAAACCATCTTTGAATGCATCCAGGGCATTCATCAACCGTTTCGGTAGCCCGGCCGCCTTGCTTCCAAGGCCCGTAAACTTTGCGTCCCCGCGTCACCACGGGTTTGCCTTTATCGACGATCGAAACTATTCGATTGTGAAAGTAATATACCACATGGGTGGCACTCCGTCAAGGGCATCTGGAGCCGAACACAACGCAATCAGCCTTTATCTTCGGCTTGTGATAAGGGTTACGCGATGCGAGACTTAACGCAGTTTGATACAATTGTTACGATTCAATATGAGTGATAGAATATTGAACCTGAAGGGCCCCTGAGGGGCTCGAATTATGTAATAGATATGCTTTCCAGGCAGGAACAGGCGGTATCCCGATGCCCGTTCGCAGGAATTTTAAATATGCCGTAATCGTTATTGCCCTCATCGCGGCGATAAGCCAACTCGCATACGCCCAGGAGCGGGACGAACAAGCGCAGGCGGGGCCGAAAGTGTATCTCGAAGCCGACCACGTGGAGATAAAGGCCGGGCAGACAGTTACGATTACACTGCGGGCGGAGTATCCCGGAGGATATGCCATCGCAGGCGCGTTGATCGACTCCTATCCCGGCGTGGAAGGTTTCGAACAGCAGGGCGTTCATATCACTTCATATAATAACAATATGGCGCTTACGAGCGAATCCACCGCCCAAACTTACACCGCCCCGAAGGAAGGAAACTACACGATCGAGCCGGTAAGCGTGACCTTCATCGATCCAACCGGGAATCGCGTCGAGGAAAAGTCGAACGGGCTGACCATCGTAGTGCTTGCCGAGAATGCGCCCGATGAAGGGCTGCGGGATATCAAGGGCTTAAAGTCCGTACGAAAGCCGCTGAACTGGCTCCTCATCAGCGCCATCGGCGCGGTTGTGTTTGCACTGATATTGATTATCGTCATCGCATCGGGACGCCGCAAACGCCCGCTCACTCCAGCGGCGCCGGCGCCATCGCGCTATGCCAGTCCCGAGGATGAATTCATCGACATGCTGCTCAAGCTCAACGTACCGGATGAATTCGATGCACTCGCCGTGAAGAGGCTTTATATACAGATGTCCGATTGCATCCGTTCCTACCTGTCAGCGGGATGGAACATCGGCGCGAGGAAGGAGACGACATGCGAAGTCCTCGACGAGTTGATGCGCGCGGGATTCCCCATCGAAGCGCTCGATAGTTATAAAGTTATGGCAAAGGCTTTTGATATGGTTAAATATGCTAAGGGCCGCCCGTTTAAGGAAGACATCGATGCCGCAAGGGATGCCGCGATAAGTTTCATCCGCTTCATGGGCGGTTTAAGGAGATAAGCGTGAAGAACGTCGTAAACGAGGAAATAAAAAAGCTCAACGCGGAAGTCGAGTCGTACCAGCCGGTCATCCAGGGCGTCATCGACGAGGTGAAGCGGGTTCTCGTGGGGCAGGACGACATGCTCAACAAGCTGTTGATAGGGCTTCTCGCGCGGGGGCACATCCTTCTCGAAGGGGTCCCCGGGCTCGCGAAAACCCTCACGATAAATTCGCTGGCGAAAGCCATCGACGCCCGCTTCAGCCGCATACAGTTTACCCCCGACCTCCTTCCCGCCGATATTATCGGTACGCGCATCTTTATTCCCCAGACGCACGAATTCACCACCAAGAAGGGGCCGATTTTCGCCAACCTGCTTCTCGCCGATGAGATAAACCGCGCACCCGCGAAAGTCCAGTCCGCGCTCCTCGAAGCCATGCAGGAAAACCAGGTGACCATCGGCGATGAGACGTTCCGAATCCCGCCGCCGTTTCTCGTGATGGCGACACAGAACCCCATCGAAACCGAGGGCACATATCCACTTCCCGAAGCGCAGCTCGACCGTTTCATGCTCAAGGTGAAGATAGGATATCCATGGAAACAGGAAGAGCTCATCATCATCGACAGGCAGACATCGGGAAAGCAGGTCGATATCCAGCCGGTAGTCGACCCGGTGAAGATACTCGAAATGCAGAGCCTGGTAGACCGGATCTACGTGGATGAAGTCATCAAGAAATATGTGCTGGATATCGTATTCGCCACCCGCGATCCGCGCGAAGCCGGCCTGGAGATGGAGAATTTCATCGAGTATGGAGCCAGCCCGCGCGCGTCGATATACCTCGTGGCGACGGCTAAAGCCAACGCGTTCCTCAACAGCCGCGGGTTCGTCACTCCCGACGACATCAAGGCGATGGCAATGGATGTTCTGCGGCACAGGATAATACTTACATACGAGGCCGAGGCCGAGGATGTGACAAGCGAGAAAGTGGTAAACAAGATATTAAGCACGGTCTTTGTGCCATAAGGCTTTTTTCGTAAGGGCAGATGGGTATGTGGAGCAGGCTTTCGAGCCTGCTTTTTTCTTCAACTAATGGGTTTTCGGGTAGCGCGTATCTATTCGCACTCTTGTGCGACGGCGTAGCCGTGATGCGCGCTCGAAGACAGGGCGGATTACCGCGTCGAGCATTCATGCTAATCGTGGTTTCATGTCGCTCAAATCCGCCCTACCCAGACCCATCACGCTTACTTTTTCAACAGGCTCTTACGGACTTGCTATTTTTTCGAGGCGCGGATGTTATCCGAGCGGATGCAGATGTCCCGCCGCGAATACGGCCGGGACCAATGGGATACCGCCGATGAGTTCCAGCGCGCGGTCGAAATCGGCTCCAACTTCACCGGGATTATGGGCGTCGGAGCCGAGGGTCACATGGCGTCCCCCAAGCTCGGCATACCGGTTCAGGATATCCGTCGACGGATACTGCTCCCCCACATGCCTTCGCCATCCGGATGTGTTGAGTTCAAGCACCATGCCCCTGTCGATTACACCGCTCAATATCGGGTCGATGAGCCCCGGGTAGTCGGCATAGCTGAACCGTCCGAGGTTTTCGGGGATGTATCTTTTCGGGTAATCGAGGTGCCCGGCTACATGGAAAAGCCCGGAATTGACGAGGGAGAGGTATTCCTCGAAATACGGGATGTAGATTTCATCGGGCGGACAATCAACGAATCGATCCGCAAGGTCGTCGAGCGCGTTTTCGCCATAGTGATGCAGGCTTCCGATGAGATAATCGAACGGTTTCCCGTATATTGCCGCGCGGATTTCATCCTCCCTTGCGCGCTGGTATGAAATTTCAGCCCCGATGAAAATGGTGGCCTCCCCTTCGCATAGCTCCGCAAGGGCGCGCAGGCTGTCGAGTTGGGTTTCGAAGTCGAAGTGCCCGGTGGATGGGTCGCCGGGAGCGAAGTCCCAGTGTTCGGTGAAGCCTGCACCGATTAATCCAAGGCGCGACGCTGCATCGGCAAACTGAATCTGCTTCCCGATTGCATCGATGCTGTATTCCGAATGAATGTGCAGATCCGGTGGATATATGGCCCGACGGCTCATTCCCTTTCGAGCTCCACTGTAAGGCTCATCCCGTCGAATGTGAAATCCGCCACTTTGAGGGGTATGTTGAATATGGTGAAACGTATCGTCGGGTCGGTATGCGCTTCGATGAATTTCACGATGTCCGCCCCGACCGGGCTGTCCGGGTTCCGGTAACTCCTGTCGGTCAATGTAAGGTTGCCGTCGGCATCGATTTTCCAACGCCCGGAAATCAGCACGTCTATCCCTTGCACTTCGACGATTACCGCATCGATGATGGTCTTCTCGGTGAAGTCGTCGTATGCCATATCCTTGATCTGCATGCCGGAGTTTTCGGGCGTGAAATATGAGCGCAGCTCCCGCGCCTCTATATGCCCGTAGAGGCGGAAGCCCTTGAGGCCGGTCAGTGTAAGCGGCTGGCGCTTCACGAGCGGGCCAAGGTCGAGTTCGGATGTGTCGGCGTCGACGCGGTATTCGAACATGCTCATAGCATCAAGGACTTTACCGGTGCCGTCGGTGACGACGAGGTCCTTGATGAGGCATTTATCATTCTTCAAGTCGATGGCTATCTGGTAAGAAAACTTTGTATCCGAATCGCCCGGGAACCATTTGGCGACCGCATTAGATGTGTCGCGGCGGATATCTTCCCTCAGGGCCGGGAAGTAGAAATAGATTCCATAGAGCGCGGCTATTATCCCGATGATGATCAGCAGGATCACGAGGATGGAGATTACTTTCGTTATGCGATTGAGCGTACGCATCAGGCTGTTATTATAATATACGTACGCGCCAGAATGTTATATTTGCGTTGGGGGGAGGATTTTCCCCGATATTTTCTTCCTGCTCGACCTTGAAATCTTCCTCGTGGAAATCCTTGACATTGCCGTTGAGATTGAGGGTCACGCCATCGAACAAGAAGCTGTCGTATATCAGGGCGTCGTAAGGATCAT
Organism: uncultured Planctomycetota bacterium; assembly: GCA_964608735.1. Classification (GTDB taxonomy): domain Bacteria; phylum JAJVIF01; class JAJVIF01; order JAPKYR01; family CAZSPL01; genus CAZSPL01. The sequence continues at coordinate 3,630 of CAZSPL010000145.1, read as the reverse complement.
CCGGGTTATCCACTCTGTCGAACGGGAGAGATGAAACCATCATATTCATGTTCACTTTGGCCGGGGTGTCCATCGTGCCGAAGTCGAGTTCAAGTATCAGCTTGTTGCCTGAAGGCGTGGTTCCCGGCGTCGGTTGCGATGTCGGCACGAATTCGAAGAGGTAGTCGCTTGGCGTTGGACGCTTGTCGAGACGCGGGTTGCCGTCCTTGGCCGTACCGGCCAATGCCCTGTAGAAATCCCATCCGGTACCGCGCGGGTTGCCGTACATGTAATAGGCATCCCAGTATAAGCCTCTCTCGTCATCCTCGAAATCCGGGACGGGCTTCTGATTGGCATCACCCGAGAAATTGAATACAATGAAATAGAACAGGTTGGGATCGATAGTGCCCTGGACCTGCATCTCTATGCGCAGCCGGAGGTTCTGTTCGACCTCCCCCTCTATATTTTCCCAGGCGCATCCTCCCAGAATGAATGGAAAGAGTACAAGTATGATTAAGTATTTGCATATATAGTTTAACATTAATGTCACCCGTGAACTAATAATAGCCTCCCGCCTGGAATCCACCGGCTCCGAAGCTGCTGCCCGAGGTATTGAAAGTATCGAACGACCCGAATGTGTCGAGCCCTTCGCCCAGCGAAACCTTGGCGGTCGGGAACGCCGTCACTCCCCACGTGAAGAAGAACCTGCCGCCGCTTGCCTCGTAGCTGAACTGGTAGAATGTGCATGGGTTGTACTTCGTGACGAGAATATCGCGGAAGATGTCCTTGAAGAAGCTCTCACGAACCTCCGGTTCGAGGATGATCCCGAATATCCATTCATCGCCGATCCTGTAGTTAGTGGAGTTCCTGAAGCGTGTAAGCTTATTATCCCTCAGCGAGTAATTGAGCTGGGTCTCGTTTTTGAAATCCTTCAGGTTCGTATATGAGAAGTTCGGATTCAAGTCGCCGAAATCCCCCTGCTCTATCTGGTAGTTGATGTTCATATTCGCGTTCCAGTATTGATCCGGCGTCCATCGAATATTCCAGCTCAGGTTGCCCCAGTTGTCGGTTTTTACGTTGTAGTTGGTGCTCCATCGCATATCCCATTTTCTGCCCTTCTTGAAATTCATGTTCCAGCTTATACTGTTCTGGTTTCCGGAACGGTCGAAGGTGGGAAACGGGTTACGCCCTTTATCGACGGCCTGGTTCCAGGTCATCCCCATGTTGAGTTTCTTCGAGAATTTCTTGTTAAGGTTCGCCGACGGCGAGTAGACATATTTAGCGTTGCCGTTTGATGTGATCGACTGGTTGTACCCGAGGCTGAATCGTATATCGGCGCTCTCGGAGAGCTTGAGGTTCCTGCTGAATTCAGTATCGAGGCTTCCGGCGAGGCCGTGGATCTCGCCCGATGTACGCTGGTCGAAATAATGCCCGCCGATGAGCCTTACGGGTTTCATTTCTATCTGGAGCGGATTGTGCTTGGTCCAGCCGAATAATTCCGGTTTAAGCGTCATTGTGACTTCGGGTACTTTTTCGAGGAAGTTTCCGCCGTCGTTCAGTTTCTTGTCGCCGTCGGGATCGGCCTGGAAATCGAACAGGATCTTCCAGTCGACCTTCTTTCCGGCAGTCGCGGAGAGGTCGTAGGTTGTCTTGAGGCGCTGGTCCGCGGCATACCCGGTCTGGTGGTTCGACTGGTAAGAAAATCTGCTGTTGAATATCAGCCCGGGCTTGTTCCAGTTCTGCCTGTAGTTGAGGTCAGCGTTGAAATCGGTCGACTCAGTGTTCGACTTGACTGTGTTGAGCGACATGCTGTAATTCAGCGAAGTGTGCGGAGTGTTACGGTTGAACGAAATGCGCGAGTTCAGGCGGTTCGATGTGGCTTGAGTGGTGCCATAGTAATCACGCGACGACTGGTCGAGGCTGACGGATATCTTGGTGTTCTTGGACGGCGTGAAATTCTGCGCGATCTTTATGACCGTCTGCGGGCCGGCTTTTCTATCCTTGAGGTAAGTGAAGTAAAAATTACCGGTCCCCTGGCTGGGGATATTCCACTGGTGGTCGGTACCGAGCTCCCATCCGCGCTTCTCGAAGAAACTGCCGAGGAATGTGCCGTAGATGTTCTCCTTGTAGAGGTAATGCCAGTCTATCTCCACGTAGATACCGTCGGAATTGTTCTTCCCTACCCTGATCTCATACGGCACGCGGCGAAGAGAGAAGACCCAGTAAGGAAAATAGATGATGGGGACGTCATAGACGAAAAAATACCCGTTGCGGAAGATAATCTTGTTATCCTCCATCACCTTGATCATCTTCGCCCGGATATGGACTTCCTGCGGCTCGTCGGGCGTGCATGTGGTGGCGGTGCCGTCGACCATCTTGAATACTGCCGGTGTGCCGCGGATCTCCTTCGCGGTGAAATATACCGGTTCGCTGACATCGGAGACCGTTATCTCCCCTTTGACGTTGACCATCAGGAACTGGTCGGTGTCGTAGTTGTACCACAGCGCGTCGCCGAACATCACCCGGTCCTCTCCCTCCATCTTCACGTTGGTGACCGCGTAGATTTCCTTCTTGTCGTCGTCGACTCGCATTTCATCGGCCCAGATGATGTAATCGCGGAAATGCACTTCGACATTCCCCTGCATGATGGTGATATTCTCTTCGGTTATTTCGCGCTGCTTGTCGGCCCGGAAATATAGCTCCTCTTCTTCAGCGAACGCCGCCGATTCACAGCTCATGGCTAAAATAATTACGCAGAGATACAGAAGCGCTTTCGTCTTCGTCTTCGATGCCGCGATATTTGCATAAGCCGTCTTCAAAGCGTCGCTCGCCCGGTTCCCTGTCCACGGCCCTCCTCATACATTAGACAATAGAATCGCCGCTATTCCTATATGTTTCGGCCGCACAGGGCCACAATTAACCTTATCGTTACAGTCGAAATACAAGATGGATATTAATATGTCCGGTTGATGCATAAAATCAGCGAGCACCTACCTGCGAGATCTCACGAACAGGACAAACCCGAAAAGCAGGAAAACGAAATTCGTCAGCCATGCGGCGACATATTCATTCCGCAGTATCTCCTGGTCCTGCTTCGCCAGCGAACGTATCACCGCCATGAATACATAGTAAACGAAAGCGAAAAGGATTGCATAAAGAACCCCGACCGAGACTTCCTTCCTCTGGTTGAATATCGAGAACATGAATCCCACGAACGCGAAAATGGTGCATGCGAGCGGCACCGAAATCTGGAATTGCCTGTCGATTTTCGCTGCCAGCGGGTCCTGGCCGATCTCCTCGAGACGCTCAATCTTCGTCGCGAGGTCGCCCGCGGCATAGCTGAACGCATCGCGCTTGGTCTCATGGGCGAGCTGAAGCTCGCGCGGGAACGGCAGCGTTTCCCTCGGTACTATCTCGTAGCGCTGCAACTCCCCTTCGCTGTCAAGAATATATTTCTTAACATCGTTCAATACCAGGGAGTTATCCTCAAATGACCCGGTATAGGCCAGCCATGCGTGGAAGAGCCCATCGCTGTCCTGCTCGAAAACCGTAATTTTCGTCAGTGTTTTGGCGACCGTATCGAACCTCGCGGCGTAGAAGAACTGGTTCTCGTATTTAAACAGTGCATGCCGCTCTACATTCGCTTCCTTA
>CAZSPL010000144.1:0-9985 GCA_964608735.1 uncultured Planctomycetota bacterium | reverse complement strand
TACGATTGGATAAATTCTTCCGCAAGGGAATCTACTATCCCGCGGCCGGTGGATGCTCTCAGGATATCGGCGTAATCGGCGCGACCGGCTCATCGATGGGTTCGTGCATCCTCATGTCCGGCGACGACCCGAATCATGCATCAGCCTGTGATGCCATCGACGCCTGGAATCCGTACTACGCCGGCAAATCCATGTATGCATCGCTTGTAAACCTCGACCCGCTGAACAATACATATCAGCCATGGCCCGTTGAACGCATCGACGCCACCAACGACTGCGCCGCCGGATGGAGCAACCTCGGTTCGCTCATCTACGACCAGTTGGGATACACCCCCCCGGGCGGCATCGCCAACAGCGAGATATATTCAACCACCGACCGCGACGGCGGTTTCATCAACACATGGCCCGCCGACCACCGGCATTTCCAACCGTCGTACGACCACATCGGATGGTTCCCGGTAGATGTCTGCGACGATTTCGACAATTTCCAATACGCGCTCATGGTCGATTTCAGCACCGACATACGCCCGGTGGGATTCGAAGGGAAACCGTGGGGCGATTACAGGAATACGGATGTCGTTTATTACACATCGTTCGCCGCGAAGGGCCTTATCGGGTCGGGTACGGGAAAGATCGAAGCGAGCGGCGATATCGGCGGCATCGATGCATGGCAGATGGAACCGGATATATGCCGGTTGTTCATAGTTGAGAACGGCGCCGAATGGGCCCTCGAGGTATTCGATATCACCAACGACGTGCCGGGATGGGATTATGACAGCATCGCACCGGCGTTCAGCATAGTCATGCCGGGATCGGCGAAACCGGTCGATGTCGAGTTGCTGCCGCCGAGTCCGGATTTCACGCCCAATCCCGACAAGCCCACGGTTGCGCTGATGGTCCATTTCATCTCGGAAGGAAAGGGCTGAGTAATATTGTATAACGCGGTCAGCGGAAATTATGTCGGAAGCCTGAGCAGCCTGGGGTATAACTATCCACTGCCGCCGCTTCAAAGCCTGCCTGTACATCTTGACGTAGACGATGGCAACCTGGAGATCCACACCGTGGAATCCGGCCCGAAGATCTCCGTGTTCCAATGGAAATAGCTTATTAGCTGGGAAAAAATGATCAGAGCCGCGCGGAGGTAATCCGGGCGGTTTTTTAGTATCCGGCAGCAATAACAAACGGCAGCCATTAAAGCCATTCGCGCGCTATCCGATAACATCCTACGTGCGATAATTTTTTCTTTCGATAATCCCCGACACGGGAGGCGTCGATATGTCCGGCTGTTGGGCTTCCGTCCGCGCAATTTTGTTCATGGCATGCCTTTGTATCCTGTTTGGCGGATGTACGAATGCATCTACGATATCAGCGCCGCCCGATGCACGTGAATTCACGGAAATCCAATCATCACGGGGATTGGCGAAAGGAGACGGCCTGCTTGGAGTCTATTGCTTTGTATTCGATGAGGAAAACGTCGCTTTGGTTCCGGCCGACATCCGCGCCTGCGAAGCCCACTACAATGTGACGACATGGACAACCCCACCGTCATGCGGCGGCCCAGGGTGCCTGACCTGCGAGATAAAAGAATGGGATGCGGCGTCGCGAGTCCTCAAGGTCGACGCGTCAATCGCGAATCCGACCGCGCTCACGGCATATGACATAAGGCTCATCTTCGAGCATTTCGTGCTTCGCGAACTGGTCAACGCTGATTCATACACGCCGGATTATTCGACAATGGGCGAACCGAATCCATTCATAGCATTCGGCAAGGACTCGCCATCGCGTGTAATGGGCCCGGCCCCGGCGAAGATAACCGAGGAAGTCATCATCCACTGGCCGCCGGGTGCCGGCGGCTATGTTTTCAACATCGTCGAGGCAAGCTGGCCGGGACATTGCGGCGAGCCATTTGAGATAGGCAACATCGCAGCGAGCGGACACCTTCATCCCATTACCACGGCAAGCGTCGATATCTCTTGCGATGTTCTCGACTGGCAGGACGATGTGGACTCAGTGGCGGTCGATACGACCCCGTTTACCGGCGGGATGACGGAGCTGGTGAATACATCGGGGAATAAATGGGAAGCCGAAATATTCAACGACCTCCAAGCACCGCTGGGCGATTATCCATGCTGGATTCATGCCCACTCTCCTGCCGCCGCTCATGAAGACCTTTACAACAAGATCGTCATCCAGGTAAGAAGGGATGCGTTCATCAAGAGCGGCGAATTTTATCCCGCGACCGGGGGATGTTCGCCGGACATAGGCGTAATCGGCGCGACAGGCTCATCCATGGATTCGCACATACTTATGTCGGGCGACGATCCGAATTATGCCCCGCCTTGCGATGCGATCGATGCCTGGACGCCGTATTACGGCGCCGGTTCGATGTATGCATCGCTCAAAAACCTTGATCCGTTGAACGGCACGTATCAGCCTTGGCCCGTTGAACGCATCGACGCCACCAACGATTGCGCATCGGCATGGAGCAACCTCGATTCACTTATTTATGACGAGCCGGGATACACGCCGCCGGACGGCGTAGCGAACAGCGAGATATTTTCGAGCACGAATCGCGACGGCGGCTTCGTGAACAACTGGCCCGCCGACCAAAGGCATTTCCGCCCATCGAAGGATTATCCCGGGTGGCATCCAATCGATTTGTGCGACGATTTCGATAATTTCCAATATGCATTGATGGTGGATTTCACATCCGATGCCCGGCTCATCGGCCTCGCGGGGAAACCATACGGCGATTATCTGAATATCGATGTCGTTTATTACACATCATTCGCGGCCAACGGTTTTATCGGTGACAGCCCGGGGAAAATTGAGGCGGGTGATGATATCGGCGGCATCGACGCCATGCAGATGGGGCCCGGCAAGTGCCGCTTGTTCATATGCGAGAACGGCTCCGACTGGGCGATAGAGGCATACGACATCACGAATGATCAGGCGGGGTGGGATTACGACAGCATCACTCCCGCGTTCAATATCACGTTTCCCGGTACCGTACGTCCGGTTGATATCGAGCTCATGCCGCCGCATCCCGGCTTCACGCCCAATCCGGGCAGGCCAACCATCGTCGTGTTGATTCATTTCTATGAAGCCGACAAGGGCGGCGCATGGTTTTATGATGCATTGGACGGTACATATGTGGGAAGTTTCTGCACACTCGGGTATGGCTATTCGATACCACCGCTCGACGGGGTGCCGCTGTATGTGGATGTCGATGACGGCACGATGGAAGTCCACACCGTGGAGCCGGGGCCGAAGATTACCGTGTTCTCATGGGTATGATTGCGCGCGGATTTCCCATCGTTCCGCGAGCTTTCACTCAATCCATTCCCACGGTTTGAGGAGATTCGATTTGTAATATTCGAGCAGACCCGAAACAGCATATTTGGGGGAGTGAAAATCTTCATCCTCGGGGTGTACGATGATATACATAGGCTCATTCACAGTCTGTGGACGCGATTCATACCAGGTTGACCATTCTTCGTAAGCCTCGTCCAGACCTGCCTGGTCACCCGCTTTGATGGCGTCTTCCGCTTGAATCCTGAAGCCGAGATAATCCCTGAACCACTCGAAATATCTCCTCGCATCGTCACTCAATTGAGGAATACTCAGCACATACTCGGCCAATTCTCTGCCTGTCCTCGGATCGGCATGGTGCATCCAGATATTTTTGAAATACGCCGTGGTTAAAATCGAGCGTTCGAACTCAGCGCCGTAATTATCCGGATAATGATATTTCCCGATGCCGAGAAGCTGCAGGTTGTTTGAGTTACGGGCGTTTACGATGAATATGACATCCTTGACGCTCAGCGGCCCGATTTCCCACGGGTCGCGCCTGCCATTATCATCCTGCCGGTCGGAAATCATCCTGGGTGCGAATTCCAGGCTTCGAAGCGACTCGCTCTTCTTGTAAAGCCCCGGCCCGGCGACAATCAGTACGATGGCGAGAAATATATAGGATGCCGCATTGGCCCATATCAAGAGTTTTAAGGTCAATTTTGGAAAACTTATCTTCGCGATCCACACTTCGCTGAACAGGGTCAGGCCGAATCCGAAAACCACCGGGTACATCAGGCGAAGGAATATATCCCATCTTGGAAGCGGAAGGGCAAGCATGGTGTTTGAAGCCGCGCCATAGAGGCCGCCTACAGTCACGGCCATGGTGGCAAGAGAGAACCAGAGGGGCATTACTTTCCCGGCTTGCGTAAGAATAATCGCGACGAGGAAGAGGACGAGTACCATGCAATTACACGGAAAGGATTGATATATGATGCCGGAGACAACGAGTCCGACGATGGTGGAAAAGAAATTGAGGATTATCGACATCGTGAATGCTTTATAAAGACTGAGCTTCCCGAGCCATTTGAAGACCAGCATCTCTATGACTACAACCCCAATGAGCGATATCCCCCAGGTGGCGGGAGTGAGATATACGGGCGCGCTGGAGCCGAATGCTCCCCAGAAGATCAGCGAATCCGCCCGCGCGGGACGTTCGCCGAGCAGGAAAATCCCTCCCCCCATAAGCGCCGCAAATAATATTCCCTTAAGTCTATTCATTCCCCACGTAGAAGCGCGGATTTCCCGCCCGCCTTCATGAACAAATTTTATAATTCCGCGGGAGAAATGCCGCTAATTCCCGCCCGTCACATCGGCCAGATCGTTGTTGAGCTTCGCTTTGTCGAAATTCAAGTCCGCGGGAAGGCTGAACGTCATCCCCGGGGGCAGCCCTTTATCGCCGCCGTATATGTGGAAAGTATCGAAATAGACAAGCACGTTTTCCGGTTTTCCGACGGTGATAATAAAATGCTTGTCGGGGCCGTATTCCTTCGTGTCCCCTTCCTTCAGAAGCCCCTTGAATATCATCCCGTCCGGCCCGCTCACCGAAAGCCAGCATTCCCCCTTCGCCTCGATTTTAATTGTATGCGTATCGAACGCCCCTTCGATCTGCGCGCCGACGTTCCCGAGATTGGCGGGCGGCCCCAGCGCCTGGGCGATATCGGCATCCACCGGATCGAGGCTCGACGGAAGCGGCAGCGGAATTGCGAGTTCCTCAACGACATCCTCGGTGGGCGACGGCTGCGCTTCCCTCGGGGCGTGCTTGACTCTCGCCATGGCCATCGCGCCGAGCCAGAGCACCACCACGATGAAAATAACGACGAGTCCGACACGGAGCAGCACCCTCACGTAGCGCGACGTATCCCACGCATCCTCGGTGGGCTTGCGTACCATGCGCTCCGACGGCTGCGCGGGCTTGGGACGTTCGCGGGTCAGGCGGTAATAAAGGTCTTCGTGGCCGAGGTATTCGAGGTATGTCTTGAGGTAATGGCGCTGGTATATCTCGCCGGGGATGAGTTCCCATTTCTCATCCTCCATGGCGCGGATATAGACATCCTTGATACGCGTCTCTTCCGCCGCGGTATCGATATCTATGCCCTTTCCGACGCGCTCGCTTCGCAGGTATTCACCGAGCTTCACGCGAGTTCAACCTCCATCAGCGCTTGTTAAGATTATATCAGCCCGCGCGGGAAGGGGCAATGAGCGGCAAGAGGACACGGGCAAGCTTGCCGGGATCGCGGGCTGCCAGCCCGCATGGGTGTTTGTATGGCTTATGATCATGCGGGCTGGCAGCCCGCGATCCCAGTTGGAGCATGAGCGCTATCCATCCCGGCTATTTTCACATCTAAACATGTTGAAAGAAGAAAACTCTCAAGGAGAGCGAATCATGCGCTATATTGCTGCTGCATTGATACTTGCCGCCTTGATGGCATACGGATGCTCGGGCGGCGGAACATACGACCCGGTTGCGCCGGTGGAGAAAACATCGGACGCGCTCAACACCCACGCCTGCTGGGGATACTATCAATTCACCGCCGACCCGGCGGCGGGCACGCTCGATGTCGTCCCGCTACGCACGAGCGAATTCCATCTCAACGCGCTGCCGTTCCTCGAACCCCCGGCCCTCGTCAACCTTACACTTGAAACGCTTCAGTTCAACGGGGATATCATCGAGACCGATATCGGACTCAGGCACCCGTTCCTCGGGCTGACCGAATTCACGGGATTCGATGTGTGCGGGATATTCATCGCGGACGGCTCAGTGTCGGGATTCGGAGATTCCGCGCTGACGATGGCCGGCCCGGGCGATACCCGCCTGCTGAACCCCGACGGTTTCGCGCGCTGGTGGAATCCGAATGAATTCCCCATGGACGGAACGATATTCGGATACAAGGACGGCATGCTGGGGACGCCTGATTCCGCGGCGAATTACAATGCCACGCTGAATGCATATAAATTCTACTGCGATGAGCTCAATCCCGACGACCCGCTTACCGATGTCGACTCCGAAGGGCGCGCGATGTTTTCAGCGGGTCAGAAGAACGTACGCCATTACTCGATCGATATGGGCGCGGGGCTCGTGTTCAACTACGCCGTCGACGCAAACTGGCAATTCCCCGGGGGCGACCCGCCGTATACCGCACCGGATGATTTCGCCGATGCGGCGAATCGCACCGAGGCATGGAATATCGTCGTATCCGAAACCGCAAACTCGCTTTATAACGACGGCGGCGATTCCGGCGGAAATCTCAGCATGACCATCGACGTCTATGACTGGTTCAACGCTGAGATGAACAACGTACTTGTCGAATCGCCGGGCAACTTCGATGCTGTAAGCGCGCTCGCGCCGTCCGGCGGCGGTACCGGCTATTCGACATATGAAATTGATATCATCGATGCGACCCCGCAAGCCGCGGGCGATATGGAGATTCTCATCAGCGTTATCTCCGAGGAAGAGGATTTCGGAGGATATATCACCGGCACGAACACGACCGCATATTTCGTTCATACGACCGACGTATCCGGCGAGCCGGTAAGTAATATCCAGGTGACATCCCCCAACGGCGGCGAGGCCTGGGCCGCGGGGAGCGTCCACGCGATAACGTGGAATTCCGGCGGCGGCATCGCCAATGTGAAGATTGAATATTCGAAGGATGATTTTGCATCAGACATTCACGAGATAATCGACACCACCCCGAGCGACGGCACCTATGACTGGACCGTCCCCAGCGACCCGACCACAACGGCGAAAGTGCGGGTGAGCGATGTCGCGGACCCGCTCACCTACGACGACAGCGATGATTATTTCACCATCACGATGGAAGCCATCTATGTCGACGACTCCAACACTTCGGGCGTCGAGGACGGCTCGATGACGAATCCGTACAACACTATCCAGGAAGGTCTCGCGGCGGCATCGGCGGGATATTATGTGCTCGTCGACGATTCCGGCAACACTTATGCCGGGCCGGTTACGCTCGTGAGCGATGTCATCCTCAAGAGCCAGAACTGGGATTCATCGGACGGGGATCCCGAGGCCACCATCCTCTACGACGGCACATCGATCGCGGCTGTAACCGGCGCGAATGACGCGGGCATCGAGGGATTCGAGATCGACGGGCAGCGCTACGGCATCGACTGCAACGGCACATCGCCGGAAATAATCGACTGCCGGATTGTGAACCTTCGCTATTCCGACTGCACCGGGGTTTTCATAAGGAACGGCGCATTCCCGCACCTTGACGGCGTCGAGGTGTACGACTTGAACAACAGCACCGATTACGGCTATGCGACGTTTTACGGCATACGGATAGAGAGCTGCGATGCATCCGGCTCAGACCACGTCCTGATCGAACACACCAACGTTCACCATGTGTTTTCGAGCGATACGATGGGCCTCGGCGGAAGCTACTGCTATCCGCACGGGATACTCATCAACAGCTCGGACGGCGTCGTGGTGAAGAACAGCATCATCCACGATGTGACCGGTGGTAATTATCATGAGGTTTACGGGATACATGTCGTGGATTCCGCCGATGTCGAACTCGTCAACAACGTCATATACGATGTCGACAAGACATATTATTACGGCATAGCCTATGGCCTGTATTTCGATAACTGCACCAACCTCGATGCGCGCAACATTATCATTTCGCACGTCCACAAGGGCGAAGGGGGTACCGGCGGATACTACCAGACCGCTTACGGTGTACACCAGGCGGGTTCGACGTACAGCTTCGAATATTGCGATGTTTACGACTGCAATACGGCGAATTACGACGGGGCGACCGCGGGGACGGGGTGTATCAGCGCTAACCCGCTCTATGTCAGCGCCGGGACCGATTTCCATCTCGGCTCGGGAAGCCCGTGCATCAATGCAGGCGACCCGTCCATACTCGATCCCGACAACGGCACCTCCGACATGGGCGCGTACGGCGGCCCCGGCGGGGATTGGTAGGTCTTAACTCACATCGGAAAAAAAGCCCGGCGGGTTTCCGTCGGGCTTTTGTATTGATTTCAATCAGTGAATCGCAAGTTATCCGTCCAGCCTCCAGCGGTGGTATATAGCCCCGAATTCCGAGCCGGGGGATACCGAGATGCGAGCCCAGACTACGTGCGCCTGGTCGTCCGCGTCGACGAACATCCACTGCTGATAATCCGCGACGCCCATCATATCATCGATTGATTCATTGACCCATTCCAGTTCGTTCCAGGTATAGCCGTCGTCGCAACGCGTGTACCAGATTTTCCCATCCACCTTGAACGTCACATGCAGCCTGTCCTGTGAGTCGGCATCGACGCTTATATAGCGTTTCTCCGGCTCGTCCGTGCCGCTCCAGATGATTGTCTCATTCACTCCCGTCCACGATGTGCCGTCGTTGGACCACCTGTGTACCACCTGCCATGCGCTGCCGGTGTATCGCCGGTACACGACATGCACGCGGTTGGTTGAATCGATGACGAGCGCCGGGCTGTCGATGTCGGGGCTGCTCCCCTGGTCGACGACATATACGGCGGCGACGCTGCTCATGTTCGGCAGGAACTGCTTGCACAGCGTGATGCCGCGGTAATCGACCGGCGCCTGGTAGGGGTTCTTCATCCGGTCGAATTCATACAGGATGTAGGAATTACCCGCCGAATCATCATCCCAGCAGCGTGAGTAGCCAAGCTCCGAGCAGTTCGGATAAGGGGTGTTGAAGTAATTGAGGTAATCATACATGCCGACCTGGTCCTGCTGCCACGTGGAATACTGGAGATGAACGGGATGTCCGTATGCGCTCTGGGTGCCGAGATACCACTGGTATTTGCCCTCGGAGTCGATATTGGTGTGATGCATCAACTGGCTCCCTATGTGCGAGTTGTCCCAGAGGTTCCAGGTGGTGCTTCCATTCCACATGTACAGCATCGGGTGCCCGATCTCGGTGGCGACGCCGGCTATATTTATCATGCCGGTGTAATTCTGGGTCGTGATGAGGATATCATCGTCGGAGTAACCCGGCTCGATGCTCATCCGGATTGCATCAATGCTCGATGTCACCGTTCCCGGGGTGGCCCAGCTGTCGGGGAATGTGAATTCATCCCATGCCACGCCGGGATTGGTCGACCATGCGGCAATGACTCTTCCGGAAGGCGTCTGCGCGATTACGGGGAATCGCCCGTTCGATCCGGAAACGATGAATTCCTCGCTCCAGAGAGCGGTGACCGGGGCTTCGTCGTCGACGGTTGTCGCGTGGATGAAATATGCGCTGACCGTTTCGCCGGTGAGGAGGCCGCCGTAGTCGACCTCATCGGATTCGACGGTGATGAGCAAATCGAGGTCACCGGGTGCATCGGGTGTGCAGTCTTCGATGTCTATTTGATATGTGCTGTATCCTTCGCCGCCGCCGATTGCGGTAGCCGATTCCGTTACCGGTACCTGGCCCGGCGCTTCGACGCGGACATTGTTCAAACCGGCATTGTACCAGTCGTAGACATCGATTGAGAGTGAGATATCGCCACCGGCATCGCCGAGTTCGTTGTAAAGTGAATTATCAAGCTCGGTGACTTCGATTCGATAGGGTTCAGGCCGATTAGCTTCCGGCGCGAAATCATCAGGCGCCTGGTATGGCGGATTGCCCTGCGGGAATTGCCACGA
>CAZSPL010000143.1:0-10058 GCA_964608735.1 uncultured Planctomycetota bacterium | reverse complement strand
TATTGATGAAATTAATAAAATCGGTCAAGAAATCCCCGCACCCCCCCATATTCGCTTCACTCACATATATCCGGCCCTCAAGAAGTACAGCCTCCGAAATGGGCGCTCATGTTATTTTTTTACCCCCCCTGCTGTCAATGGCAAAGTTTAGGGCCCAAACCTATACATATTAATGGTTATATGCAATATTATACAAGTATGGCCTTTAAACTTGTACATTTCAGATATGCTATTATTTCGTAGTATCTCAGAATATCCTCCCAATTAACATGAAAAATCCGAGAAAAATCCTGCCCACATGGGCTATAGCGAATAAGTATGTATAACTTTAGCATATTTATCTTTGACAATCAGAATTTTTCCCACACACAATTTTTTAACAAGCCCGTGCGAGAGATTAGTTTTCCGCAAGCAAGCTCCGCAAAGGCTGATTGCAAAAGGCTTCCGCGCCATGTGTTTTGCAGGCACCGCGCTATCACTTGAAAAAACGCGCCATAGGCGCGTTCAGGTTTTCCTTAATTTCTTTAACCGCTTAAAATTCGGTCTTGCCGCTGAATGTAAAGTCCCGTATCAGCATAGAAGGCACCTGCATGGCCGTCAGATCGCCCCACCAGGCGCCGATGGTCTTAAGGTCGCTGCCGAGCAAGGCGATGTTGGAGAAGGCTTTCAGAAGGCTCTCCGTGAAGCGCAGGTTCTTGATCCCGGCTTTGACCTGGCCCTTCTCGATCAGGAATGTACCATCCCGGGTCATACCGGTAAGGACGGCTTCGGGTGGATTGATGAACCCGTTGACGTAGTGGAACCGGGTCACGAGGAGTCCCTTGTCGACAGCCTTTATCATCTCGGCCCGCGATGCATTGCCGGGGGTAAAGATAAGATTCAGGGGGATACCGCCTTGCCCCTGCCCGCCGCTGGGAAGCCCGTGTCCGGTCGGCTGAACCCCCTCTTTCTTAGCCCAGAGCAGGTCATAGGCGACGCCCTTGCCAACGCCGTTCACGATGATATCGAGCCTCTTCTTAGGGCTTCCCTCGAAATCGAACGGGCAGCTCATGCCACCGGGATCGAGAGCGTCGTCGTAGATCGTGACGTTGTCCCCCATGACCTTCTTACCGATCTTGCCGGTGAGGAAGCTCATCCCCTCGTGGAACGGTTTGCTTCCCATGCCGATATAGGAAAGCCATTCGAGCAGTTCCCCGACGGCGGACGGTTCGAGGATGACATCATATTTCCCTGGTTCGATCGAGACCGGCTTGACGCTGTCCCGTGCTTTGGTAATAGCGGTTTCGGCCATGGCGAGGAGGTCGATTTCGGCTATGTCGCGCGATGTCCCATATGCGAAGCCCGACGAATCGGGTGTCATGGCGACCATGTTGCAGGCCGCATGGCTGAAGGGGGAATGAGCCCTTACGCCGTTGGAGTTGACGATGCACACTTCGCTCACGCCGTTGGAGAACGCGCCCGCCATCTGCTGGGACGCATCCTTAGCCATCGCGAATACGCCCTTGAGAGCCTCGGCACGTTCCACCGGCCCGAAGGAGGCGGTACGCTCGACATAGGTATCGACCACCGGGTAATCCGCCTGGCTCGTCATGCCGGGATACTCCGGATTCTCCTTCTGGTTCCTGGCGATGGCCATCGCGTCGTCGAGGCACTGCCGCAGGACATCAGCTTCGAGGGAGTTACATGAAGCCACGCCGATCTTCTTTCCGAGCGCGACCCTGATGCTGATATCCGAATCCACCTTGTCTATATTCTGGTGGATGAAGGTATTGGCGTAGCGGGTCAGGCCGAAATCCTGTGCGTGATAGAAGATCTCGGTATCGTCGGCTTTCGAGCGGGCGATGATGCTATCGAAAATAGCGAATAATTTTTCACGTCCTATCATTGCGCCACCCCCACGGTTATTTTTGAGAATTTCGCGGGCGAGGTACCGTGCGCGACATGCGCTGACTGCATCGGTTCGCCCTTGCCGCAGTTGGGAACACCCCACACGCGCCATTCGCCGGGTCCGCATACGGCGACGAGGCTTCCCCAGAACTCCGGTGTAATGCCTGTGTAAAGGCCGTTCTTGAAGGGTTTGACCTTTTTGCCGTTCTTGATCTCCCACACCAACTCGGTGGCGAACTGAAAGTTGAGCCGCTTGTCGTCGATAGACCAGGACTTGTTCGTGTCGAATAGCAAGCCGTCCTTCGTGTCGGAGATAAGCTCCTCGAGCGTACCCTTGTCGGGTTCGAGGTTGACATTAACCATACGGATGAGAGGAATCGACCACCATCCGTGGGCGCGCATGCAGGCGTTTGATTTCCGCCCGATCTTGACGGCCGTTTCGCGGCTTGTCAGGTAACCGACGAAGATGCCCTTCTCGATGCAGTACTCGCGGCACGCCTTGACCCCTTCATCGTCGTAGCCGAAAGTGCCGAGTCCGCCGGGCACAGTGCTGTCGGCGACTATGTTGCACAGGTCGGAGCCGTAGCGATAGTTGGTGCCGAGCATGTCCGGCTGGAGGAAACTTCCCCCCGCGAGGCTTATCTCGGTGCCGAAAGCGCGGTCGAGTTCGGCGGGATGTCCGAGGGATTCATGCACCTGCAAGGCGAGCTGGTTGCCCGCGATGATGATGTCCTTCTGACCCGACGGGCACTGCTCTGCATCGAGGAGCATGAGCGCTTCATCGCGTACCCAGTCGAGGTTTTTGTCGAGCTGAAGCCCGCGTATGAACTCGTAGCCGCGAGTGGCGTAGTCGCCGCCGAAGCTGTTGGGATAGCTCCTCGATTGCATTTCCCCTTCCTTCACGGCGGTCGCCTTGATGCCTCCGCCGGATTCGAGGATGGTCTGTTCGATGTCATGCCCCTCGGTGGAGAGGAAGATCTTGTCGGTGCGCCAGAACTGCATGTTGCCTTCGGCGACCTTGATCTGCTCCTTCGTCATGAGTCCCTCGGTGCACTTCACGAGAAGGTCAATCTTCTCGCCAAGGGGAATTTCGAAGGGATTTTCCTTCCACTCGGAGGAATACTTGTCCACGTAAGGCTTCTCCTCGCTGAGGACGACATCCTCTTTTTTGGTCAGCGCGCTGGCGCGCGCGACATCGAGAGCCCTCCGCGCGACGCGCGCGACTTCATCCTCTGAGAGGATATTGGACGCGCTGAAGCCCCATGCACCGTTCACGATGGCGCGTATCCCGAAGCCCTTGTTGGTGGAGCGGGTGATCCCCTGCACCACCTTGTTCCTCACGTTAATCGATTCGTTACGCATGTCCAGGAACCTGGCATCGGCGTACGACGCGCCTTCACGCCTCATCAGGTCCATGGCTGCCTGCAAGTAAGCTTTCAAAACGTTGCACTCCTTTACCCAGGATACTTCCCCTTCCCGGCCGGCGTGAGAAAGAAACAGAGTCTTGATTATAAAGGCTACGCCTTAATAGTCAATCCCGGCGGCTCATTCACGCCATTTCTTGAAGCCGCCGGTTTCCACGATGACAACGCCGTCCTTTTTCCTATCCTTATTACCTACAACCAACTGGCCGTTGACGGTACGAGTCACCTTGTCCTCGGATTGATTATAAATATCCTCGCCCTGTTCCTGCTCGCTTCCGAAGCCGGCAAGGATATAGCTGTCGAACCTGCCGTCGAGGTCGGTGTCGAATGCCTTGTACAGGAAAGCGCCGGGCAGGAAAAATTCTTCGGGCGACCCGCGGTAGACGTGGTAGTCGTAGTACATCGAAGAGCTATGGATGTACGGCACGCTGAGGATGTTTCCCATCCTGGTTCCCCTGAAGCCGAAGCGGGGGTCCTCGTTAACCGGTTGAACCCAGTCTTTTTCGAGCTCGCGGAAGCTGTCGCTCTTCTCGCCCCAGAACAATCCCCGCAGCCCGGGTACGCGACGCCCATCGAAATAGGTCCGCCCGAGGTGGTAGACATTGGTGGGATATGATTCGAGGTATCCGCCCTTTAGAAGCGGGTCGAGGTTCTCGTGTGCGTTCTTCCATGAGACCGGGTCGCCGCCATAGATATAGGCCGGATATGAGCCGTTGACATCATGGTAGCGTTCCAGCGCGCCTTTAATCCTGCTGATGCCGTCGATGACATGGTTTTTGTACATCGGCATTTCGAGGCCGGGTATCATCAGGGCATGAGGTAAGTACAGGATAAGAAAGGCGATGAACATGGAGGAGAAAAGATTGGAGAATATCAGCAGCACGAATACGCGTCTGAAACCGAGTTCCCCGAACAGGATGGACACCGGGAGGAATTCGCATACGATTATGAGCAAAAACCAGTGGGCCATCCCCCATGCCATGACGAACTGCCAGTCGAATGAGAAATATCCGGCGAGGGCGATCGAGGCAGCGATGATGAACGAGACGATGTTGAGAAAAAATACCTTGGCCCATACAGCGAGGCTGAAATATCCAAGGGCGACGCGATAGATAAGTCCTTCGATGAGGACGGTGTAGACTATCCCGAGGGCTATGGATGAGAAGACGAGCATGAGGCTACAAATTTAAACCAAGGACAAGACCGAGTCAAAGAAATAACGCCCGTCGCGGGCTTTTAAGATACCCGCGCCCGGGTCATTCATTCTGAAGCCGTTCACGCAGGCCGGTGTATCGATGCGCGAGAAAGTCATTGCGAAGCGCGATGCCGAGGGCGCGTTTCGAGCCGACGATTATGCAGAGTTCCTTCGCGCGGGTAACCGCCGTGTAGAGAAGGTTTCGCTGGAGCATGACATAGTGCTGCGTCGTGATAGGCATTATGACTACCGGGTATTCGCTTCCCTGGGATTTGTGGACGGTGATGGCATAGGCATGCTGCAGCTCATCGATTTCGGAGAGCTTGTAGTGGACCGCCTTTTCGAAATGCACGATCAATTCCCTTTCGTCGACGTTGACAGAGGAGATGTAGCCGATATCGCCGTTGAAGACATCCTTATCGTAGTTGTTCCGAATCTGCATCACCCTGTCGGCCTTCCTGAACGAGCGTCCGCCGACAATCAGCTCATCGGTCACGCGGGCTGAATTGAGCGCTTCCTGCAATAACGCGTTCAGGTTTCGCGCGCCGGCATCGCCGTTATGCATGGGGCTCAGCACCTGGATATCCCTCGTGGGGTTGTACTTCGGCTGCAACCGGTTCGATGCAATATCCACAATTGCCCGCGCGATTTTTGCGGGGTCTTCTTCGGGGACGAAGCGGAAATCCCTGCGGATGTCTTCGCCTTCGAAGATTGGCATGGCGCCCTTGTTGATGCGATGGGCGTTGACGATGATGGCGGAATGTTCGGCCTGCCGGAAAATCTGGGAAAGCGTTACCGTGGCGATGATATTGGAGCCGATGACGTCGCGCAGGATATTCCCCGCACCCACCGATGGAAGTTGGTCGACATCGCCGACGAGCACGAGCCGGGACCCCTTCGGTATGGCGCGGAGCATGTGGTAGCAGACCATGTTGTCGAGCATGCTCGCTTCATCGATGACGAAGACTTCGCCCTGCAGCGGATTCTTCTCGTTGCGCTTGAAACCGCCGCCGCGGGGATTGAATTCGAGCAGGCGGTGGATGGTGTAGGCATCGCGCTTGCAGGCTTCCGCCAGCCTCTTGGCTGCACGCCCGGTAGGCGATGCGAGTACCACGGCTTTCTGAAGCCTTTCGAACAGCCTGCACAGTATTTTCAGTGCGGTCGACTTGCCGGTACCGGGGCCGCCGGTTATCACGGTGAGTTGGTTTTCGTAGCACGCCTTTACCGCCTGGCGCTGTTCGTCGCTTAAGTCGAGGCTCTCCTTGTCTTCTATCTCGCGCACGATGCCGTCGAGTTTCCGGTCGTCATAGCCCCGCACCTTTCCCTTCGCCAATTCGCCGAGACGTTTGGCGATGAACTTCTCGCCCATGGCGAACGGGCGGAGGTATACGCGGTCGCCATCCTCGATTATCACTGTCTCTTCGCCGCTGAGGAAATCGAGCGCGGCGACGGCGGCGGCCTCATCGGTATTCGTAAAATCGACCGCGGCGGCGAGGGCTTCCTGCTTCGGCAGATAGGTGTGGCCTTCCTCCCCGGCTTTCCGCAGGCAGTATTTCAGCGCCGCCCTTACCCTTTTGGGGGAATCGGCGGGAAGGCCGAGTTTACGGGCGATATTATCGGCGGTCTGGAATCCCACGCCGAAAATATCGTCGGCGAGGCGGTATGGGTCTTCGCGCAATACGGCGAGTGATGCATCGGAATATTCCCTGTATATCTTGGCGGCGATGGTTGTCGAGATATCGTGCGACTGGAGGAATACGATAATTTCCCTGACTTCCCTGTGGCGATTGTAGCTTTCGACGATGGTGGCGCACCGCTTGCTTCCCATCCCCTGGACTTCACGAAGGCGCCGGGGTTCGCTCTCGATGACATCGAGCAGTTCGGCCCCGAAATGCTTCACCAGGCGCTTGGCATAGATGGGCCCGATGCCGTGGATTAGTCCGCTCGAGAGGAAGCGCTCGATACCTTTGACGGTTGACGGCACATTCGGGCGGTAATTTTCAACCTTGAACTGGCGGCCGAATTTCGGGTGATGTTCCCACGAGCCGGTGAGGGTCAGATATTCGCCCGGTTGAATGGAGAAAAGCGTGCCGGTTATCGTCACCTGGCCGGGTTTTTCGGCGGGGTTGAATCGCGCCACGGTATAGCCGTTATCGGGATTCTGGTAGGTAATCCTGTCGACAACGCCTTCGAGGCTCGATTTCTCCTGCCCGCCGTGATTCATAGATACGATTGTATCACCGGGAAAACATTCATATCAATCCGGCAAGGACTGATGAGATGTGTTTAAACCATGATGCGATTGTTTGCATGCCGCGTGAGACGCGGAAAAGCCGGGGGACAGTGTTAACTTGGGACTACACATGCCGATAATATTTGTGATAGAATATTATATATGTCAGGGAGGTGCGAAATGGAAGTCGGACCCCTGAATTCCATCAAGCCGCCCGTCCAGGAACCTAAGGATGGGAAAACCGAGCAGGCGGGCAAGATAACACCCGGAAGCAATCGTCTCGATACCGGCGAAGCAAGAGCCGCCTCGGCGGATGCCGACGGCGCGAAGATTTCATCGAAGGCAGACGACCTCGAAGCCGCCCAGGAGAAGATAGCATTCGCGAACACAGCCAAACAAGCTGTGCTGATAATCATCGATGGCATCAAATCGATCGAGACCGGTACTTCGGCGGAAGAGGTCAAGGCCGAGATAGAGAAGGCGGTCAACACGACATTCAACAGGGAGCCGGTATTCAACGGCAGCACCCTCACGGAGAAGGCGCCGGACGGTACCGAAACGACGGTGAAGGTACCGGGTATCAAGGAGCTGAAGGACAAAGTCACGCCGCTCATCAAGGATGCCATCGCGGGGCAGGAAGCCGAGCGCGTCGCATATAAAGAGATAGACAAGTTTTACCAGGATCTGCAGAAGCTCTCGGACTCCGTGAAGGAAAACGTGAAGATGCATATCGGGGCGTCGAACGCCGGGGCCGGAAGGGCGATGTCGAAAGATGTGGAAGCGGCGCGGGCATCGCTCAGGCAGGTTGCCCAAAAGGCCGAAGGCATGAAGCATTTCAATCCGCCGAAGGAAATGGCGGACAAGGTGGTCAAGCTTCTGAAGTAGGGGTATCCATTTTCGGAATATAATATGCCGCCCTTTCGGGCGGCATTTTTAAAGGTGCAATACCCTTATCCCTTTCCAGTTAATGCACAATCACATCGTATTCGTCTTCAAAGGACGGTTCCTCGCCAAAATCCGGAGGGGCCGGGAGAGAATCGATATCATCACGATGGCGGTGGTTCCTGGCTATCTCGCGCTCTTTCGTTTCGAGCTCCGCGCGGATCTTATGCGCGACGGAGTTCGTGACTCCGATTATCTTAATCGGGAAATCGCCGCCTGAGTTTTCGATTATCATGTCTGAGAATATAAGTCCCTTGTGAATCTTGATGCTCGCGACTTTTGTAAGCGGAATAGATTCTTCATTGAGGATCCAGAAAAGGGGGAAACGTCGCTTGCGGGTTCTCACGTGGAACTTCTCTACATTTATCTCCAGCGGGAAAATGAGGTTCCTGCTTATAACCCATCTGCTTGCTTGATAGTGGCTCATTTCATGCCCTCCTTCGATACACAATAGTTTCACAGTAGGAAGGCATGCAGTATTTAATCTGAATTAATCCGGGCTAAATATTCTTAAGGGAGGGTTACCTGATGGGCTCGCAGAAGAGGAACGGGCCTGAGGCAGACCCGTTCCGAAGATAACCACAAAAGCTCTTACCTGATGGGCTCCCAGGTTTTTCCGCCCTCGTCGCCAGCATCACCCCAGGCATTGACGCCCGGTGTTTCGGGACGATAGACGCGGAGGACCTGATCCTCGCGGATAAGGAAGGTCGCCAGGTAGCCGGGCGGGGATGTGGTTCTCGGGAATGCGACGATGGTGAAAGTATTGTCGCCGATGCCGTAGCCGGTGGATGGGTTATCCGCATTGCCGGGGTTGTAGACCGATGTGAAAACCGAATAGTTCTCGATGAGATTGCCGCGGTTGTAGCCCTTCGCCAGGTAATTGCTTCCCACCAACGCATCCCACGAGCCCCAATGCCTGTCGTTGTTGGTGTTCTGATAGGCGAGTTGCGTCTCGCCAATCGAACGCAGGGTTGCTTTCGCCCTCGATTCCCACGCCGACCTCTTGGCGTTCAAGAGCTCGGGGATGGCTATCGCGGCGATGATTGCTATGATTGACGCCACGACGAGAAGCTCAAGCAACGTGAAGCCCCTGTGGTTTCCTCTGATGATAGCTGTCCTTCTCAATGTTATCACCTCCTTTCCTTCCTGGTTTTACAGTTCCTTCAAGGTTCGTCAGGGCTTGTTCCAATGCATCCAACCATTAAACGCGCCAGTATATAGGCGCGTTTAATCACTTCTTCATAATATACGGATTAAATTAATTTACCGGGAAGGAATGCTTACCAAGTGATGCGAAGATGCTCCGACAAGCCCGCCCCCTGTTGAGGATTTCGTATAAAAAGAAGAGCGGGCCCTTACGGGCCCGCTCAAGTAGGCAACCACAAAAGTGATTATCGGATCGGTTCCCATGTCTTTCCGCCCTCGTCGCCGTTCTCGCCCCAAGCATTGACGCCTGGGGTTTCGGGACGATAGACGCGGAGTACCTGGTCCTCTCTGATAAGGAAGGTGGCCAGATATCCCGGAGGAGTCGTGGTCCTCGGGAAAGCGACGATAGTGAAGTTATTGTCGCCAGTACCTGTTCCACCGATCGTGCCTGTTCCCAACCTAGACGGGTTGCTTTCCATGGTGTACAGCGAGTAGTTCTCGATCAAGTTACCCATTGTGTAACCTTTAGCGAGATACTCGGTGGTCATGAGAGCGTCCCATGAGCCCCAATGCCTATCATTATTTGTGTTCTGATAGGCCAGCTCTGTCTCACCGTAGGAACGAAGCGTTGCTTTTGCCCTGGATTCCCATGCAGACCTCTTAGCGTTTAAGAGCTGCGGGATAGCGATCGCGGCAATAATTGCTATGATTGACGCCACAACCAGAAGCTCGAGCAGTGTGAAACCTTTGTGGTTCCTCGCCTTAGAAAAAGCCCTGAACAAACCATTCACCTCCTTCTCAGTGGAGTAAGAATATGGAAAGTGGGTATGTGGGCTATATCCCTTTCCTAATCATAACATGAATGTTCATATGTGGCAAGACTACAGCCACAAGCTTTTACATGAATATTGGATGCAATTAACCGAGAAAACTTAGCCTCCGGGGCAAAATTATTTAACCCCGCCTTCCACGCTGGATTCGGACATGGATGATATCGCTGAGAACAGCGGGAGATAGAGGCTGATGACGATGAACCCTATAACCACGCCCATGAGCACGATGAGAATCGGTTCTATCATCGTCGTGAACGAGTCGATGGTATAATCGACCTCGCGGTCGTAGAATTCGGCAATTTTTGTCAGCATCTCATCCAGGCTACCGGTTTCCTCCCCGACGGAGATCATGTCGATTACCATCGGTGGGAATTCGTTAGTTTCCTCAAGAGGATAAG
>CAZSPL010000142.1:0-10071 GCA_964608735.1 uncultured Planctomycetota bacterium | reverse complement strand
ATCCCGGCGGCCAGATTTTCAATTACTCAAAAGGCAAATATGCTTATGGTGACAATGTGGATTGCACGATTAACCCTTACAAGCTGTTTGCCGATCAGAGCCACCGCCGGATGTTCAAGGGTCACGACATCTTCGTCCGCGAGTATCATTTAAAGCCGCCTCAATGGGGAGAGGATTTTGAGTTTGGCTATGTCATTTCCGCATGCTGGGCCAAGCCGACCGTGCAACCGGTTACAAATCCCGAAACAGATTTTCCCGTGAATGCAAATTGCGAAGATCCTTATGAGATATCGATCGTCCAGCTACAACCAATAAGCTATAGCGCAGGTACAGAACCGATCTTCAAGGTCACGATCAAGCACAACCCTGGCAATATACCTCATGCTGCAGCGATTAAAATACCTACGCTGTCATCATACGTATGGTATAATGATAATGGCCTGAACAATGTATCCAGGTGGACACCTTATCTTTTTCCCAATGATGTAAAATACATCGATGGTGAGACTACCGAAATTACAATGCGGATCATGCCAGAAGATTGGCAGGATATCGGTAATGAACTGGTTCAAGGTTACCATACGGCGATATTCATGGTAGGCTCTTGGTGGAGTGATGGTACTGAGGAGGGCATCCTTTCACAGATGTATGTTCCCGTCGGTGTGCATGCGTTCCGAGCTTATGCCGAAGTGGATGAATGAAAACACACAGGCCGCGCATTCCAAGCCGCCCTCAGGGGCGGTTTTTTCCGGTCTAATCCGGTGCCATGCCCCCTCCGAGTCTTCGAGGACGGGTGCACTTCCCTCCCCCATCACAATTCATCACCCCGCGGCAGACTCGGCATGGCTCCCATGCGGGTGACGCTTATCGCCGCCGCATGGTTGGCCTTCTTGCCGGCCGCGACGAGGTCATCCTCCATCGAAAGCCGATAAACGAATGTGCCCACGAAACTATCCCCCGCGCCGGTTGAATCGACCGCATCCACCTTCTCGCCCATAAGGTGCACCGCCCGGTCGGATGTGAACACCACCACTCCTTCCTCGCCGAGGGTAACGGCGATCCGCCCCCTTAGCTCCGGCCCCATGCATCCGAGGGTCAGAACATCGGCGCTGTTCGCGAGGGTACGCCCGAAGAACCCGGATGCCTCCACCTCGTTGAAAATCATCATGCCGAGCCTGTCGACCACGTCGTCGGGCGTGCTGCGATACGGGGCGAAATTCATCACGACCTCGCACCCGTGAGCTTTCGCGGCGTCGACGGCATACTCGTTGGTCTCGGGGGGAATTTCCATCTGCAGGATGAGATGCGTGGAGATGGCGAGCGCCTCATCGAGTGCGTCGCGGTCGATGTCGCCCGGGGTGAATTCCATGTTCGCGCCGGAGAATCCCGCGATGTAATTCATCCCGCCGTCCTCGACCATTATCATCCCGAGGGCGGTTTTGGAGCCGGTTTTGATGATATTCGCCGAGGGGAATCCCTCGCCGGCGAGCTGCCGCAGGGCGTCATCGCCGAACAGGTCGTCGCCGAGCTTGCCGAAGAAATGCACGTTCGCCCCGAGCCGGTGCGCCTGCAACGCCTGGTTGAATCCCTTTCCGCCGACGAATGTCTCGAAGCTCCGGGTGAGGACCGTCTCGCCGCGGGCGGGAAGATGCCCCACCGTGACCACGAGGTCCTGGCATATGCTTCCGACAACCGTTATATTTCCGGGTTTACTGCCTATGAGCAGCCCGCCTTTGAGATATTAATTACGCCAATGTTCCGGCAATAATATAGGGCATCTTATCCCGATGCAAGCGGCCTCAGAAGCCCCGGCCGAGCCGCGGCTTTCCAAGGCAGACCTGCTTTGTTGCCTTGAGGTTTATTTTAATGTAGATTGTAAAAATGTTTCTCGCTTCATTTCCGGCGCAAAGCACAGCGTAGAGGATTACAAACACACGGCCGGGGTTTTAACATCGGAACAGGGCTGTCCCTGGGTATCTTGTCCCGTTTTTACACTTGCTTTCACCCACAAGTCCCGGGAGGGATGAAGGATGAACGATTCGAGGAAGACCAAAGCCCAGCTCATAGAGGAGCTCGAACATCTTCGAGCCGAGCTGGATAAGCTCAAGGCGTCGGGCGGGGATGAATCGTCCCCCCTCGATGAGCGGATCCTTGCTATTGAAAAATACCAGGACCTCTACGACAACGCGCCCGGAATGTATCTTTCTATCGATGCCGAAACCACCGAGATCGTCAGGTGCAACCGGGCGGTCGCCGAATTTACCGGGTACTCGATGGAGGAACTCATCGGGCGGTCGGTTTTCGATGTCTATCATCCTTCCTGCATCGAGGAAGCGAAAAAAGCCTTCGCCGAATTAGTCAAAATCGGCGAACTCCGCGATGTCGAGCTCCAGGTGCTGAAGAAGGACGGGGGTATACGTTACGTCAGTCTGAGCGCCACTTCCGTCCTCGATGAAACCGGCGTGACGCTCCTCTCGCGCTCCTTATGGCATGACATTACTGAAATAAAAAGAATGATGGATGACCTCCGCAGGGAACGCGATTTCGTCGACAGCATCTTCCGAACCGCGCCCGAGATAATCCTCGTACTCGACGCCGACGGTAATATCGAGAGCTTCAACCCGTTCCTCGAGACGCTGAGCGGGTATGCCCTCGAGGAAGTCAAGGGGGCAAACTGGTTTGAAACATTCATACCGGATTACGACCATCAGAAGATAGCGGATGTCCTGGATAAGACAATTTATGGTTATAACACGACCGGGACGATTAACCCGATCAAAACCCGTGACGGAAGGGAAATCTACATCGAATGGTCGAATACCAACCTGGAAAATGAGCGGGGTCAGATCATCGGCACGCTTTCGATCGGCAGGGACATCACCGAGCGGATGCAATACGAACAGTTGCAGAAGTTGCAGCGCGAACTCGCCACGGCGCTCGGCTCGATAAGCAGCATGAGCGAAGCATTCAACCACCTTCTCGATACCCTTCTCAAGATTGAAGGCATCGATTGCGGCGGGGTTTACATCGTGGATGAAAGAACCGGCAACCTCAAACTGGCCGCGCATAAAGGCTTGACGGAAACATTCGTAACCGAATCGGGCTTCTACACCGCCGATTCGCCGAATGCCCGACTGGTGCACGCGGGCGAGCCGGTGTATGCATACCACCCGGATATGGCAATAAACCGCGGGCACCTTGACTGCGGCTTGCTCGCGATAGCGGTTTTGCCCGTCCATTTTAAAGGCGAAGTGGTCGCCTGCCTGAACGTCGCATCCCATACCGTCGACGAGATTCCGCAATTCGTGCGGAACTGCCTTGAATCCATCGCCGCCCAGATAGGCGGGGTGGTCGCGCGGGTGAAGGCTGAGGCAGCACTGCGGATTTCAGAGGAAAAGTACAGGACCGTGGTCGAGAACGCGAATGAAGGAATCGTGGTTTACCAGGACGACGAGCGCGTGCTCTTCAATCCAAAGGCTGCCGAGTTGAGCGGGTATACGGCGGAAGAATTCATCGAGACAAACCCCGATGAAATGATGTTCCCCGAGGATGTTAAGACCATGCGGGAACGGCTGGCCAGGCGCCTTGCGGGGGAAGATGTGCCTGACTGTTATGAGATGAGGTTCCTGCAGAAATCGGGACGCATCATCTGGGTACTGATGAACGCTGCGAATATTGAATGGGAAGGGAGACCGGCCGCCATCTATTTTTACTCCGACATCACCGAGCGCAAATCGATAGAGATCGCATTCAGGGAATCGGAGAGGAAATACAGGGAATTATTCGAGAATGCCAGCGAGGGCATAGTGGTCATACAGGACGGCAGGAGGGTGTTCTACAATAAGAAAGCGGTTGAGATCGCGGGCCTCAGCATAGAGGAATACAACAATCAAAGGGTGTTCGACTATGTCCATCCCGATGACAGGGAGATGGTGCGGCGCAATTACGAGCGGCGCATCAAGGATGGAAACGCCCCATCGACATACGAGTTCAGGAGTATCGACGGAACCGGCCAGGTTCGCTGGAACAGTGTGAATGGCGTGCGCATCGAGTGGGAAGGCAGACCCGCGAGCCTCATTTTCGTCAGCAACATAACCGAACAGAAATGGATGCAACAGGCGCTAAGGGATTCGGAAAGCGAGAAATCCGTGATCCTCGACAGTGTCAACGAGCTTGTCGCATACCAGGACAGGGACCTCAATATTATCTGGGCAAACCGCGCCGCCGCCGAATCGGTCGGCCGCGAGCCGATCGATATGGTCGGCGAGCAATGCTACAAGGTCTGGAACAACAGGGCAGACCCCTGCCCCGGATGTCCTGTCCTCGAGGTTATCAAAACCGGTAATCCCTGCGAGAGAGAGATGACCCATCCCGATGGGAAAACGTGGATTATCAAGGGTTACCCGGTGAAGGATGAGCAGGGCCGGGTGACCAGCGTGGTGGAGGTTACGTGGGAAATAACCGAACAAAAAAAAGCGGAACAGGCGCTGCGAGAATCGGAAAACCGCTACCGTACTTTATTTAATGGCGCCCGCGACGCCATCTTCATCGCCGATGTCGAGACGGGGCTGCTTATCGATGCAAACAAGCAAGCGGAGAAACTGCTTCTGAAGCCCATTGAAGAGATTATCGGCATGCACCAGGCCGAGTTGCATCCGGTTGAGGCACAAGAGAAATGGAAAGCCCAGTTCAAGGCGCATGCAAACAGCATGGTCAATGAGGCAATGGACGCCGAAATCGTTGCATCCGACGGCAGGATCATCCCCGCTGAGCTCAGCGCGAGCGTGGTTGAAGTCGGGGGCAGAAAGCTCCTGCAGGGAATATTCAGGGATGTCTCCGAACGCAAGAGAGCCGAACAGGCTCTACGTGACAGCGAAGCGCGGCTCGCCAGCATCTTCCGCGCGGCCCCGATCTGCATAGGCGTGGTAATGGACCGGGTCCTGCGGATGGTCAACAACCATATGTGTGAGTTGCTCGGTTATTCGCGCGATGAACTCATCGGCAAGAGCGCGAGGATGCTTTACAACAGCGATGAAGATTTTGAACGCGTCGGCAGGGAAAAATACACGGATATCGAGAAGTACGGAACAGGCTCTATCGAAACGAGATGGAAATGCAAGGACGGCTCATTATTGCATGTCATCCTGAGCTCGACGCCGCTCGACCCGTCCGACCTGTCGAAAGGCGTGACATTCACCGCCCAGGATATCACCGACCGTGTACTTCAGGAAGAGGAGCGCCGCCGCCTTGAAGCGCAGTTGCAGCATGCCCAGAAGCTCGAAAGCCTCGGCGTGCTCGCCGGGGGAATCGCGCATGATTTCAACAACATCCTCGTGGGCATACTCGGTTTCGCCGAACTCGCCCAGCTCGAACTCACCCCGGAATCCCCGGCCATGCACAGCTTGAAGCAGATAGAACGCTCCGCGCTCCACGCCGCGGAACTCACAAAACAGATGCTCGCATATTCCGGCAAGGGCCAGTTTGTCGTCGAGCCCCTGAATGCATCGCGCTTGATCACGGAGATGGAGCACCTGCTCGCGGCCGTCGTATCCAAGAAAGCCAACCTGAAATTCAACCTCGATAACGAGATATCATCCATCGAAGGGGACGCCAGCCAGATAAGGCAGGTCGTGCTGAACCTTGTCACCAACGCATCCGAAGCCCTCGAAGACAGGAGCGGCGTGATAACCGTATCCACCGGGATGATGGAATGCGGCCCCGGGTTCTTCGCGGGAACTTATCTCAAGGAAAAACTCCCGGAGGGAATCTACACTTACATCGAGGTCACCGATACCGGCGTGGGCATGAGCAAGGAAACCCTGTCGAAGATCTTCGACCCGTTCTTCACCACGAAATTCACCGGGCGCGGACTCGGTCTCGCGGCCACTCTCGGCATCATGCGCGGACATGCGGGCGCCATCGAGGTTAACTCGGAACCGGGACGCGGCACGACTTTCAGAATGCTGTTCCCCGTCTCCGAAAGAACCGCCGGCGAAACTGTCGAAGAAACCGTCGCCAAAGATGCCTGGCGGGGGGAAGGCTTGATACTGATTGTCGACGACGAGGAATCGGTCCGCGCGGTTGCGAGGCTCTCCCTCGAAAAAGCGGGCTTCGAGGTGCAAACCGCATCCAACGGCGTTGAAGGCCTGGAGCTTTTCAAGCGGCATATGAATGAGATCAGCCTCGTACTGCTCGACATGACCATGCCTCGCATGTCAGGCGAAGAGACGTTCGCCGAGATGCGTAAAATAAACCCCGGCGTGAAAGTGCTGCTTACCAGCGGATATAACGAGCAGGATGCCACGAGCCGGTTCACCGGCATGGGACTCGCGGGCTTCATACAGAAACCGTTTCGCCCGACCGCGCTGGTGAAGAAAATTCACACCATCCTGGACGGCTGAGCCCCGGGATTGCGCTTTTATCCTGCCGCGTTTGTCCGGATAAGGTATAATCGTTCATCCAATTCAACCGGGAGCATCCGATGCGTCAGGTTTCACGTCTTTTACTGACAGGGATATTCGTCGCGGCCACCTGCACGGGATGGGTCAACTCTTCCGATGCGATGCCCGATTCACTTCTCCAGGCGGCGGAAACCATCACCGCCGGAGAAATGATGTACACCATCGGGGTGCTGGCGTCAGGCGAATGCGCCGGGCGTCTTACGGGCCAGCCGGGACAGATAAAAGCGGCGGAGTTTGTCGCGGGCGAATTCTCGGGAATCGGACTGGCTCCTTATGGCGATGCCGGCGGCTATTTCCAATATTTCCAGACGCCCACGAACATTATCGATGAGACGCCCATAATCGAGCTGATGCTCGGCGATGATGTGATTTCATACCATCTCGGCGAACAGTGCCTCTTCAGGGGATTCACCGGCTCGGGCGATGTCACGGCGCCGATATGTTTCGCGGGTTATGGCATCACCGACGAATACATCGATTATGACGACTATACCGGCATCGACGCCACCGGCAAATGGGTGCTCTGCCTGCGCGGATGGCATCGCGCCTTCCCCGACAGCACGTTCGACTGGGCATACACCGGCTACAAGGCGCGTAACGCCCGAAGCCACGGCGCGGTGGGACTTCTTCTCGTGGGCGCGGGCGCCGACGGTATCGTCGAAGTGCCCATCGGAAGCTACCTCTATGGCCTGCCCGCGGATGAGATGCACGCCGATTTCCCCATGCTTCACGTTGGGATGGATTTCGTGAACGACCTCTTCGGGCACCAGGGATGGTATCTTCCGGGTATCGTCTCGAAAGTTGATTCAGGCGTACCGCAGGGGTTCGATTTCCCGTCCGATGTCAAGGCGCATGTCAAGGTCAAAGCGACATTCGACGCCGACGCGCCGACCGCCAACGTCATCGGGCTTCTGCCGGGAACCGATGCGAAGCTCGCATCCAGGGCCGTCATCGTATGCGCGCATCACGACCATGTCGGCTACCAGGACGGCGTCATATTCCCCGGGCCCGACGACAACGCCAGCGGTACCGCCGCGCTTATCGCCATCGCCGAAGCTGCCGAGTGCTGTTATCCGCAACCGTCGAGAACCATAATCTTCATAAGTTTCTCCGGCGAAGAAATGGGCTTGCTCGGAAGCAAATATTTCGTCGATAACCCGCTGTGGCCCCTCGATGATATCGATTATGTGATAAACCTCGACATGATAGGCGAGGGAGAAAAACTCAGCGTGTGGGGCGGAACCGATTTCCCGAAGATGAAGAAGCTGTTCGCGGCACTCGGTGAAGAATACGGTATGGAGATCGAAAACATGCCGCCATACCCCGTAAGCGACCACGGGCCGTTCGTGGAGCACGGCATCGAAGCGGTGATGCTTCTCGGGAGCGGCGGAAGGGAAGACGATTTGATTCATCGCCCCTGCGTATACTCGCCCGACATGATCAACCGGGAGTTCCTGGAGAAGACCGCGCGGATAGCGTTCGTCGCGGCGATGAATCTCGCGGGATAAAAAGATGCCCTCGCCAGACAGAGAATTCAAGATCCGCCCGGGAACGCTCTATCTCGTCGCGACGCCCATCGGTAACATGGGGGATATCACATACCGCGCCGTGGGAATCCTCTCTCAGGTTGATTTCATCCTTTGCGAGGATACGCGAAAAAGCGGGAAGCTTCTCGAAGCATACGGCGTCAAGCGGAAACTCTCGAGCTACCACCTGTTCAACGAGAGGGAAAAACTCCAGTGGGCCGCCGGCCTCCTGTCCGTCTGCTAAACGCTTGCCCTCATCAGCAACGCCGGTAAGCCCCTTGTTGCAGACCCCTGAAGCCTGCTCGTCGAGAGATGCATCGAGGAGGGAATCGGGGTCGAAGTCATCCCCGGCCCGACCGCATACACCACGGCGATGCTGCTTAGCGGCTTCTTCGAGAAGGGATTCCATTTCGCCGGATGGGTCCCGCGAAAAGGAAAAGAGAGAGATGAAGCCATAAATCTGATAGCGAGCGTGGCGGAACCGGTTGTTATCTATGAATCGCCGAAGAGGATTCAAAAGCTGTTCGCGGATTTTTCGAAACTTCAACCGGGGCGACGCGCCGTTGTGGCAAGGGAACTCACGAAACTCCACGAGGAAATCCGGCGCGGGACATGCTCTTCGCTCGCCGATGAATTGAACGGCGTCGAGCTCAAGGGGGAATGCGTGATAGTCCTCGGCCCCGTCGAGGGGGATTTCCGCTTTGACAGGGCGAAAACCGATGTGGTATATAACTACTTCACACAACTGAAGCGGGAGGGGATGCCTCCCCGTAAGGCGGCGAAGCTCGCGGCGAGACTTCTTGGATTACCGGCCCGGGATGTGTACCGCCTGCTTGTTATCGATGACGAGGTGCAATGATGTTTGATTTCTGGCGCGAACAGAAAGCCGTGATTTACACCGCCCTGCTCCTGTTCATCCTCATATTTATTTTCCTCCTTCTGCCGATACCTTTCCGCCCGTCGGGGATGCTTATCGATGCCATACCGGGCAACAAGGACCGCATCGTGATGGCCACCGAAGCGCCCGACTATGTGCAGATCTACCAGCCCGGCACCGCTGGGAACCCGTTGATACGCCCCTCCGACGAGCGCATGAACGACATGAAGCTCGACAAGGCGGGAGACAGGATTTTCGTCGCGACCAAGGAGGGCTGGCTCAATATTTTCATCACGAACAAGCTGACCAGGGGCAAGCGATACCGGCTGAAGCTCGGCGACATCCTGCAAGGCGTCGCGCTCAGCGGCGATGAGAGGTTCATCGCCGTCGGAATCGGCAACAGGGAGGATTACAACGCGCGCGAAGTCTCCATCTACAGCCTCAAGAACATCGAACAGTCGAGGGATGCCACGCCATCGGCGAGGTTCGCCATCAGCGGCGATATCCAGGCGCTCATCGCCAACCCGAGCCCGGATATCAATCGGGGCTATGTGCTTTCGAGCCAGGATGACAAGATCGTGGTATTCGATTTCGCCACGGGCGACAGGGTGGGGTTCATCCCGATCGGAAACTCGATGGGTATGTTCCGCTGCTCCCCCGACGGAAGCAAGGCGTATGGCAGCGTCAACGCGCGGCAGACGGTCGTCGCCGTCGACCTCACCCCCGGCCGCGAAAGGCTCGTCAAGTCCATCAAGATGCCGACATCACCCTTTGCGCTGGCATTCAACGCCTCCGGAAGCCGCCTCTATGTAGGGTCGAGGGATAACAGCGAATTATATGTCGTCGATACTCAGAAAGATGAAGTCATCGGGACGCTTTATTTCCGTGATACATTCGGGGAGCAGCGCCTGTCGGCCGAACTGCTCGGCGTGAGTACCGATGAAAAATATGTATACATGATCCCGCAGTATGATGTTCTGCTCGTGTATGCAATCATGTCGGATAACCCGTTCATGCCCGCCGTTCAAACTCGTGCTTTCGCCAAGAAACCGGAAATGATGGAAATCATCAGGCCGAAGCAGAAATAAATTCTCTCCGTGTCTAACTCCCCTGCCAACCAGCCAAATCTTGGCGTCACGGGTACGCGAGTCCTGGTGCCACGGGTACGCGAGTCTTCGAGCTTACCCGTGTCTTTGGCCGCTCGCTT
>CAZSPL010000141.1:0-10218 GCA_964608735.1 uncultured Planctomycetota bacterium | reverse complement strand
TATTCGACATACGAGGTCGACCTCGTCGACTGCACGCCGTCGGGTGTTGGAGCGCAGGAATTGCTGGTCACCGTCGAAAGCGAATCAGCCGGCTACGGCCCTGTGCTTCCCGGCGAAAATGTCTGCGCGTATTTCATCTACACCGTCGACGTCCCCGAAGGCAGCGGCGCTAAAGACCCGCCGGATATCACGACGTGATGGAATAACGAAAGCGGGCCGTTCAATCCGACGGGACTTCTCAACGCCAACAGCCAGTTCAATCTCGCATCGGATTCCAGCGGCAATGTCTGGATGTACAGCCAGTGGTGCGGAAACTCGACAGGCAGAAGCACCACCCCCTTCAACGGCAACTGGTCGACGATGTGGCGGTTGTCATCGGACGGTTACTATGGATATTCCCACAGTGATTATGTCGATGTAAGCCTTACCCCGACATTCGACGGCGGCATTGTTGCCGGGCTATCACCGGGCGACAGTCTCACATGGATTCACCGCCTCTCCATCGCATGGTGG
The DNA here is from genome assembly GCA_964608735.1 of uncultured Planctomycetota bacterium. Classification (GTDB taxonomy): domain Bacteria; phylum JAJVIF01; class JAJVIF01; order JAPKYR01; family CAZSPL01; genus CAZSPL01. Next base: position 9,705 of record CAZSPL010000141.1, on the reverse strand, counting down.
GACGGCTCGATGTGGCACGAAAAGGAAGCCGGCGGATGGCTTCTCTACGAAGTCCAGTATCCCAACGAAGTCGCGCGACGCATGAACGGTTATCGCGATTCAACAAACCGATTCCACGCATTCATGCTTGTCGACAACCAGCTTGTCGATTATTACGGCGATACATGGCAGGGAACATGGTCGCAGACAGTCATCGGGCCGGCGCCCTGCCCCATCAGCGGAGCGACCGACGGCTGCCAGACGCGCACCGATTTCGTCGATGAGACATCCGACGGATACATCTACCTCGTATGGAGGGATAACGGGATCAAGGTCGGGCGATGCCAGGCCGGCACGACATCGTGGCAGATATTGAACGTATCCAACGATGCATCCTATGATTCCCCGACCATCTATGTCGATAACCAGGACCGCATTTTCGTCGCGACGAGATATAAGGTTTCCGAAGCCGAGGATGAGATACACCTGTTCAAAAGCACTGACGGATTCGATTTCGGAACGCCGCAGGTGATATTCAGCGAAACGAACTCGCGTGTCGATCCCTGTTACCTCATCCTCAAGGGCGATTCCGAAGATCAGTTGTTCCTCTGTTTCCCATACAGGATTCCCGGCGACGCATCGTATATCGCGATAATGGCAAGCAACGCGGGCGGGCTTGCCTGGACCGACCGTTATGTCCTTACCGATCAGTGGCGCAAATATCCCGCGATGGCGATACGTCCCAATGGCTCCATCGAAGTATGCTACGGTTACTGCACCTATCCATACTATGGCATCGAAGAAGGCGCGGATAACAGGATGACGAGCGAGAGAAACGAGCTCTGGGGCCTCTCGAATCCCGGATTTGTCGATTAGTATTTTAACCACTGATTATTTTTTACGCCCGGCCTGCGCTTCAGGCAGGGTTTTTGTTATCCTTGCTCTTCAGGAGGTAAGTGTTGCAAGATAGACACACCGAACCGCACTATTACACATCCGCGCTGCTCGTAATCGACATGCAGAACGGTTTTGTATCGCCCAAGGCCGAAAAGGAAGGCACGAAATACAATGCGATTGTGGACGGCATCATAAGCCTTCTACATGCATATCGCTCGAAAGGCAAGCCTATCGTGCATGTTATCCGGGCGTATCTTCCCGACGGCTCCGACGCCGATGTCTACCGGAAGGGAATCATCGAACGCGGCGAATTCTCCCTCGCCCCGGGAAGCGTTGAGGCTGATATCTTCGAACCGCTGAAGCCGCCCGGCGCGCCGGCCATCGATTTTGACAAAATCAGATATGGAAAAATGCAGGAACTCGGCCCGGAAGAGCATGTGATGTACAAACCCCGGTTGGGCGCATTCCACAAAACTCCTCTCGAAACCTGGCTCAGGAAGCAGGGTCTGGACACCGTCGTCGTTGCCGGCACATTTTTCCCGAATTGCGTGAGGCAGACCATTACCGAGGCGAACGAGCGCGACTTTCGCACCGTATGCGCAACCGATGCGGTGGTCGGCATCCACGATACCGGCGGGAAGGAACTCGGCGCGATGGGCGTGAGCTGCATCGTATCCGGGGATATAATCCGGCAGCTATAACTGACAACAACCGTTAATTTCGCTCATCTTTTACGCATCAAATATATCGGGGGTAATCAGTGCATTAGCAGTAACTCAGCGAGGTGCGAGTAATGATTCAGCGTGTGCTTATTTTGTCGATTCTGATTCTCCTGATTGTAATATGCGGATGCTCCGGTTCATCGGGCAGCGACCCTGTCGAACCCGTAACACCCAGTGCCGAAGCTGCATCCAGTGGACATAATCTCTGGGGATTGTGGCAGTTCATCGCCGACCCCGCCGCGCAGTCGCTCGACGTGGTGAAGCTTCGCGATGCGGATATGCATCTCAACGCGCTGCGGTTTCTCGAACCCCCGGCGCTCGTGTATCTCACCCTTGAAACGCTGCAATTCAACGGCAACCTTATCACCGCGGACATCGGACTGAGGCACCCGTTCCTCGGCCTGACCGAATTCACCGGGTTCGATGTGTGCGGGATATTCATCACGAACGGCTCGGTCTCGGGATTCGCCGACAGCGGCCTCGTGATGGCCGGCGAAGGCGACACGCGCCTCTTGAATCCCGACGGCTATACACGGTGGTGGAATTCGGCCGAATTCCCGGTGAATGACGGCACGATATTCAGCTACAACGACGGCCTTCTCGGCACGCCCGATTCAATAGGCGATTTCAATTGCACATTGAATGCGTATAAATATTTCACCGATGACCTCGACCCCGGCGCCGACTACCTGTCAACCAACCCGTCTAATCGAAATCTATTCTCCGCCGGACAGAAAAATGTCCGCACATACGAGATTGAACTCGGAAACGACGGCCTCGTCTTCAACTACGCAGTCGACGCGTGCTGGCAATTCCCGGCGGGAGCCCCGCCGTGGAACGCTCCCGACGATTTCGCCCCCGCGGCGAATCGAGTCGAAGCGTGGGGACTGAGTGTCGAGGAGATAAACAACACGCTGTGGTATGACGATACGTCAAGCTCCGGCGGGGGAAGCTTGAGCATCGACGTCTATGTCTACGATCATTTCAACGCCGCCCTCAATACCGTACGCATCGAGGCTCCCGGCCTGTTCCCCTCGCAGGAATCCGCGATGCCCGGCGGCGGGACATCGGAATACTCCGTCTACACTTTCGACGTATCGGATGTCGAACCGTCGTTCAACGGTGATGCGCTGATGCTCGTCACCGTGGAGAGCGAAGCGGAAGGATACCAGGAGCTGCTTCCCGGCGAGACGACCAGCGCATATTTCACGCACACGGTCGAAGTCAGCGATGAGCCGCCCATGAATTCCGGCTGGGCCGACCCGGTGCTTATAGACGATGACGCGCGGATGCCGCGCCTCGTGCAGAACAACAACGGCGCGCTCGCTACCGCGTATCACAAGGATGCCGCGGGCATTTACTACTCGGTGAACGGCGGCGCATCGTGGAGTTCCCCTGAGCTTGCCTACGCGACCGACCCGAATTTCATGCACATCATCAAGGGCGAATCGGGGGATACGACATACATCGCCTACTATGGCACGGGCGCGCAGGGGATTGACCGGCACGGGTTGCGATACCAGGGCAATCCCGGCGCCTGGGACTACATGTGGCTTTGGGGTTACACCGACCAGGTGTCGCTGATTCTTCCCGACGGCGATGGAAGCTACACCCATGCCTATGTCTACACCGCCGAACCGTCTTACACCGGCAAGATGTGGATTATCAGGTTCGCGTCGTGGGGCTCGGATTGGGGTTACATGGTCGGCGGCGATGAGGAAACCGTCAGGATGGGTTCCACCAGCGCCATAGCCCATTCGTCCACACAGCATATCGTCGGATATTACCGGGATGATTACGCGCGGGTTATTCACATCCCCAACACCGATGAGGTCACCACGGTCTGGTATACCATTTATGCGTGCCAGGCAGGAGAGGATGTCGACTCCACGGCCCTCGCGCAGGAATCGGACGGCACGCTGCACGCCGTCTACCGCGTCACCGACTCATCGGGATACCGCATCGAATACAAGAACTCCGCTAACTACGGCCAGAACTGGTCGGGAGCATCGGTTATCTACGACGGCAATGAACAGCCCCTGATGGACTACGTGAACATCGCCGTCGATGATTCGGGCAACCTGTACGCCGTATATGCCGGTTCCAAATGGATGTACTGGACATATTCCACCGACGACGGCTTAAACTGGGCAATCCCGGAATATATCTTTTATATCGACCCGCCACCGATAAGCGTGCATCACACACAGCCATACCTCATCTGCACCGGCGACATGCTTCATCTCGTTTTCCTTGACAAAAACACCGTCTCGACGCACGGAATGCTGAAGTATACGTTTATGGATTTGAACTGAACTCAAGTGGGGAATCGACATAGGCGGAGGCTATAATGATGCTTGAATTTACACGAAAGTTCGTGACGGTGATGCTCGCGGCTGCGATTATCATCCTCGCCGGATGCTCCTCGGAAAGCGGCATAAACCCATCCAGCCCCATACAGCAGGCGAGGGACCACCAGTCCGTGGAAAGCCACGCGCTATGGGGTCTCTATCAACTCACCTGCGACCCGGCCGCGGATACGGTTGATGTGCTCCCGATAAGGGCCGCGGATATGCATCTCAATGTCCTTCCATTCCTCGAACCCCCGCCACTGGTCTACCTTACACTCGAAAGCGCCCCCGCGTTCAACGGCGACATACTCGATGTCGACATCGGCCTGCGGCATCCGTTTCTCGGGCTCGATGAATTCACCGGCTTCGATGTATGCGGCATCGTCATCTCCACCGGCTCATATTCCGGTTTCACCGACAGCGGGATAACCATCGCCGGGCCGGGCGACCTGTACCTCGTCAACGCCGACGGCCACAGCCGCTGGTGGAATCCCGATGAATTCCCCTTCAATCCCTCGGCGACCGCATTTGGCTATGTCGACGGATTGCTCGGTTCCCCCAACGCCGTTTCCGGGTACAACGCCACGCTGAACGGATACAAGTACTTCGCCGACGGCCTCGACAAGGACGAAATGGATATTACTGGCATCGATAAGAGCGACCGCGGCAAATTCAGCGCCGGGCAGAAGAATATCCGCCACTACCAGATCGATATGGGCGATGAGGGGCTCATTTTCAACTATGCCATCGATGCCTGCTGGCAAGCCCCCGGTGGCGACCCGCCATGGTCGGTGCCTGACGATTTCGCCCCCGAGGCCAACCGCGTGGAACCATGGTGCATCGACGTGCATGAAACCGCAAACAGCCTGTGGTACTACGGCGGCGCGGGTGGCGGAAATATCTCGCTGGAAATCAACATCTATGACTGGTACAACTGCGAAATGAATACAATACGCGTCGAGTCCACCGGTGCATTCGCGATGATTGAATCGGGACCCACCGGCGGAAACGGAGAATACTCAACCTTCGCGCTCGATATAAACGGACCGACAATTGAATCGAGCGATGACCTGATGATTCTCCTCACCGCGAACACCGAGGATATTGGTTTCCAGGATTTCATCCCCGGCACGACAACCGCCGCCTACAAGATGTACTATGCAACTGTCTCCGACGAGCCATCCGGCCCTCCGCCCACCGCGGTCGCCGATGCCATTCCCACGATCGGTTTTATCAATTTCGACGGTGATTTCTACGGCAACGATTCATCCGGCGACATCGATCTCTATGAATGGGATTTCGACGGCGACGGCACATACGACTGGTCGGACAATTCAACCGGCGATACGACGCACGCATACGATGTCGAAGATGACCAGTACGACGCCACACTCCGCGTATCAAACACCGGCGGCTCGACAACAGACGTGGTGGGCATCCGCATGATAGACCCGGAGCCGATAATCCTGAACGGCAATTTCTGGGATGGGGATTTCGACGATTGGACGGTGGCTGAAGGGGGAATCGGCAACCATATCACCGAGCTCGTCGCCGACCCGACATTCAAGCATTACGTGCGCGCATTCAGGAGCAACGCAAGCGCCGACGGCGGCGGCACAAGGTTCCTGCAGACCTGGGATGCTGATGTGTCGGCCTACTCCCACCTCTACTTCAACGTCTTCTTCAAGCTCATAAGCCAATCGCTTTCCGGTGACGGTTACTGGGGAACTTACGGCGGATGGGGCGAGTTCCCGTTCGCATGGTATCTCTTCTATCTCAACCAGAACGACGAGCCGAGATTCGTCTGCTACGGTTATCTCATGAGTCCCTCCGATGGGCAGTGGGAGTGGGATAAATCGCAGTTCCAGACATACCACCCCGGATGCGCTTACTATTACCATGAAGCCAACGTGACACCCAGCGTCTGGCACGAGTGCGCGAGTATCGATCTGATGAGTCTCGGCGTCGATTCGCCTAAAACACTGCAGTACATGTGGATATGGCCGATGGGATGGGACTACGAATCGCATTTCATCCTCCCATGGTTCAGTGACCATACTTACGATTAACGTCGCGAACTTCAAAATCGCCCCGGCCCCGTCCGGGGCTTTCTCAAAAGCGGTGCCCTTATTATTGGCCTCTTGCAGGGCATCTAAATTATTGATACTACCTCTTCAGCCGGAGGGAGCGCTATGTTAAGTGGAAGAGCCATCCCCTGTATTATCGTTATCAGTCTTCTATACCTTTTGTCGACAGGTTGTTCCAGTTCGACCCCTGTAGGTAATGAGATTCAGGAGCCGAAATCAGTCGCATACGGCTCATCCCACCAGGCGTGGGGTTTGTATCAATTCACCTGCGACCCGGTTGCCGGCACAGTTGATGTGCTCCCCATCAGGGCCGCGGACATGCATCTCAATGTCTTGCCATTCCTTGAACCACCCCCGCTCGTTTACCTTACTCTGGAGAGCGCCCCCGCGTTCAACGGCGACATACTCGATGTCGACATCGGCCTGCGGCATCCGTTTCTCGGGCTCGATGAATTCACCGGCTTCGATGTATGCGGCATCGTCATCTCCACCGGCTCATATTCCGGTTTCACCGACAGCGGGATAACCATCGCCGGGCCGGGCGACCTGTACCTCGTCAACGCCGACGGCCACAGCCGCTGGTGGAATCCCGATGAATTCCCCTTCAATCCCTCGGCGACCGCATTTGGCTATGTCGACGGATTGCTCGGTTCCCCCAACGCCGTTTCCGGGTACAACGCCACGCTGAACGGATACAAGTACTTCGCCGACGGCCTCGACAAGGACGAAATGGATATTACTGGCATCGATAAGAGCGACCGCGGCAAATTCAGCGCCGGGCAGAAGAATATCCGCCACTACCAGATCGATATGGGCGATGAGGGGCTCATTTTCAACTATGCCATCGATGCCTGCTGGCAAGCCCCCGGTGGCGACCCGCCATGGTCGGTGCCTGACGATTTCGCCCCCGAGGCCAACCGCGTGGAACCATGGTGCATCGACGTGCATGAAACCGCAAACAGCCTGTGGTACTACGGCGGCGCGGGTGGCGGAAATATCTCGCTGGAAATCAACATCTATGACTGGTACAACTGCGAAATGAATACAATACGCGTCGAGTCCACCGGTGCATTCGCGATGATTGAATCGGGACCCACCGGCGGAAACGGAGAATACTCAACCTTCGCGCTCGATATAAACGGACCGACAATTGAATCGAGCGATGACCTGATGATTCTCCTCACCGCGAACACCGAGGATATTGGTTTCCAGGATTTCATCCCCGGCACGACAACCGCCGCCTACAAGATGTACTATGCAACTGTCTCCGACGAGCCATCCGGCCCTCCGCCCACCGCGGTCGCCGATGCCATTCCCACGATCGGTTTTATCAATTTCGACGGTGATTTCTACGGCAACGATTCATCCGGCGACATCGACCTCTATGAATGGGACTTCGAGGGCGACGGCACATACGACTGGTCAAGCAGTACCACCGGTGACACAACTCACGCGTATACCGAGGAGGGCGTTTACGAAGCGACTCTCAAAGTGTCCAACTCCGGTGGATTCACCACGGATGTTGTGGAGATAAGAATGATCGACCCCTTGCCGGTCATTTCAAACGGCAACCTCTGGGATCAAACATGGGATGACTGGACTATCGTACAGGGCGGCCAGGGCGCAATCACGAATACGATAGAGGATAACAACACATTCAAACGCCATGCACGGTTTAACCGGACCGGTTCCGGCAGTGACGGCGGCCAATCAAGGGCTATGCAAATCCTGGACATCGATGTAAGCGAATACGATCACCTGTACTTCAACATCTTCTTCAAACTTATCACACAAGGCTGCCCCGGCGATGGCTGGTGGGGCCAGTACGGGGGATGGGGCGATTTCCCGATGCATTTCTGGATATTTTACGAAAACCAGAACGACGAACCGCGCTATGTCCATTACGGTTTCATCAAGGATGACGCGACTACTCAATACAATTACGTCTGGGAATGGGACATAGCTGAATTTCACACCTACCACCCCGATAGCGCATACTTCGAACATGAATCGTATGTCCCTCTGAATGAATGGCACGAACGCGAGACCATCGATCTTATGTCGCTTGGCATGGACGCTCCAAAGCATCTTGATGAAATCTGGATATGGACAACTGGCTGGGACTATGAAACGCACTGGATACTGCCCTGGTTCAGCGACCATACATACGAATAGCTTCCGCAAGCGAAACCATCGCCCCGGTACGGCCGGGGCTTTTTTGACTCGCGGCTTCTATTATTAGCTGCCCGCAGGGCATCAATATTATTGATAAAACCTCTTCAGCCGGAGGAAGTGTGATGCACAAAGGAATTTTCAGCTTCATAGCCGCGGCTATGCTTGTCTCGTTTATCCTTATTATAGGATGCTCCAGTCCCAGCCCCTTGGCCGTTGATGCAGACGTACACCCCGCCAAGACGGTGGACACGTCGCACCATCTCTGGGGCCTCTATCAGTTCATCTGCGACCCGGCGTCCGAAACGGTGGATGTCGTCACCCTCAGGGGAGCCGACATGCACCTGAACGCCCTCGTATTCCTCGAACCCCCCGCCCTCGTGAACCTGAGCCTCGACGGCCTCGAATTCAACGGCAACCTGATTACCACCGATATCGGACTCAGGCATCCGTTCCTCGGGCTGACTGAATTCAGCGGATTCGATGTCTGCGGTATCTTCATAAGCCGCGGCTCGGTCTCGGGATTCGCCGATACCGATATCGTGATGACCGGCGACGGCGACACGCGCCTGTTGAATCCCGACGGCTACACGCGATGGTGGAACCCGTCGGAATTTCCGCAGGACGGCACGATGTTCGGCTATAAGGACGGCCTGCTCGGCGCGCCCGATTCGGTCGGAAATTTCAACTGCACTCTTAACGGGTATAAATATTATTCAAACGAACTCGACGTCGATGAGAATTACCTATCCGTCGACCCCGCAGACAGGGGATTGTTCTCCGCCGGACAGAAGAATATCAGGCGCTTTGAACTCGAACTCGGCGATGACGGCCTCGTCTTCAACTACGCGGTCGACGCCTGCTGGCAATTCCCCGACGGGGATCCGCCCTTCAGCGCGCCCGATGACTTCGCCCCGGCCGCGAACCGCGAGGAAGCCTGGGGAGCCGATGTCACGGAAACAGCCAACTCCCTCTTCAACGACGGCCAAGGCGCACTCGGCGGCAATCTGCAGTTATCGATTGACGTTTACGACCATTACAATACCGAATTGAATACAGTTCACGTCGAGAGCCCCGGTAATTTCGCGGCCGTCGAATCCGCATCCCCCATCGGAGGCGGCGAGGGATTCAGCACCTATGAGATCGACATCACCAACGCCACGCCCGCTGAAGACGGCATCGACATTTTGATTACCGTCGAAAGTGAGGTCACCGGCTACCAGGATAAATTGCCCGGCGTCCCGCAGGCGATGTATTTCCTTCACACCGCGGCGGTGTCATCGAGCAGCCCGGCCAACCCGGTCACCGGCAATGTAATGCTCCAGTCAATCCGCAACGGCTCCAACATCGTTACGGCTCTCGATGTAAACTGGACGGGCAACGGCTCGCCGGAGTATGCCGTCTATGCCGACGTCACTCCCTATGCCGGGCTCGATGGCTTCACAAGTCTTGTTGGAACCACATCGTCAACGCACTTGCAGTTCAACGCGGCTCAGT
>CAZSPL010000140.1:0-10227 GCA_964608735.1 uncultured Planctomycetota bacterium | reverse complement strand
ATCGCTGGGGCCTGATCGACTCACCTGGCACGGGCCTGAGTCCCGCCGACCTCACATTGCTTGCCGTATATCTGAGACGCGCCGGGGCCTGAAATTTGCAAAGTTCGAACCCAAGTGTTCGAAAATGAATATAATAGGTGATAGAATAATAAGAGATTCGATTTCGGAGGGTCATCGTCATGAATCAAGGGAGTGATAAGCAATTGAAGGATTCCATGGAAACGAAGGACTTCGCCAAGGGACTGATTATCGGCGTAGCATCCGCCCTGGCTATAGGCGGCCTGATAGCCATGTTCACGCACAGATGCAGGAGCAGCCGGGACGGCATGCGCGCGTCGAGGCGTCTACAGAGCTACGACCAGACAGGCGAGGCTATCGGTGAAGTGCCGGGGGCATTCGAGGAAGCCGGCGGTAACAGCGGTTTGGTGGATACCATCCGTTCGGTGAACGAAGCGCTGGATACTGGCAGGCAGGCGATGGAAATGGTCCAGAATGTCTTGGAGAATATTCGCGGTAACTGATTTGGAAAACAATAACAATCATAAAGGGATCAGGATCCTCGATACGATCAACAGCCCGAATGACCTGAACGAACTGGGAATCGCGGACCTGCGCAAGCTGTCGCGCGAGCTTCGGGAAGAGATTATCAAAGTTGTAAGCCATACCGGTGGACATCTCGCCCCGAACCTCGGCGTAATCGAAATCACCCTTGCCCTCCACTATGTTTTCAACAGCCCCGTCGACAAGATATTCTGGGATGTCGGCCACCAGGCATATACGCACAAGATTCTCACCGGACGCAGGGAGCGCTTCCACACCCTTCGAACACATGGCGGTATCTCCGGATTCCCCAAGCCCGAAGAGAGCGAACACGACGCATTCGCCGCGGGGCATGCATCCACGAGCCTCGCCGCCGCGATGGGTTACGCCAAGGCCCGCGACCTCGAAGGGCGAGATGAATTCGTGATAGCCATGATCGGCGACGGCGCCCTCACCGGTGGAATGGCCCTCGAAGCCCTGAACAACGCCGGCGAGCTTGGGTCGAATTTCATCATCATCCTGAACGACAATGGCATGTCCATCAGCCCTAACACTGGCGCGTTCAGCAGGCACCTGACGAAACTGAGAACCGTACCCACGATAAGAAATATAAAAGCGGGAGTCATAAAATTCTTCCGCCGCATCCCGGGGATAGGCAAATTCCTCGCGCGAACGGTTGATGCCTTACAGGAATCGCTGTTCTATTTTTTCAGCCCGTCGAAAGTGGCGGTTATCTTTGAGGAGATGGGCTTCACCTACCTCGGCCCCTTCGACGGCCATAACCTGCCCGGCATGTTACAGATACTTCAATCGGTCAAGAAGCTCGATGATGCCGGCCCGATACTCGTTCACTTCCTTACCAAGAAGGGCAAGGGGTATGACCCGTCCGAGAAGGATGCCACGAAATTCCATGGTGTCGGATCGTTCAATGTCATCGACGGCAAGATCGAGCGTAAAACCGGCATCGCCCCGTCGTATACCTCGGTATTCGGTGAAGCGCTCTGCATGCTCGGGCACCAGGATGAGAAGGTCGTCGTCATAACGGCGGCGATGGCGGACGGCACCGGGACGAGCAATTACGGCAAATGCTTCGGCGACCGTTTCCACGATGTCGGCATCGCGGAACAGTTCGGCGTGACATTCGCCGCGGGGCTCGCGCGGGGCGGTATGAAACCGGTCGTCGCCATTTATTCGACATTCCTCCAGCGGGCGTTCGACCAGATGATTCACGATGTCGCTCTCCAGAACCTGCACGTGTTTTTCGTTCTCGACCGGGGAGGGCTCGTCGGCGACGACGGCGAGACCCACCAGGGCGCGTTCGACCTGAGCTACCTCAGGATGATTCCCAACATGGTCATCATGTCGCCGAAGGATGAGAACGAGCTCAAGGACATGGTCTACACCGGCATAGCCCACTCCGGGCCAATTGCGCTTCGTTATCCTCGGGGGACCGCAGTGGGAGTAAAGATAGAGGAAGGATTCAACAAGCTGCCCATCGGCAAGGCGGAAGTCCTGCGCGAGGGTGATGATATCTGCATCCTCGCCATCGGCTACATGACCATCCCCGCGATGGATGCCGCCGAGCTTCTCGCCGACGACGGCATCGAAGCGTGCGTCGTCAATGCGCGATTCGTCAAGCCCCTCGATGAAGCGCTCATCATCGAAAAGGCCCGATTGACCGGTGGAATTCTTACATGCGAAGAGAATGTTATTCAGGGTGGATTCGGAAGTGCGGTAAGCGAGCTGCTTCACCACCGGGGCTCGCAGTGCGCCATCGATATGGTCGGCCTGCCGGATAAATTCATCGAGCATGGAAGCCAGTCAATCCTGCGCGAAAAATACGGTCTCGATGCGAAGGGGATATATAACAAGGCGCGAGCGCTCGTAGAGTCGAAGTCGGGTGTAAAGAAGCCCGGACACGACACAGCCCCTTAGCCACCCGGACGTTTCAGCTTCGCGAAAATCACATTTTTCAATTCATCGTTGGTTACTTCGACCTGGTCTTTCGTGGACAGGTCTTTCACTTGAACGACGCCCCGCGTCTTCTCTTCCTCTCCAAGGATCAGCGCGAACGGGATCGACTTCGCGAGGGCGTATTTCACCTGGTCGCCGAAGTGGCGCCGTTCGGGGTAGACTTCGTTATTGATTCCCCACTCCCTGAGTTTGCGCGAAAGGTCGAGGTAATCCGGGATGAATTCATCGTCGAAATTTATTATGAGCACATCGGTATTCGACATCCGTCCGCCGGACATCCCCACGAGTTCGAGGCAGTCCATCAGGCGGTCGATGCCGATGGATGTTCCCACGGCCGGGATATCCTGGCCCGAGTATTTGCCGATGAGCTTGTCATAGCGCCCGCCGCCGATGACGCTCCCGAAATTCTCATGCCCGTTAATATATGTCTCGTAAACGATGCCGGTGTAGTAATCCAGCCCGCGGATTACCGACGGGTCGACGGTGACCGCGTCGGCGGGTACGCCGAAGTGGGGAAGCCACGCGATGCATTTTTCAAGTTCCTCGACGCCGAGTAACGCATCGGGGCTGCCATAGACGATATCCTTCATCGCGGAAATTGTCCCGGCGTTCGAATCGGTTTTCGAACTGACGAGCAAGAGAAGCTTGTCCGATATCGCGGGCGGAAGCTCGAGCGGTGGCGGCGTGTCGGGATTGTCCGTCTTGTCTACTTCATATTCGCGCCACATCTGTTCCTTCCGGCATTGGTCGATATCGCATCGGAGTTCTTTGGATACAGCTTCGAGGCCTATTTTATCGAGTTTGTCTACGACCCTGAGGGCCTGCGCGATTTCATGCTCGGTCAGCTTCAGGATGTCGCGGCAGAACGCCACCGCTATCTCGCGCGAATTCACCCGAAGCTTGTAGCCGTCGATGCCGAGCGCTTCGATCGATTTCACCATGATGCATGCTATCTCGGCATCGGCGATGGTCGATTTAACACCGACTATATCGCAGTCCATCTGGGTGAACTGGCGATATCTTCCAGCGGCGGCCCTCTCCCCCCGGAACGCCGGGCCGACGCAGTAGCGTTTGAACGGGCGGGGAAGCTCGTTCTGATATTGCGCGACGACGCGCGCGAGCGGCACCGTGTGGTCGAAACGCATCGCGACATCGCGGTCGCCGTGATCGCGGAAACGGTAGATCTGCCGGGTGCCTTCATCGCCGTACTTCCCGAACAAAATCTCCGCCCATTCGAGTATGGGGGTTTCCAGCGGCTGGAATCCGAACGACTCGAACACCCCGCGTATGGCTTCGATGATTTCGGTGCGCCACAGCGCCGGGCCGGGGAGGTAGTCGGGGAATCCGGAAAGGTTGCGCGGTTTTATTATTTCTTTTTTGTCGTCGATCATTTGAATCACATCTTAGCCCATGAACCAGTACGAGCCAATACTCTTCTTTAGCTATTTTTGGAATTTCCGCAGATTATTATTGACAATGCGATATGTTTAAGATTACATAACGCCCGTTATGCAAATCACGGCATAACGCCATGTAGCGCATAACTACATCTTCAGGAGGATTGAGCGCGATGAGTTACAGGAAACTTGGTTTGATTTTGCTGTTTGCGATGATTTTCACATTCGCGGCATTCATCGGATGCAACAGCGGATCATCGGCAGTGATCGTATCTTCAAGGGCATACAAGGGCCATGAGAACGATGTCGATGTCAATAACCTCGTAAGGGTCTACAACGCCCTTGTGGGAACAAAGCTCGATGACTGCGGAACATGTCATACGGGCGAGATGGATGGGGACTCACAGGTAGGCAACGCCTGCGACTGGTGCCACGAGTTGATGGTGCATGGAAGCGGGGGGCACACATATTACGAGACCCTGAATCCATACGGCAAAGATTACATGGATGAGGGCAGGGATATACCCGCCATCTACGCTATCGAGACGATGGATTCCGACGGCGACGGCTATATCAACAAGACCGAGCTCAACGCGGTAAGGCATCCGGGGCTCAAGCAGAGCCAGCCGGGACAGCCCGTCGCGGCCACGATTGTCGTGAAGAGGTCCGATTTTCAGGCGATGACCGCGGACACATTCACACAGTTCCTGCTCTGCAATACTACCAAGCAGCAGTTCGACGACTATTCTTACTATACAGGCGTGAGCATCAAGGACCTTCTCGAAAACCTCGGGATAGATCTTACCGGCGCAAACGGCGTAACCATAAGCGCGCCCGACGGTTTCCAGAAAACCTATACGATTGATGAAGTCAACATGAATTATCCCGACCCGATTTACGACGCGGGTCTCGATGTCGGTACCCTCGGAACAGAGTGCGGTTTCGTCACATATCCCACCGATATCCCCGCCGGGTTGAACGACCTGGATACCATCGATGGCGATTACTACCTTGCGATCGCATGGATGCACGACGGCGTGATGATGGAAGAGTCCTATTACGACCCCGTCAACGGCACTATCGAGGGCGAAGGGCCGTTCAGGCTTATTGTTCCACAGGAAGAGCCGGGATTGCCCGACAGGGGCTCCAAGTATTCCCCGACCAACTGCGATGACGGATACGACTACGACCCGGACGCCGACCACAACGCCGGAAGCATGGTTCGAGGCGCGGTCTGTATCCGCATTGACCCCATGCCCGACGGAGTCGAGGAATGGGATTACCTGCAGGGCGGATGGGCCGCTATCGACGACGACATTTTCATCATCTACGGTCATAACGTGGACTAAGCACGCCGGCTGAGGGAGCAAACATGAAAACCGCAATATTACTTGTTATCGCCATATCGGCGATACTGACGGCGTCGCCCGCCTTCGCCGAAGGTGAATTCGAGGTCGAAGGACTGCTCGATTTCTGGTGGACGCTTCACGAGGGAAACGAAAACGGCATCGTCCAGGAGTCGACGCAGGATCCCGCCGCCGATGACGTATCGGGATTCAATATCAAGAACGGCAGGCTCGGCTTCACCTATGACGATCCCGAAAGGCAGCTCGGCGGAAAATTCCAGTTGAAGCTCGAAGAGAAGGTCGATCTCCTCGACTTTTACCTTCACTGGTATCCCCAGGAGAATTTGCAGCTTTACTTTGGCCAGATGAAAGTCCCGTCGACCTATGAGGCCCTTTCGCCCAACTCCGAGCTCGATTTCATCTCCCGCTCGACCCTCAATGCGCTTCTCACCGACTGGTCCCTTTCCAGGACGAGCTACTACAGCTCATTCTACGGGAACCGCTCCTATTACCGCGATGCCGGTATCGGCGTCAAGGGCCTCTTCAGGGACGAGGACGGCCGCGAGACATTCGATTATTTCTTCATGATAGGCAACGGTCTCGGGCACAGCCTCTACATCGGCGGCAAGGAAAGCAAGGAATTCATTTTCTCCAACGAGTTCGGCGATTATTTCTACGGGCTGAGGCTCGACTGGATGCCCACGGAGAACCTCACCATCGGCGGGCATTACTCGGTCAACAACCACGACAATGTCCTGTTCAACGATGAGAAAACCGTGTTCGACCTGAAACGACAATCGCATTCGCTCGACGCGCGATACGATTGTCCGGCGGCGCGTTTCGCGCTCATGTACGGCGGTGGCGTGATCGATGATGATTTCTTTCACACGGGCGAGAAGAACCTGGATTATTCGGGATGGGAAGCGAAGGTTTTCGTGCCGATAAACGACAGCATTGAAGCGGGTCTGCGGTATGACAACTATTCCTACACCGCTCACGGCTCGCCCCTCGCGACCGACCAGAACAATTGGACGCTCGGCCTGAACTATCTTCTCGAACCGGATATCAGGGTGCAGTTCAACTACATGGCGAAGGATACGAATGACGGTATCAATCCCGACCTCGATGACGATATCCTGTTCGTCAACTTCCAGTATAATTTCAAAAGCGGCGATTTGCTTAACGGGAAAGATGACGATGAAGATGATGATGAGGTTGCCGAAACTGAAAAGGTAGTAGAAGAACAAGCCGAGTAGCATGGAGAAGGTGAAGAGAGAAATGAAACTCAAGGCGCTGCTTTTTATCGCGATTCTGTCGATGTTTTTTATCGCTTGCGGACAGCAGGCGGAGAAACCATCGGCTCGGGTTGATGTCAAACCCGATGTTGCCGCGGCGAAGCACTACATCACCATGGCAACTACCACGAGCACATTTGACAGCGGCTTGCTCGACTACCTGAATCCCCTGTTCACCGCGAAGACCAGCATCGATGTGAGGGTCGTCTCGCTGGGAACCGGTGCGGCGATACGCGCCGGGGAGAATGGCGATGCCGATCTCATCCTGGTGCACGATACCGAAGGCGAGAAGAAATTCGTCGCCGACGGATACGGCATCGACCGCCGGGAAGTTTTCTACAACGACTTCATACTCCTCGGCCCGCCGGATAATCCCGCCGGTGTTCTGGAAACCGACACCATAACCGAAGCGCTCGCCAAGATCGCCGCCGCCGGAGCGACATTCATTTCCCGCGGCGACGATTCCGGCACGCATCGCCGGGAACAGAGCCTGTGGCGGCAAACCGGCCTGCCATTGGAGGAGAAAGCTGATACCATCGTCAGCAAGGGAGAGGAGGTTATCCTCAGGTATGTAAAGCCGACGGGCGAATGGTATCTCTCCATCGGCCAGGGGATGGGCGCGGCGCTCAACATGGCGCACGAAAAAGGCGCATATCTCATCGCCGACAGGGGAACATATCTTTCGTATAAATCCAAGCTCGACCTAGTCATCGTAAGCGAGGGGGATGATTCGCTTAAGAACCAGTACGGCATCATCGCGGTCAACCCGGAGAAGCATCAGGACATCAAGTACGACCTCGCGATGAAATACATCGACTGGCTGTGCTCCGATGAAGGGCAGAAAGCCGTAGGCGCATTTAAAAAGGATGGCGAAATTCTCTTCCATCCCGATTACAAAGCCGGTTAAAAACAGTAGAATATCTCTCCCGGGTGGAGGTGCGACAGGGCGGGCTGGGCAACAGGATAACTTAATTTGTTCGAAGATGCGTTTCATAATGCCGTGCTTCTCTTGCGCTCGGGAGACCCCGAGCTATGGTTTATTGTATTCACCTCGGTAAAAATTTCCGTAATCGCCACAATCATCGCGTCATTGACGGGAGTACCGGTCGGCTACCTTGTGGCCTCATCGAAGTTCGCCGGAAGGCGCATCGTCATCACCATCATCAACACGCTGCAGGCATTGCCGACTGTCGTTATCGGGCTGCTGCTCTATGGCCTTCTCTCGCGCTCTGGGATATTCGGCGCCGCGAAGTGGCTCTACACTCCGTGGGCCGTCATCATCGGCGAGGCAGTGCTCATTTTCCCGATAATGGCCGCCTACACATTGGCGTCGGTAGCAAATGCCGACCCGAGGCTGAGGAAAACCGCGCGTTCGCTCGGCGCGGGGCGTTGGCGGGAAAGCTGGCTGATCGCGGGCGAATCGAGATTCGGCATAGCGGCATCCATCATCGCAGGATTCGGAAGGGCGATAGGCGAGGTAGGCATCGCCATGATGCTCGGCGGGAATATCGCCGGATTCACGCGAACAATCACAACGGCGATAGCCCTCGAACATAACAAAGGTAATTTCGCCCTCGGACTCGCCCTCGGCATCGTACTGTTCTGCATCGCGTTGCTTGTAAACGGGCTGCTCCATCTGTTGCAGGGTGCCGGGAGAAAGTAGCGTCAAGTTGAAAAAAAGTGCTTGAGATTGATAACATAAAGAAATCATACGGAGACCTGCCGGTTCTCGACATCCTGTCGTGGAAGGTCGCGAAGGGTGAATCGGTGGCGCTTCTCGGCGCGAATGCGACCGGTAAATCGACGCTGCTTGAGTTAATCGCGGGTTTGATCACTGACTATGAAGGAACCGTCAAGCTTGATAGCAGGATTCTCCGAGGCCCGACGCGGCGTATCGGGATTGTCCTGCAGAACCCGGTGATGTTCTCCACATCGGTCGCGCGTAATGTCGGCTTCGGACTTGATGGCATGACCCGCCGGGAACGTTCGGGCAAGGTCGCGGATGCCCTGCGCATGGTCGGCCTTGAAGGGCTGCAGCGGCGGAACGCACGGACACTTTCCGAGGGACAGAAACAACGGGTCGCCATCGCGCGCACCCTTGCGCTGGAACCGGAAATACTCCTCCTCGATGAGCCGTCCGCGAGCGTCGACCGTCAGAGCGCGCGAAAGATTGCCGCGATACTCACCGACCTGAACCGGCGCAGGAATGTAACGATAATCGTCGCGACCCATGACCTCGAACTGGCGCGTATGGTCGCCGTCAGGACGGATATCCTCACGCATGGGCGTCCGGTGCCGTATATCGCCGGTAATGTGTACAGCGGGCGCGCCGTAGTGAAGGATGGCGAGATGCAGGTTATTATCGGCTCGGATTTATGCATTATCGCGTCCGGCGTATATTCGGGCGATGTCGATATCGCGATACCACCGGAACAGGTTGTGCTTTCGAGTGAAGCATTGTCGAGCAGTATGCGAAACAGCATGAGAGGCAGGCTTGTAAGTCTGTCTGAAACAGGAGATAAAATACAGGCGGTGGTTGACATCGGCGTACCGATTGTTACAGTTATAACCCCTCATTCCTTATCGGGAATGGGGATTACTATCGGTGATGAGGTTTATGCATCATTCAAAGCTCACGGCGTGATGGTATTCCCTCGCGAATGGAGCAACAAGGTTTGAGCATATGCGCGGTAATACTGGCGGGTGGAAAAAGTAAGCGGTTCGGCAACTGCAAAGGCCGAATCGGCATTAACGGCACGCCCGTAATCAGGATGCTTGAAGATGCGATAAAGCGCGCCGGGATTGATGCGATCTATATTTCCGCGAATGACGTCGCGGCGTTTGAAGAATTCGGTATGCCGTTGGTGCGTGATATTTGCGAGGACTGCGGGCCCATAAGCGGCATTCACAGTATTTTCACCAACACCGAGGTTGATGAAATCTTGATTACGGCGTGTGACATGCCGGGCATAACCGATGCGGAACTGCGGCGTATCATCGATACCGCCGCCGCGAATCCCGATGTGAGGGTAATATTCGCTGAGACGCCGTCGGGGACTCATCCACTTTGCGCCGTAGCGAGGAGAACGATTCTGCCGGAGATGGAAAAGGCGATTGAATCACGTAAGTTCAGCGTCAACGAGTTGTTCAAGGCGTCGCCGCATGTCGCGGTATTTTTCGATGACGAGAAGCCGTTCGCGAACCTGAATACGCCGGAGGATCTCAAGAATTGGGAAGTGACCCGGGATGCAGAGTGAAGAACTTTATTACAAGATGCCTGTTAGCAGGTACACCAAAGGAGCCGGTTTCGAGAAGATCCTTGACCCGGTTGTAAGGGAGAGCTCGATACGCTTATGGCTGAACGGGCAGGAACTCATCGCTATACATGCATTGAAGCAGGAATTGAAAGAACTCGCGGTCGGATTTCTATACGGCGAATGCATTATTTCAGCGCCGGATAAAATTCGCTCTATTGAAATAAACGACCGGCTTGATACGGTCATGATAGATACGGATGAAGAGATACCCGACGATTTCAAGGCGATTGTCAGGTCGGTTACATCGGGATGCGGCAAAGGCGCGACATTCATCAATCCGCTCGAGGAAGGTAATTTCAGCAATGTTGTTACAAAAATGAAGCTTCGCGCCGACGACATTCTCGGAATCATGGCCGAA
>CAZSPL010000139.1:0-10784 GCA_964608735.1 uncultured Planctomycetota bacterium | reverse complement strand
GCCGGCCAGAGCACGCGGGGCATCAAGGGTATGGATGAGGGGATGCGCCGGTTTATTACGTACATGGGGGTCGCATTCTTCATAAGCTGCCTGATTAATTCATTCATTACTGAATAAGCCCGCATCTAAACCGAACTCATGCCCGGTGGATTGCCGGGCTTTTTTTTTAATACTTCCAAATTCACAAATGATTAGATATGATTAGTCCCAGGAGGAGGCTCATACTTTCAATAATCCATCTCACCGGAGGAGACGATGTCCAGCGACGAATTCGTCCCCTATGTTCCAGCGGAGAAAAATATCGCCGAGGTTACCGTCCAGTCGATTGTACTCGGCATAATTCTCGGTCTCTTAATGACAGCGGCGAACTGCTATCTCGGGCTCAAGGTCGGCATGACCGTGAGCGCATCGATACCCGCGGCCGTGATGTCCATGGCAATACTCAGGGGCGTACTCAGGCGGGGGACGATACTCGAAAACAATATCGTGCAGACCATGACTTCCTCCGGGGAATCGCTCGCCGCCGGGATCATCTTCACCGTTCCTGCGCTTGTCATCATCGGCGTATGGGATGAATTCAAGTTCTTGGAGACGACCGCTATCGCCCTTCTCGGCGGCCTTCTCGGGGTGTTGTTCATGATCCCCATGCGGCGCGCGCTTATCGTGAAGGAAAAGCAACTCGCGTTTCCCGAAGGTGTCGCGTGCGCCGAGGTCCTGAAGGCGGGCGAAACCGGGGGCATCGGTATTGCCTACATATTCATAGGAATATTTGCCGGGGCGATGTTCAAGCTTCTCGCCAACCTCTTCGGCTACGTAAAGGGTGCATTTGAAACGGCCTGGCACGGCACCGGGAACACCGTCTACTACTTCGGCAGCGAGATAAGCCCCCTGCTTATGTCGGTCGGATACATCGTCGGGCTGAATGTCGCATCTCTCGTGTTCCTCGGCGGCGTTATCGCCTGGATAATCGCGATACCGATAATCTCATCGGCGCAGGCTGTGAGCGACGCTTCGGCGATGGATATCGCGTGGGAAGTCTGGGATACGAAAATCCGGTACCTCGGCGTGGGCGCGATGGTCGTGGGAGGGCTGTGGACAATCATATCCATCAGGAAGGCCATCGCCGATTCCATCAAGACGACACTTTCGAGCATAGGAAATGGCGCATCGGCAACGATAAAGCGCACCGAGAAGGATCTCGGGATAGGCTTCATCTGGAAATCGTGCCTTATCATCTTCATCGCGACGGCGGTACTGTATATCTACTTCACGCATAACATTGCCCTCGGGATATTCTCGACGGTGATAATGGTTATAGCTTCATTCTTCTTCGTTGCCGTGGCGTCATACATAGTAGGACTGGTCGGGTCATCCAACAGCCCGGTCTCGGGAATGACGATATGCGCGCTTCTATTCGCATCGATCCTGCTCATCGCCGCCGGGATGAAAGGGGAGGCGGGAATGCTCGCCGCGCTCGGTATCGCCGGCGTCGTATGCTGCGCCACATGCACGGCGGGGGATATTTCGCAGGACCTGAAGACGGGATATCTCGTGGGTGCTACCCCGCGCCTGCAGCAGATTACGCAGTGCATCGGGGTTATGGTGCCGGCGTTCGCCATCGCGCCGATACTCTTCCTGTTGAAAAACTCCTACGGATTCGAGCGAACTACGGAGGGCGTCGAATATCTCGCCGCTCCACAAGCCAACCTGTTCGCGAACCTGACACGTATGATTTTTGAGCGGAAGGGCCTGCCATGGGACATGCTGATAGCCGGCGCGGTTATCGGCATTATCCTTATCGTGCTCGATGAGATACTCAAGATGTCGAAAGCGAAGGTCAGGACATATGTGATGGCGGTTGCCGTAGGAATTTACCTTCCGCTGAGTATGTCGGTCCCGATTTTCATCGGGGGACTGATTCACCTGCTGGTATGGCGGAGAAAAGTGGGCCTCGGATACAGGAGCGTCTTCGAGTCAATCCAGCGCGGTATCCTTCTCGGCTCCGGGCTTATCGCGGGAGAGGCGCTCGTGGGAATAGGCCTTGCC
The DNA here is from genome assembly GCA_964608735.1 of uncultured Planctomycetota bacterium. Classification (GTDB taxonomy): domain Bacteria; phylum JAJVIF01; class JAJVIF01; order JAPKYR01; family CAZSPL01; genus CAZSPL01. Next base: position 8,738 of record CAZSPL010000139.1, on the reverse strand, counting down.
ATACCGCTGATACTTGGCGCGACGCTTCCGCTCACGACGATCGCGCTGTCGGAGACCATGGTTTGGGCGCTGACCATTGTAGTCATTGCGATAATTGTACTCGGATTTATTTCGATATGTCTCGCCGGCAGGCAGCGACAGGAGTAAGCATTTTTAGTGAATCCGGCTAAAGTGGAAAACCTCCTGGATATGTATCCACTGTCCAGGCACCGGGCTTCTTGCGACGAATCAGGGCTGATTAAAATAGAGGTCCCGAAATTCAGCAATGCTTTCGGGAAGGCGTTCTGCTCGCTGTTGAAGCTCCGTAAGATGTATGTCGTGAAACTTGACGAGATCGGCAGCTTCATCTATCGGCTATGCGACGGCAAAATGAGCGTAAGGCAGATAATCGTGGAATCGGAGAAGCATTTCGGCGAACGCATAGAGCCGTGCGTAGCGAGGGTCAGTGAGTTCATTTCATCCCTTGAAAAAAACGGGCTGATCAGGATAAATCCGGGGGATAAAGCAAACTGACTCACGGCGCCGAAAAACCTTGCCTTAACATTGTTGATAAGCTAAAATTTGTCTGAAGAACTAATGCGCGAGTGGCGGAATTCGGTAGACGCGCTAGGTTGAGGGCCTAGTGAGGGCTTCCTCATGGGGGTTCAAGTCCCCCCTCGCGCATTGAATTTCTCGTATCCCCTTTATGAAGTCTTTTAAAGGCCGATTGGAAAGGGGATTTTTTTCCGGTATTTTCGCATCTATATTGATGAGGCCGGATTTGGGTGGGCCTGACAAACTGGGCAAGATTGAAGCGGCTCTATGGTTTAGCCATACACCCTTCCCGGAGGATTCGCAATCCCTTCCGGGATGAGCCGCCGGAGAGTTCCGGGGTATATGTGAGTGAGGTGCAATACAGATGACCACGCAAGAGAAACCGGAACAGTTGTTGAACGCTCTCACCGACCCTTCGTGGGGAGCGAGGATGACGGCGGTTGAATCCCTGAGCAGGCTTGGCCCGGCGCCGGGCGTAGCCGAGGCCATGATACGCATGCTTGAGGATCAGAGCGAGTGGGTCCGCGCAAGCGCCGCACAGACCCTTGATAAATTCGGCGCTCAGGAAGGGGCCATCCCGGCATTACTGAAAGCACTTGCCGACAATCATTCGCGCGTGCGCGAAGCCGTCGCCGGTGCGCTCAGGCATTATGGCAACGATCAGAAACTTATCAAGACCTTGATAAAGATGTTGAGCGAATCCAATCCCGATGTCCGGCGCGCGGCATCCGCTGCCCTGAGGAATATAGACGAGCAGGCGAAGAAAGATATGAGAAAGAAGCAATAACTAAAACAGCATAGATCCACCCTTACATATCCCCGCGACGGCGCGGGGATTTTCTCATGTAAAAAAACCTGCCAATGCAGGTTTCATTTCAAATATGGTGGAGCTACGGGGATTCGAACCCCGGACCTCTAGAGTGCGATTCTAGCGCTCTCCCAACTGAGCTACAGCCCCACGTCGCCTCGCTTCGACCGGCCATTGACCGGTCATGAAGGCCGACGTAATATACCACAAAAGGCCTATCGCGGCAATGGAAGGGCCCGGCCGTATCGAGCTATTTCAGAATCGTTACTGATTAAAATTATTCCCGGTAAATATTATTGACGTATTGACGGCATGCAATTCAGGTGGTATGTATCTTATGTACATCTGTTTTCCCCCTTTGTCAATTTGAAGATTTCCATCCGTGCCGCTCATTTTATTTTATCCATTCACCAGGATTATCCACCATGAAAAGAAAATTTAACCGAAACTCGTATCTATCTCCAGGCTATTCATGCAGGCGGGATTTGCACACGCCGCTTGCCCGAAGAAATTATTCGTACACATGCAATGTCGGAAAGCCCGCGGGATGGTCCGGCTTATTCACCCGCGCGGCATCGGCGTTAAGGAGCCGGGCAATCACTGCATGTAAAACCACGTCCGCGAAGAAGGGTCCTTCTGGGACCCGCGGGGGGCGAATTAGCATTGGGGAGATTTGCTGAGGTGGGACCAGCCCCCCGCGGCCCTTATTTTATGCCGCTTTTCACACACCCCGTCATCGTACGGGGTTTTCCTTCATGTTCTTAAATCACTACTTCCATGAGCTGACTTAATGATGTAAAATCAGAATGCTCCAACGCAAGTCGAGCAGTGTGAGCACCATGTTGTGGGCAAGATTACGGTCTCTGGGCGGAAATCATGGATCTTCGCGACATTGTCATCGAAAAGAAAGCCGAGATCGACGGGGTAGGGCGGATTGTCATGCCCGAAGAATTCCGGGGCGTCCTTGCCGCGGAAGAAGACCTCCTCCTCTTGACTTGTTACAGGCCCGGGTTCATTATCCTCGTCCCGGAAAAGGAATTCGCGTCGTCCCTGGCGTCGCATGAGCGGGTCGCGGTCGACCGATGGCGCGTCAGCGGGATAGCGGAGAGCCGCAGGGAAGTCGTAAGGATGTACTTCAGCCTGTCGCGTCCGGCGGAATTCGACGATGACTGGAGCCTCGTTATACCGTCGCCGCAGCGCGAAATCGCCGGTCTCAGGCGGGAAGTGCTTATCGTTGCAAATAGCGACCGCATTGAAATCTGGGACCCTATCGCAAGACAGGCGGAAGAGATAGACTATGATTGCTGACGGGAAGCAATACTCCCTGCCGATGGGAACCTATAAGCGCGTCCTCGACCAGAAACTCAGGATGACCGTCCCGGCAATCTGGCGGGAGCCGCCGATATTCAAAGATGATACATGCTTCGTGACACTCAGAAGGCCGTATCGACTTGTTCTACACCCTCACGATTTTGTGAAAAAGATATCCGCGAGAAATCTCAAAGGCTTTTCGAAGAGGGAAAAGGAAGCGGTCCAGCATATACTTACAACGCTCAAATCGGTACAGCTCGACAGGCGCGGGCGCATGACCATCCCTTACGAATTTGCCCGGGCGCTTCATCTGTCCCCCGGCGACGAGATGGTCGTCACGGAATCGGGAGGATGTCTCGAGATATGGCCGTCAAAGGAATGGGATAAAGGGCATGCCATCCACGGGTTGTTCAATCACCAATCCTGATTTGAAATCGAAAACAAACACCGGCTTGTGAAAATGATTTCCCCTTTTTTCCCAAAGGAAGAACCGCCACGTCGGAGAACACCGGGCGGCGGTTCTTATAGAGGATGGAATTGAAAACAGTTTTAATGCCGAAAAACGGCAGGGTTTGGATTATATCCAATCCTGAGGACTTAAGGAAGGGGAAATTGTAAATTGTGGGAAAAAAGATGCCGCCGGAACTTGCTAAATTGCCGGAGACCCGCATTTCAAGCCGCTCTCAGAGGCACAATCAATATTAAACCCTCATTATTTCATATTATCGGCAATAAGTGATAAACAGGAAACCGGCAAAATATACAACTTTTCAGGGAAAAATTGGGAAAAATCGCGGTAAAATTCGATTTACCACTGTCTTTTTCTTGACTCTCGTGTGTCTGGAGTTTATATTCGGCGCGCTTTCTGATTTTCGACGGGGAAGCAAATCTGAACGAAAGGATAAGAAAGTCGAATCGATGATGATTAAAAGCACGATAGCAGTTGACTGGATGCGAACCAATACGTTCGCCTTCGCAACTGCATTTAACTTCGGGCCCAAGGTGTGTCCAATCGACTCTTATCCGCTTATTCATACGCACACTGAGCCCGGAGAGGGTAGATCCAGGGGGGATGGAAAATAGAAATAGCTATTTCCATACGACGAATGGATCAACCCTCTCGAAGATGAGAGGGTTTTTTAATGCCTGGAGCCGGGAACGGCACAGGAAGAGGAGACTGAGATGAACGCTATCGAATGCCGGGAACTTGTGAAATATTTCCGGAAACGAAAAGAAAACGGCAAGGTGAAGCAGAGCGCATTGAAGCGATGGGTCAATTCCACGAGGGAAACGGTCAGGGCCATCGATGATGTCAGCTTCGAAGTCGCCAAGGGGGAAATATTCGGCATACTCGGCCCGAATGGCTCGGGTAAGTCGACCCTCATACGCGTGCTGTCGACGCTGCTCTTCCCGGATGCGGGGAGCGCGACTATACACGGCCACGACGTGGTTAAGGATGTCGCCAATGTCCAACGGCTTATCAACCGGGTGAGCGTCGACGCGGCATTCTTCAAGAAGCTGTCGGCGTATGAAAACCTGCTCTATTCCGCGCGCCTTTACGGGGTGCCGATGGGTACGATGAAGAATGAGGCGCAGGAGATCCTGAAGAAGCTCGACTTCGACCCCAAACGGTTTTTCGACCCGCTCGAGGACTTCAGCCGAGGGATGCAGCAGAAGGTCGCCATCGCAAGGGCATTGCTTACCCAGCCCATGGTCATCCTGCTTGACGAGCCGACCACCGGGCTGGACCCGAAGTCCAAGCGGGACGTGCAGGCATTCATCCGGGAGATAAACGAGAAGCACAACGCGACGGTTGTACTCACGACGCACGACATGGATGAAGCCGACAAGCTGTGCGACCGGATTGCCATCATCGATAAGGGCAAATTCATCGAGCTGGATACCGCGGCGAACCTTAAGGCGAAGGTCGCCGACAAGCACGAGAATCCGACCCTCGAAGATGTTTTCATCGACCTGACCGGGAAGAAACTCATCAAGGAGGATGAAGTAGCGCCGTAAGAGGGCGCGATTCAAAGGAGGAAGAACGATGTTAACCGCAAGGGCGTTATACCAGGTGAAGGCAAGTTATGCGTTTCTCGAGCGCAACTTGAACCTGTGCAAGCGATATCTCGGATGGGAGATCGTTTTCCTGGTGTACACGACTGTAAATACATTCGCCTTCGGGCTTATCGGGAAAATGATGGGCGGCGATGCCGATGAGAAAGTGCTCTTTCTCGTTATCGGTGCCCTGATGTGGACATTCCTTTCTGCGCTGTTCCAGGAGGTAGCGCATACGATTTCCTGGGAGCGCTGGGAAGGGACGCTCGAATACACGTTCATGGCCCCGGTGCATCGGCTGACGCACCTTCTCGGCGTATGCATGTTCGCGATAGTCTACGGGTTGATACGTTGCACGCTGGTGCTCATCGCTTCCGTCCTGTTTTTCCATATCGATCTGGGCGGAGCGAATATCACCGGCACGCTGTTAATCATGGCGGCGAGCTGTCCCCCGTTTATCGGACTCGGCCTCGGCGCGGCGGTTCTTCCGCTTCTGAACCCGGAGAAAGGTGCCCAGACGACCCAGATCATCCATGGCGTGATACTCCTGGTAAGCGGGATTTATTACGAGGTCGACAAGCTTCCCCCGTGGCTTCTGCCTTTGAGCTATTCGAGCCCCGCGACATACACGCTGAAAGGCGTGCGCGAGGCTCTTCTCGGGGGCGTGCCTACGGTGGAACTCCTTCCGAAGGCCGGTTTGCTGCTGCTGATGGGGGCACTCCTCATTCCCATCGGCTATTACATCTTCCTGTGGGGCGAGCGATACGCCAAAAAGCACGGGAAATTGAAGAGGAGTGGATAAAATGGAACAGACCACGTCAAGTGAAGTATATGGAGGCTATCTTCGGCATCGCTCATGGTGGGCGCCGGCGGTGGCATTCTTCATACGGAACTGGCACCTCTACAAGAGGTACCTTGCATGGATTATCGTATTCTGGGCGTACAGCATCATAAATACGATAATCGTAGGCCTGATAGGCAAGGAGTTCATGCGCGACGATATGGTCCTCTTTCTTGTGATAGGGTCGATAATCTGGGCATTCCTCGGGTCGGTTTTCGAGGAGATGAGCGAGGTTGTGAGCATAGAGCAGTGGGAAGGCACGCTGGAATACACCTTCATGGCTCCCATAAGCCGGCTGGCGCATCTGCTGGGTGTCGGCGTGATGGCGGTGACATTCAGCTTCCTGCGGGCGCTCATCATTTTTATCTTCGCCGCGCTGTTTTTCCATATCAACCTGTCTGAGTCGAACTTGTTCGGCGCGATACTGGTTCTCGCGGTAAGCTGCATCCCGTTTCTCGGGATCGGGATGATTGCGGCGACGCTTCCTCTGATAGCGCGCGAGAAAGGCCAGCAGGCGACGTATATCCTGCAGAGCTGTATATTGCTCGTAAGCGGCGTGTTTTACGATATCGATGTCCTCCCGGCATGGCTTCAGAAAGCCAGCGCCTTCAGCCCCGGGACTTACAGCCTGCGGAGCATTCGGGCGGCGATTCTCGAAAACGCCCCGACATCGTCGCTGCTTGGGGATATCGGGATACTCCTGCTGTCTGGAATCGTCCTGATTCCGCTCGGGTATTTCATCTTCAGATGCGGAGAGTACTATGCGAAGAAGAACGGGAAGCTGAAGAAGAGCGGATGATCGCACAATAGGCATATTTACCAGGCGGGCTTCCGAGTCCGCCTTTTTTGTAGCATTTGAAACCCGCTTTCCGATATAATTGTAAATGGAATTAGATGGGCCTTCCTCCTTGAATCGCACCGGCCATCAACTCTGATTCAGCAGGGCATATTCATTACGCTGATTTGGGCAACTAACAACATGAGTCCAAGAGGCAACCACTGGAGGTATTCTACGATGAAGTTCTCCACCAAGTGGGCGCGCATGTTTATTGCGTTCATAATCATTGCCGCGGTATTCCACGGATGCGGCGGCGGCGGGTCGCCATCGTCGCCGGGAAGCCCCGGGCACAACGGTGAATCTATAAATCTATCGTTCGGCAATCTATCTGGTGAGCCATCCGCCGGGACCGAGATAACCATCCCGGTGGTCGTTACAAACGCGAGCGAACTGTATGCATTCAGCTTCCGCGTGGAATTCGATCCCGCGGGCGCGGAAGCGATGGATGTCGACTGGGGAGAATTCAAGAGCGATACGGATGTCGTATTCAGCCCCCTCGATCAGCCGGGGATGCTTCCACTGGCATATTCGAGCCTCGACGGACTCGGTTTCGAAGGTAACGGGACGGTCTGCACGCTCAGGTTCCGCGTACTGGACGCGGCGCGGTTTCATCTTAAACTCGTGAGCCAACCGGATTATCTCGTCGCATATAACTTCAGGCATGAACGTCTCAACCTCACCGCTGGGGGTGAGGTGTAATGAAATACATCGCGCTCATCGCAATAGTCGTTTTATTGATCGCGTCTCTGTCAATTCCCGCGTTCGCCGTGGTACCTCCCCCGGATGATGACATCTCCAGGATAAAAGGCTCAACGGACTTCGAGGAAAGGATCGAATTCGCCGAGTATCTTAACGAATCGCTGCTGAACCCGTCACCCGACCCGGTCGGCATGATGAATGCGTTCGGAAACGGGCTCGCGCGGCAGTTCGGTGCAACATCGGATATCACACCGTTTCTCGACAGATATGACGCCAATTCCGATGAAGTCATCGACGAGCGGGATTTCGTGGAGATGGCATTCGGCCGCGACCTCCTCAACCGGCAGTGCAACAAATCCCCGACGCACGAGGAGTCGAGATGCGCCGTGATACTCATAAAATTCCCCGACGTATCATTCGAGCCCGGGCACGGGGAGACATACTGGGAGAACATGTTCTTCGGCGAGGATTTTTACACCACCCATTCATATTATGCGCAATGCTCCGACGGGGCTCTCGATCTTGGCGGCGAAGTGCTTGCGAATCCGGCGGAGCCTGACGGCTGCTGGGTCGCGGACTTCGAGAAGTCGACCTATATTGACGAGGATTTGGATGTACTGCTCGGAGAGATACTCGATAAGGTTGATCCGTATTATGATTTCTCGCAATACGATGCCGACAATAACGGCGAAGCGGACGGGGTGTTCTTCGTATATGCCGGCGCGAACGGCGAATGGGCGTCGTTCTACTGGGGATGGGCGTGGTACGGGCCGTGGATTATCGACGGCGTGAAGGTCGGGCCGTTGCAGTTCTGCGGAGAATATTTGATGACATACCGCGTGGCGGCTCACGAGTATGGGCATATGATGGGGCTTCCCGATCTATATGACTACCACTTCATCGACGAAGTAGCGTGGGGCGTCGGAAACTGGGCGCTGATGGGCAAGGGGGAAGTCTACATGTGCCCGTGGTCGCGGATGAAACTCGGGTGGGCGGACGTTATCGAAGTCGCGATGGACATGTATGACGTACCGGTTTATCCACAGGTGCAGAATTCGCCGGTCTATAGGCTCTGGACACAGGGCCTGGAAGGAAATGAATATTTCCTCGTCACATATGGGAAGAAGGAGATCTATGACGCGCTGCTTCCCGGCGAAGGCATGCTGGTATGGCATTGTGACGAAACCGGGGATAATGATAACTGGTGGCACAAGAAAGTCGACCTCGAAGAAGCCGATGGCAACGACGACCTGGACCATTTCAACAATCCCGGCGATGATACCGACCCATACTACGACTCGAACAACTCGACATTCGACCACGAGTCCTACCCCAATTCCGACAACTACGCTGGACAACCGACACAGGTAGCAGTGTTGAATGTGTCCGAAAAGGGCGGCGATTTTATGACCGCCGATTTCATCGTGGGCGTACCGGGTGATATCGAAACCGAGGAAACCGAGCCGAACAACGCGTGGGATGACAGCGGGGTAATCGACGTCATTCCGCCAAATGCAGTCTATGACGGCAAGGTGGATTATTACACGGACCCTTCCGATTTCTGGCGCTACACTACCGCATCGGGCGGAGTGATCACCGCCGATCTTGATTCGCACAACCAGGCCGTGAATCTGAGCCTTTTCCTCTGG
>CAZSPL010000138.1:0-10843 GCA_964608735.1 uncultured Planctomycetota bacterium | reverse complement strand
CAACAGCCAAGCCAGATGAATTATTTGAAGGCTATCTCGGCACTGAAAGTTCTATCTTTTAACCAGTCTGGCCAGCCATGGGAAATCAAGCCTTTTGCATCCAGCAGAGGGCTTTAGAATATCCGGTTGCAGGGAATCCATACTGCGCAAATAAGTCAATACTTTTCGTTCAAACGAAAACACTGCTTTGAAAGTCCTATCTTTCAGCCAGTCCATCCAGTTCGAGGAGAATATAACCTTATATCAGGATATTAAGACGCGGGATTAGAGACCTTGGAGGTTCGCAACTTTTATGCTCTGTCTCGCGCAGTTTATGCTATAATTATCAGGCGGGAGAAGAAACTTTATTACCTGGGAGGGCGCTTTTATGAGACTCCACCAGTCTGCAATTCTGGCTCTGTTGGCCGGGGTTTTTTTTGTCCTATGCGCGGGATGTTCACATGGGGGAACGCCGGTCGCACCTGATGCAAGGGTTCCCACAGAGCCTGCTGTAACCGGGGAGAACGGCTCACACAGCTTGCTGGGCATGTTTAACCTGGTTTGCGAACCGGAGAAAAACAACCTGGATATAACCCCTCTCCGTGGCTCATCCTTCCATTTGAACGCCCTGAGGTTCCTTGAACCCCCGTCAAATCTCCACCTGAGGATAGCAGGGCCGATAAAAATTACCGGGAACATCCTGGATGCTAACCTTGCCATAGTCCATCCGTTCCTTGGCCTGACAAAATATACCGGCTTCGATGTATGCGGCATTATCTTTACTCATGGCTCTGATACAGGATTCCATAATCCCGACATCGTTATGGCGGGTCCTGGAGACACCCGCCTCCTCAATGCCGATGGATACAGCCGCTGGTGGAACCCATCTGAATTTCCACATGGCGAAACGATGTTCAACTACAAGGATGGGCTCCTCGGCACGCCATCCGGAGCCGCCGATTACAACTGCACCGTTAACGGCTATAAATACTACGCGGACGGCCTCGAGGGAAACACCCCTCTTTCCGAACTGGATCCAGCCAGGCGTGGTATGTTCAGTGCGGGACAGATACGGACCAGGCATTACCAGATTGACATAAGCGGCGGGCTGATATTCAACTATGCCATCGATGCATGCTGGCGCGTTCCCTCAGGCAACTCCCCGTATGATGCCCCCGACGATTTCCCTGAAGATGCGAATCGGGCCGAGGCTTATAACATCAACGTAACTGAAGTTTTCAATACATTATTCTACGAGGATTCATACCAGATAGGAGGCGGTAACCTTAAGCTCAGCATCGATGTATACGACCACTTCAATTGCTCCCTGAACAAGGTCTATGGTGAATCCCTCGATGGTCTGCCTTTTGTCGGGATGACCGCCCCGGTGAGCGGTAATGAAACTTTCAGCACCTATGAACTTGACTTCCACGGCAGCGAACTGACCCACGCGGGTACCGGACGGATGCTGATTGAGGTGCGCTCCGAGGAAACCGGATATCCCCCTGTACTCCCGGAAGAACCGCTCTGTGCCTATTTCGTGTACGAGTTCGATATCTCCTCGGAGAACCCGGGATACACCGACGGCTGGGCCGTAACCTGGGGCGGATACGGGGATGAGCGGGGCTTCGGTGTCATCGCTGACTCCGAAAGCAATCTGTACGTCACAGGTTTGTTCAGGAACACGGTTGATTTCGATCCCGGCGATGGAGAATTATTCCTCACCTCGAACGGTAGCTGCGACAGTTTTATCTGTAAGTTCAACACCCTTGGTGAATTTCAATGGGCAGGAAGTTGGGGATCAGGGGAGTATTCCTCCGGTGAGGGGGAACAGGGATTCGCGATAGATATCGACTCATCGGAGAACCTGTACGTGTCAGGCTACTTCGATGGCACGGTCGATTTCGATCCGGGGCCGGGCGTGACATCGTTTACCGCTAATGCCAACAGGGATGCCTATCTGAGCAAATTTGATTCCGACGGCAATTTCATCTGGGTGCGCACCTGGGGTGGCCCGAATTTGCTCGGTCCAACAATGTCGTGTGCCCGTTTTGTTTCGGTTGATGACTGGGATAATGTGTATGTCGGTGGCTACTACAGTTCCGATGTCGACCTCGATCCCGGGCCGGGTGTCGATATGCACATCAATAATGGTGATGAGGATATATTCCTCAGTAAATTCACCGTCGAAGGTGATTTAATCTGGGCCCGGAGCTGGGGTGGGCCGCAATCCGACGAGATTTACGGGTTGGTTGTGAATTCGTCAGGGTCCATATTCACAGTCGGTTCGTTCAGTGGAGCGGTGGACTTCGATCCCGGACCGGGATTGGATGAACGGACGTCAAATGGTAATTCGGATGTGTTCCTTTGCAGAACGACAAAGGATGGCGATTACATCAGCACGTCCACCTGGGGCGGGCACGGCACGGACATGGCGGAAGGTGTTTCTATCAGCTCGGCCGGTGATATTTATATCGCGGGCAATTTCTCCAACCTGGTCGACTTTGATCCGGGTCCGGGCGTGGACGAGTTCACATCGCACGGAAACTATGATGTATTCCTGACTAAATACAATTCATCGGATGTATACCAATGGACATTGGCGTGGGGGGGTACCGGGCTGGACGATTCACACATGATATCTGTCCGGGGCGGTAATGTTTTCGTCGTCGGCCATATCAGCAACACCGTAGATATGGACCCAACCGAGGGGGAGGATTGGAGAACAGCCCATGGTGCTGATATGGCTCTCAGCAAATTTGACTCATACGGCGGTTTCACCTGGGCACGCGTGTGGGGTGGTTACGGGGGTGAGTATACGAGGGGTTTCGCTTCGGATCACCTCGGCAATCTCTACATCACGGGCGGTTTTTCTTCCTCCCCGATGGATTTCGACCCGGGCGCCGATGAGGATATGCACTACACAAATGGTGGACGGGACATCTTCCTGATGAAGATGCTTCCAAACGGTTACTGGTAGGACCTTACCTCTGCCCGGTCCGGCCAGCCGGTTTGACGATTTTGCCCTTCGACGAGAAAGTTGAAGGGTTTTTTGTAGTTAGATGTCCCTTGAAATGGACAACGGATGGTAGAGTTCCACCCGTTGGCAATACTTATCGGCAGGCTTCTGGTATCTATGTTTTACATCGCCGGTCGTTCTTTACCGGGAAAGCAATATTTCTCTAAAATCGCCCAGAGCGATGCGCGAGGATTCGTTAGTCTCTTCCGAATCATCGACTTTGCAGCATGGTTTACCGCAGCCCGCGAATTCGGAGTCGCGATCCCTGCACTCATCATCTGCCAGACTTGCAAAAAGGCACTTCCTCATAACAGCAATCCAGCAAGCTTTCACACGAGCTCTTCCCTCCTCTAAGAAAGAAGCTCATCTCACTGCATTATTTTATAGCGTCCGACGGCTCTTCAGGCCGGTGCCTGGGTCTCCCATGGAAACTATTCAGGCGGGCGTCGTGTCGTTTGTTCAACGGGACTGCCGGGCCGAACAAGGGATAATTATCCGCATATCCTGGATTTGTGCGGTCAGGGGAGACCAAAGCGCCAATTTTACCGGTATTGTCGTCGTTTCGTCTTACGATGCACTTTGCAGTATTTTTCTGGTCACTCATACAACGGCCTCTGTTATTGCCGCTTTCGGCTCGTTATTCCACTCAGTCCTGTCGATGTTTCATTTCCACGCTTAACTATTGTCTGCTGCTATCTTATATGCTATAATCTTCGGGACAGCTCTGATTGGTACACTAATAATTACAGTTACAAATGCCAAGACCTTTAAGCTGAAATTTTTGTTGTTACCTTGATTTGTATTCTAATAGTTGTAATTGCAAAAGTCAAGGTCTTGTGGAAAAATACATGCAACGTGATGGGGAATTACGTCGAGAATGGCTTTAAAAAGGGCTTACAGGAAAATAATTTTCAACCAGCCCGGAGGGAGGCGACTCTTTGATGGCATCGAAACCAGGCGACCCGGAAGACGGATACGGGGACCCGTCCAGCGATAAAGAGAGCGAACGGCTGTTCGAAAATGGGATCATGCCCGTTGTAAGGATGATTTCGCAGGCGCTCGAGACCGATTCCAAGAGACTCCTGGCGGAATCGGACCTTACCATACCGCAGCTTTTAACCCTGAACGCACTCGTCAACAACCATGAATCCAGCACGGCGGGAGAACTTGCCGCCGCTATCTACTCAAGCCCAAGCACGATGGTGGGAATCCTGGACCGGCTTGAAGGGAAAGGTTTCATCGACAGGTGCCGCGAAACCGCTGACAGGCGTCGCACACAGGTCACGGTAACTCTGGATGGCAGTGCAGCTTTGAAAGCCGCCATTATAGACCAGGAGGTTTGTTTCATGAAATTTCTCAAGGACCTTCCCGAAGATGAGAAGGACAGGATATGCCGCGTTCTCCAGGTTCTGATAAGCACTATAGATGGCCGTTGCAGATAACTTGCGGCGCGCAGCCATCGGTGCCGTTGTCGACAGCGGTTTCCGCGCCATCGAATCCGGTTTTCATTCATTGGCAGTCCAATTTTTGGTGTTGAAATGATATCGATAATGGGTTAGACTTCACGGCGTCTCGCTGATGAATAAATATGAATTACAGAGCGGTACACATGGAAGTAATCAAAAAGAAAACCCCGTCCCGAGCCGACCGCACGCAATGTCTTCATCATGGTGAGCTTGAAAAGAGGGCTGCCAGGACAATGCGAAGGATGATCCAGCTTCGAGACATCCACTCGAGAAGGCTCATGAGCAAGTATGATACCTCATTACCCCAGGTGATCGTGCTCAGGTCGATGCTGGCGATGGACGGAGCTTCGAACACAACCGAAATAGCAAATGCGTCGTTTCTTACTCCCAGCACGGTAGTTCGGATCGCGGACAACCTTGAAAAGAGGGGATTGATAGAGCGTAAAAGGCAGGGAAAAGACAGGCGTGAAGTTCAGCTGAAACTTACGCCCACGGGTTTCGCTCTACTGGAAAAAATCCACGGAGCGAATTTGTGCGGCATTGAAGCTCTCATAAAAGGGTTCCCGGAAAAGAAGCTGAAGATGCTAATAGAGGTCTGGGAAGAGATAGTAGATGTCTTCGAGAAGGGGCTCAATGATTCCTCTAAAACGGAGGATTAGCCGCCTTGGTGTAAACAGCCGCCCCGCTGAATATACGATTCGTTTCCGACTTTGCGAATGCCCTGAAAGGATAACAGTTTAAACGGCCTGAATCCAAGGGCTTTTAGCGGGCTACCGGGGTTTTTATCGCGGGTTAAGCATCATCCCACGTCATGGTTTCGAGATGCTTTCGGAGGGTGCTGATCGTGCGGAATTTCTTGAGGATCAAGCCGCGTTTCAGACCGCAGCAGATTGATTTGACCACCGGGGGATGTTTGGCGTACCACTTCCTGCCGCCGATCGAATCATAAAAGATTTTGATGACGTCGCAGATGTCATCCTTGATCCCTTCTTTTTTTGATGTTCCGAGGGGGTAGAAATCGAGTAGCTTTACATCGAAGCCGAGGCCGAGATGGCGAACCATTACATTTCCACTATGCAGGTCGCCATGGTAATCGCGAAGCTTGTGGATTTCCTCGACCGCGAGTGCAAGGCTGTAGAGCAGGTGCAATCCCTGGAAATAATCGAGGCGCTTGCCGGGCTGACGCTTCAGGAGATCGAGCAGTATCTCGCCCTCGATGTAATCCGAAACGAGGAACGTCAACGGAGTATTCTTGAACCTGAACTTCTCGTGCGTGATGTAGTGGATTAACGTCCGGCAGTTTCGGAGTTTATGCAGTTTTTTCGCATAGAAATTGAGAGCCTTATCTTGCGGGTTGCGGTGAGGGAAGAAGAACTTGGCCGCGCGCTCGATGCCTGTGGCATTCTCTTTCACCAGGTAGACTTCGCCTTCCCATCCTTCACCGAGCTTTGACATGACTTCGTATTTGCCGCCCAGCTTGCGTCCGGGCTCAAAGTCGAAGGAGTTTATTTTATGCTTAAAATTTGTCATCTCTATGCGCCACAAGCCGCAGATTCACCGCGGCGGCACATGATAATGCATATCGGGGGCGGGTGGTAGGGAAAACGCGGATTCGGAGCCGCGTTGCCGGGGAGGATATCCACGAGGGGCATTTCTCCGATTGGGTCTCTGACAGTTTCATCAGCAAGTTCCCGCCCGATGGAGACTGGTAGACGCTGAATATTCCGAACGATCAACCGCGCCGCATCCGGCGCGGTTTTTAGATACACGGGCCGGTCAATTCCCGGGAGGCAATTTGTTCAGTTCCCGGGTAAGAAGGGCGAGTACGGGAACCACGGCTTTTAAATTCCCTTCGTTCTTTTGAGCCTGGCCGGAATCGTCAAACCGTACTGAATCCTTTTTCACACGGAACCTGCCTTTTTCGACCGCTTTCAATTTCAGCCGTATGTCCTGATTCACGAGGGTTCTTGCCAGATCGGCATCCTGGCACTTAACTATAGCCCTCTCGTTAAATTCACTGTCATCAAATTCAACCTTTTCCCCCCCGATCTTGCCTATGGTCTTATCGAGGAACTTCCCCGCGCCGGCTGTTCGTATAACGCTTATCTCCAGATCCGACGGAATCATCCTGTCCGCCTTCATTTCCGCGACATGCAGGACTGATGAGTAATCGCTGTCGGTGTCGGTTTCGTTCCAGATCTTGAAGGGCAATCCCTCATGGGAACCCGTGAATCCCGGATGAGAGCCGGCGACTTTTTCCTGAAATTCCATCCCCATCGATTCGGCGAACCGGGCGTCCTTCTCACGTTTTTTCTTCGACTGCCCGGAGATAATTGCGAAAGCGCCACCCCCGATTATCACAATGACCAGAACTGCCACTAATGTAGACATACGCGACCTCCCGCGAAGCAAAGCTTCATTTCCTAAATATAACGGTATACGTGGATACGATGCCGAACATCTCGCAGCTGATTATAACATCCCTCTCATCCAACGTGAACCTCTCGGTGCGAGGCTTTTGTTCTCAGGGAACTAAACGAGATCAAGGTTTTATCTAACAAATCGGGGATTTCGAGCTATGTTACTCCAAGTACCTCGCCACGAAGAATTCGATGCCCTGGCCGTAGTAGGTGACTTCGTTGGCTTCGCCGCCGCCGAATGTTGCGCCGTAGGTGCCGGCGAAGTCACCCGACGCGACGACCGAGTCATCCGGCAGGGATGTGCAAGCGTAGGCGTTGTCGTATGATTTGCCGCCGGATGATGTCGCGCACGAAATGGTGCCGTCGGGATTGTACCAGGCGACGAAGATATCGCTGTAGACAAAATTCGGGTCGGAGTTGGGGTATGTATCGAGGGTGGTTTCATCAGGATCACCCTCGCCGAAGGTAATCGTATCCCAGAATTCACCGGCGATGGCGAACTTGTTGTCCGACAGAACCGTAATCCCGTGGCCGATTTCCTGGCTTTCACCGGCGGCTCGTCGCGCCCACATCAGCGAGCCGTTGGTGGAGTATCGTGCGACGAAGATATCGTCCCATCCCGCGTGGGGGAGAATTACCTGTCCGGGTTCGCCGGGGCCGAATGTCGCGGGGCCTTCGTCGGGGTCGCCATAGTTGCCGTACGAGCCGGTTACCACGACCGTGTTGTCGGACATCGCCGCGACCGCGTATCCCGCGTCGTTGCATACGCCGCCGGCGCGTTTCGCCCATTGAAGCACGCCGCCGGAGTTATAACGTGCGATAAAAATATCATCTCCGCCGACGGTGTAGAGGCTGATTTCGTTCGGGTCTCCGTCGCCGAATGTCGCGGGTTTGACATCCTGCGTGCCGAACTCGCCGGTTATCACGAAATCGTTATTGGCGAGCGCGGTTATTCCCAATGGCCTTTCAAGCTCGCTGCCGCCGTCGCGACGCGCCCATGCGAGCGTGCCGTCGGGGTTGTAGCACGCGATGAAGATATCCCAATAGTAGGGGTCGTAGTACAGCGCGGTTTCGTTCGGCTCATTCTCGCCGAAAATCGCCTTGTTGCCGAACACGCCGGTGGCGATGATGCGGTCGTCGGAGAGTGATGTCACGGCGTGTCCGCGTTCGGTGTTTTCATTATTGTAGTACGGCTCTCCGATTGCGCGCTTCGCCCACAACAACGAGCCGTCGGGCATGTATCTCGCGATGAAGAAATTCCCATTCTGGCTGGTGCCTTCAAGAAACGTCTCGCCGAGTTCCCCTTCACCGAAAACCGCTCCCGCGGCGCCGCTGTAGCTGGTAGCCCCATAGAAACCGGTAATCACAACGGAGTCGTCCGAGAGCGCGGTGATGCCGAGGGCGCAATCGTAGCCGGTGCCGCCCGCGCGCTTCGCCCAGAAGAGCGTGCCGTCGGATGGATTGAAGCACGCGACGAAGATATCGCCGAGCTTCGGGTCGACGAGTACGGTTTCGTTCGGCTCGCCGGGGCCGAATGTCGCGGGGATATTTTCGAGTTCCGTGGGCGGGAATACCTGGCTGAATTCGCCGGTCACGACGATTTTATCGTTCGAGAGAGCCACCATGGAACGTCCGCGGTCGGTGAGTTGTCCGCCCGCTTTCTTCGCCCACATGAGGAGTCCGCAGTCGCTTATGACCGGGAGGTCGAATCGGAAAGCGGCCGCGAGGAGGTCATCGCCGGCGAGGTTGTATGTACCGAAATTGTTTTTGTAGTTGGAGTCGCCATATTCGGCGATAACCCAGAATTCGTTGCCATCGGAGCCCTGGACATTGTCGGCGGGAATCTCGATGTGCCACGTGGCATAGTTGGAGCCGGTTGCGATGGGCGTCATC
The DNA here is from genome assembly GCA_964608735.1 of uncultured Planctomycetota bacterium. Taxonomy (GTDB): domain Bacteria; phylum JAJVIF01; class JAJVIF01; order JAPKYR01; family CAZSPL01; genus CAZSPL01. The sequence continues at coordinate 2,066 of CAZSPL010000138.1, read as the reverse complement.
TCGGCGGGCGTGAGTGTATGATTCGATGTGAAGACCGTGGATTCGATGACGATGGTCGTGGGAAGCCCTTTCCATGCGTAGAGGGTGAAATCGGCTATCAAGTCGCCGCCGAAGTTCGAGGGGCTTTCATAGTAGATGTCTTTCACTACATCCGCTTCGGCAGTGACCGCTTCATCCGCCATCGCGGGATGGTTATAGGGACTCTGTCCCGCCCACGATGCGATGACCGCATAACCGAATTTGAACTGCGTGCCGGGTGGAAATCTCACGGCGTAGCGCCGCGTGTTAGCGCTTCCCGATTTGAATGAGCCATAGCTTGTGGGATGCGCCTTGAGCCATTCGGATGCGTCATCGGTCGCGCCAAGGCCGTCGGCGAAATATTTGTATGGACACAATGTGGCGGTGGGGGAAAAATCCTGCGGCGCCTGGTTGCCCTGGGTGTATGAGAACATCGGAACGCCGCCGGTCGAAAATTCCGGTTTGTTGAACCAGCGGGTATAACCATCCGGCTTGTCAGCCGCGCCGGTGTAGATGCCGTCGATGGACTGGTCGATATCGGGATTCGGATATATCAGGTCGGGGTTATATGCGAGAACGCCCGAGCCGGTTCCCATCAATACACCCCTGACATCGTAGCCGTCGAAGCCGGGCATGCCGGGGAATGGATGTATGAGGGTGACGTCGACATAGATGACGGTTCCATAGGTTCCGGTATGTACTCCCGCTATATCGATATGCATGCTGGACGGGTCGTCGTTGAGGAATTTGACGACATTGACGGCGTACTGGGCGCTTCGGTCGGGCTGCACGACGGCGGTTTTATTAACCGGGTCGAGGAGAACGTCGTACATGCCCCATAGATGCACCGGTCCGGGATTGGTGGATGCCGCGAGGGCGGTATTCAGCGGGACCGAGTCGGCGGGAGTTTCCGGGGTGGATGCAGTCAGCCCCGAACATGACGGGAGTATTAAGGAGATGAAAATGATAATGAAAAGAAAAGAAGAGAATCTCACTGTCAGCCTCCGGAAACCATTCTCATCTATTTTGATACTACACGCCCTTGAAATACTACACCGGCGGCGGGAACGGTTTGCGGTGCGTGCCGGCATTCTACCAGTTCGAAGGCACGGGCCAGTCCACGAAATTGTGCGATTTCCATTCTATGCCGATGATATTCGCGCTTGCCGACGGCCCCCAGTCATTGATGACTGCGCACTGTGGGACCCTGTCGAAGTCGGCGGGAAATTCGACGGTATAGATCTCCCCTTCATCGAGGATATTCAAATCGCCGTCGATGCGGATTATCCAGTGGTCGATATCGCCGGTATAGATCGAGGCGAACAGGTAGATCCTGCACTGCTCATACTTATCCTGGGGGAACCGGTGATCGACATCGACATCCATCCTGCTGAGAGCGCCGGTATTTCCGAAGATGTTGTGCCTCGTGAACGGAGGGTAGGGGTCCTGGAGGCTGTTGAGCAATGTGGGGGGACTGGTGTTCAGGTCCCACGATGTCAGTTTGTTGGAGCCGCCGTCGGAATAGCTGGCGGTGAATACGAACAACCTGTGCAGGTAGAATGATATTCCAATGTCGCCAACGCCGTAGCCGTCGACGGGCCCGGTCATCGCGAGGCCGGTTATATCGACCGTATCCTCGGCAATAGGGATATAGAAAGGCTCATCCTCTATCATCGCGTAATGCCTTATTTCGAAAACCCGGTCTTCGACGGTATCGCCGGTCTTGGTGACGGCCCACATGTCGCCGTACTTGTCGAAATCCATGCAGGTAATCGCGCCGGTGAAGTTATCGAGGTTCGGGTCGGAAAATTCGCCAAGCTCGTTACCTTCGGGGTCGTAGAACATGATAATCCTCGGGTTGAACTGGCTGAGGAAGCCCATCCTGCCGGTGGTTTCGCATATCTCGATATCCATTATGAGCATGCCCGGTGTGGTCATGAACGGTATGACAGTCTGCCCCGCGCCGCCTTCGGGATTGAACAGGGCCCACTCGCTGTATGATGTCTGCATAAGCGCCAGCCCCGCATTTGGACCCTGCCTGATAGTGG
>CAZSPL010000137.1:0-10882 GCA_964608735.1 uncultured Planctomycetota bacterium | reverse complement strand
GGAACCGGGTCGCCTGAGTCTTCGGAAATCGGGGGCATCTTTTTGCAGCCGGCATGCCACGTAGTAACTGTCAAGCGGGCAGCCCGATGCCGGCGCCACGCACTCGACAAGGTGTCCCATAGTTTCCGATACCTATAAACTCGCCCCGGGTAGGCCGCATTTGGTATAAGAAGCAGAATGATGCGGCCAACCCGGGGCTGCCAGGTTGTCATGGTTGATAGGTATCTGGTTGCCCGGGGCTGCCAGGTTGTTATGCCCGCGTGATGATGCCTCACAAAAGCTCTTGCATTGGAAAATCGCATCCACTTGTGATAAACTTCCCCACTTGCGTCCCGTAACCGGGATGCATTTTTCGCGTGTTCGATGATGGAACCGGCGCGGGGGGAGATGCTGTTTCCATCGCATAAGTTTTCGAGGTGAACCAAGTGACCGCGACCGCTGATATCAGGAACATCGCCCTTGCAGGCCACGGTGGCTCGGGCAAGACTACCCTTGCCGAGGCCATGGTCTATGACGCGAGCGATATGACGCGTTTGGGTAAAGTCGAGGAAGGAAATACGGTGATGGATTTCAACGAGGATGAAATCGCGCGTAAGTTCACCATTTCATCCAGTTTTTATCCCATCGCGTGGAATAATAAAACGATAAGCCTCGTGGATACTCCCGGCGTCAGCGACTTCCTCAGCGAAGCCCGCGCGATGCTGCACGGCGTCGACGCGGCGGCCCTTGTCATCGCCGCCGATACAGGTCCCCAGGTCAACACCGGGCGTCTCAACGCATACGCCGTTGAGCAGGGACTGGCCCGCATGGTTTTCATCACCAAACTCGGACGCGAGGGCACTAATTTCGTGAAGGCGCTCGAGGAAATCGGCAAGATGGTCGGCAAGATGGTTCCCCTCACGATACCCATCGGAAGCGAGGGAAATCTCAGCGGGGTCATAGACCTCATGAACATGAAGGCGCACACTTACCCGGGCGACGGCCGCAAGCCCGAGGTCGGCGATATCCCCGCGGCGTTGAAAGATACGGCGGCGGAATGGCACAACAAAATGGTGGAATCTATCGCCGAAACCGACGAGGCGCTTATTGAAAAGTTCCTCGAGGATGCCGAGATCTCCCCCGATGAGCTGAAGTCCGCGCTGAGAGCCGCGGTGGCGAGGGGAGAGACGGTCCCGGTTTGCTGCGGCTCCGGGGCGAGGAACATCGGCGTCGATATATTCATGAATACAATCACCGATATAATGCCGAGCCCGCTCGATATGCCCCCGAGGAAGGGGACAAACGGCGGCGGCGGCGAGGTTACGATAGCTTGCAAGGACGGCGAACCGGTGGCCGCCCTCGTGCTCAAGACGAGGATCGACCAGTTCACCGGAAGGATGAATACAGTCCGCGTTTTCTCGGGCGTGATCAAGCCCGATATGAACCTCTTCAACTCTTCCACCGGGAAGAAAGAGCGTATCGGCCAGATGTCGATCCTGAAAGGGAAGGATCAGATACCAGTGAAGGAGCTTCACGCGGGCGAGATAGGCACTCTCATAAAGCTCGAATCGGCTCGTACCGGCGATACATTGAGCGCCGAGAGCCTCAAGGTTACATTGCCGCCTCCCCCGTTTCCACAGCCGATTTTCTGGCAGGCCGTCAAGCCCAAATCGCGCGCGGATGAGACCAAGGTATCCGAGGCGATGCAGCGCATGATGGATGAAGACTCGGCATTCCATTACGAGCAGAACGCCGAGACGAAGGAACTCCTCATCAGCGGCATGGGCCAGACGCACCTCCTTGTCGCCCTCGACAAGCTCAAGAATAAATTCGGCGTGCAGGTGGACACGAGCATCCCGAAGGTGCCCTACAAGGAAACCATCAAGAGCGAATCGAAGGTCGAGGGCAAGCACAAGAAGCAGACCGGCGGCGCGGGACAGTTCGGCGTGGCCTGGATACATTTCGAGCCGCGGGATCCCAACGACCCCGACCCGCTTGAATTCGTGGATGCCATCGTCGGCGGCGCCATCCCGAGGCAGTTCATACCCGCTGTCGAGAAGGGGCTCCGCCAGTACCTGGTCCATGGAGTCATCGCGGGATATCCCCTGACCGGTTTGAGGGCGACCCTGTTTGACGGCAAGCATCACCCGGTCGACTCGAAGGAAATCGCGTTCATCCAGGCCGCGCGTAAAGCCCTGAAGGAAGGGATCGCCAAGGCGAACCCGATACTCGTCGAGCCCATCTACAACCTCACCGTGTATGTACCCGAGGAGCACATGGGGGACATCATGGGCGACCTTTCATCCAAGCGCGGACGTATCCATGGCACCGACAACATCGGGAACCTCTCGGTCATCAAGGCGAGGGTACCCCTTGCGGAAGTCCAGAACTACGTCGCCGACCTGAACTCGATTACCGCGGGGAAGGGCACGTTCGAGATGGTGTTCGACCATTACGAGGAAGTGCCGTTTGAAATCGCCCAGAAGATAATCGAAGCCAGAAAGAAGGAAATGGTCGAAGAGGAAGAGGACTAATAGAGATAATTCTCAAGGAGAAATAGAAAGAGAAAGCGTCGGCTTGCCCGGCGCTTTTTCTTATTCCACCGGTCCACCGATCTCCTCGACATTCGGTCCTGTGTACGGCTCGTAGCGCACGCCGCCAAACGGCTTGATGGCTGTAAGCCGCATGAACATGTCCCTGATATCCGGGCGCTCGACATCGCGCACTTCGTGAACCGTCGGTATGAAGATCAACGAGACGATGAATCGCAGCACCGACGAGACGATGAACAAAAACTCCAGCGGGGAGAGGAACGATATTTGCATCGCGCCGGTATTTATCGTGGATGGCGCGATCTTGCTGAGATATGCGCCTGTAAGCGCGCCGATGAAGATCCCGAGGCTTCCGAACGCGTTGAGGAATGCCGCGCATCGCGCGCGTTTCGGGGGCGTGACAGCATCGAAGATGAAATTCGCGGAGCTCAGCGCCCATCCAGCCCACGCGATGCCGCTTACGACCTGGATGATAAGAATGTAGGTAAAGTTGCTTGAAAACAGCCATAGCAAAGGGACGACAGGGATTACCGCGCCGGTGATACGAAGCACGAGCCTGTTGCCGTAACGGTCGGCGAACGGCCCCCAGATTCTCATCCAGACGAATTGCGCCAGCACCATCGCCCCGAGGGCGATCATGTAGAGCAGATAGCTGAACCCGAGGTCGCGAAGCATGTATATCGCGAAGAACGGCGCGGCGATCTGTACCGCGAGGTTCATGAGCGCGACGAAGAATACGAATCTCGCGAAATTCGATTTCGGTGTGCGGCTCAAGAATTGGTAGAGACTGAAGTACGAGTCCCTTGTGACACTGTACGGCACTTCGTAATGCAGCGTGAGGGATATCACCGAGAGGGTGCGCCCGATGAACGACAGCGCGAAGATGATCATGAAACCGAACATCTTATCCGAATCGCCGCTGAAATGCTGAAGCAGTATGCCCGCCGCTATGATCGAAAGGAAAAGCACGAGCTGTGATAAGCCGTTTCGTTTGCCGAAGAACGCACCGCGGTCGCTCGATGTCGTAAGGTCGCCCATCAGGCTGTTCCAGGCGGGCCCGGTAAGTCCGATGCTCGCATAGTAGCCGCATACGAGGCCGATGTAGAGCCATGCGCTGCGGTTGTCGGCGATGATTCCCGCCAGGAACAGCGCGACGAACAGCGCCTGGCCCGACGCACCGGCAAGGATGATGGGCTTGCGCCGCATGTAGCGCTCGATAAGTGCGAGCGACGCGAATTGCGCGCCCGCGATGAACAGGTGCGGAGCGGCGGTGAATACGCCGATGTGGAAATTACTCGCGCCTATCGCGACGAGAAGGGGTATGAAATACGCCTCGCCGAAACCGACCATCACCGCGTAGAACGATGCGTCATAAACGCTCGCGCGAAGGCTTCTCGCTCTTGCCCTGTCGGGAATGTCCGCTGGAATATTTTCAGGATTTACCGGTCTTTGCTCAGACATCTGCGCCGTCATCCGCTCGAAATATCGTTTTTATAATACAGCACTTCCATCGTCATTTCGAGCGCGCTGTTTCGAAGGACATCAACCGCTCGCCTTGTTGTTTCCATGATTGCCCCGTATCCCTCTTCTCGGAAGTATCCTGAATCTCGCGCCGGTGAACGGCTTGACGAAAAGAAGCGTCATCAGGAGCTCGCTGTAATCCGCCACCTGAACATCCCTCACTTCATGGAATCTTCGCAGGAACGTGACGACCACGATGAATCCCGCCACCGATGAGATGAGGAAGACAAGGTAGAGCGGCGAGAACAGGTTGAGGCGCGGCGCGACGGCCTCGACAATATTCCCGGCCCGCGAGCTGAGCAGCGCTCCTATCATCGCGCCGGTGAATACGCCCATACTGTTGGTGAAGTTCATGTATGCCGAGCACCGGGCGCGTTTCAGTGTCGAAACGGCATCCATCATGAAATTCAACGTGCTGAGGAACCATCCGCTCCACGTGATTCCCGCGATGAACTGCACGACGAGGATGTAGTAGAAATTCCTCGACACGAAAAACAAGAGGGGCATAAGCACCAGCATGCACGCCGTGATCTTCAGTATGACCCGTGTTCCGTAGCGGTCGGCAACGATTCCCCACTGCCTCGTGGCCAGTATCATGGCGACCCACAGGAGGCTCGTTGCGGCGGTGAATTGCAGGTAGCTGAAATCGAGGTCATTCAGCATGTAGGCTGTGAAATAGGGCGCGGCTATCTGTATCGAAAGGTTCATCAGCGACATGAAGAACACGAACCTCGTGAAATTAGACTTGCCGCCCCGCTTGAGGAAATCGATGAAACTGAAGTATGCATCGCGGGAATACTGGTATGGCGTCTCGAAGAATCGCGTGTAAAGATATGTCGAGCCCGCCCTCCCGAGGAATGCCACGGCGAGGATTATCGCGAAGCCCGTAAATTTCTCATCCTGCTTGTCAAGGATCTCGAGGATAGCTCCGCCCGCAAGCATGCATACGAAGAACGCGGCGCTGCATATGCTGTTTCGGTGCCCGAAATATTTCCCTCTTCCGCCGCCCGATGTCAGATCCCCCATGAGGCTTACCCATGACGGTATGGTCGCCCCGACCGACGCGAAATAACCGCCCGCGAGGAAAATGAACAACAGCGGGGTTATCCATCCCATGATCACGCCGAGTAGCATCAGCGCGATAAAACCAAGGTGCGCGATGCCGCCGAGGAACATTATCGTCTTGCGCGCATGGAACCGCTCCACGAGCTGCAGGCCGCCGAATTGGGAGAAGCCGAGGAATATCTGGATCATCGCCACGAAGAATCCGACCTGGAAATCGGTCGCGTTGAGGGCTATCAGCAGGGGGATGAAATAAATCTCGGCGAAGCCGACCATCACCGAGTAGGAGGCCCCTTCCCATATGCTCAGGTTGAGGCTGTGGCGGATTCCCTTCGATGTAGCTTCATCGATTGGGCCGGGCAACAGGCTATTTTCGCTTGCTTCAACCAAGAAACCCGCCAGGAATTGGCGGGAATTTTACCATACAAACAACCGGTTCAATCAGCGAAACCGCGTATTATTCGAGGCGTTGCTCTAAAAGACCGGGAACCTGTAGAGCGCATCGTCGAGGGCCACAAACAGGTTTTCCGGGCCAAGACGAATCGCACGAATATCTTTTTCGAAGTTGCGATGAATGAGAACCTCGCCATCGCGGTTGTAGATATAGAGCATCGTACCGGCGGCAATAGCAAAATTATCGAGTGAATCCACAAGCGGCGTAAGATATCCGTCAGCCGCCCACGTGGGAAGAGGGAATGATGCGATTTCCGTCAGGCTCGTATTGAATAGTTTTATACCCGTATCACAAACAACCACGAACGCGCCGTCGTTGAATAATGCCGGACGAGTACGCGCACCGCAATCCAATACATCGTCGGGTTCGCCATTACTGTTCACGCGCTTCAGTTTGCCGTCATACACACCGAGAATACCGCCATCGTTATCGATGACAGGTAATTCGGAACTGAAATTATTCCAGTGCTTGGATGTGTCCCACTGCAGCTCGAAGTTTTCGTTGAAGCAATACAGGCCGCTTGTGGGAGGTACAAGTCGATCCGCTGTAGTCAGGTATATGTGGTTTGTATCCTCATCAAAAGATAATCCGATAATATCGTCCGGGAGGGATGCCTCGCATATCACCTGCAAGCTCAAGTCAAGACGCTGCACGTGGTTATCATCGGCCGGGTTTGTATTCGGCTCGGCGTATGTTATAAGCAGCGTATCATCGGGCATCGGGAGAACCGAGTTAAAATTCCGCCCATCCCAATCCCCATTTTTGCTGGAGCCGGAATTACCCATTGAAAAGAACCATGTACTTGTACCCCAGCCTGTTGATATCTCGTAGGCGCATTCCGGCCAGGATAAAACCCGTGTAATATTCGATACATATTTCGAGCTTGAGGACACAGAACCGAAACCCGAACCCGTGCTGGAATAGAAATACCTGTTCACGGAGTATAAACCGTTTTCGCTCAACGCGATATTGTAACCACCATCGACCGGTGTTCCAGGATCTTGACCGAACTCGAAGGCAAAAAGCATGTAGTTTACCTGTTTCCAGCTGCCGTTTTCAAAACCCTGGCCGGCGTCATCCATGAGGCTCATGTAAAGCTTCCCGTTACCGTCGACCGCGAGATCGTGGAAGCTTCTTTCATGATAGAAATCGTCCGAATCGAAGACATCGCGGTAGACATCCCAGAATTCAAAAGCCATGGGCAGTTTGTAAGTTGAGCGATTGTTGCGCGAATAGTTTATCCCCTTGATTGGATACCCGCCACCGAGGTAATCGTCCGCCGTGACTTCAGGCTGCCCGTCCGGAAGAGTACCGGGCTGAGACCCGTTGCTGCAGCCGATTGAAAGGATTACGAGAATTGAAGGGATGACCATCAACATCCAATAGCGCATGGTTATCCTCCATTCTTAAGCTTTGATATCTATCCCTAATTCGAATATGAGTTTCGGTACTGTTATTATACCACGAAAATGGGCTGCGACAGCCGGGATGCTCTCAACTCCCCGGACAGGTAAGGCTCTTATCCCCCCGATGCGCTTGGCGCGGACGGCGTTGCGGGTGTCTCGGGAACTACAGCGCTTTTGAAAGGTTTATCGAATCCGGCCATCAGGCGGGTTATCTGCGCGGCGAGGTCGGCGTCAAGCACCTCGATTACCGCCGCCGCTTTCTTTTCGTCCATCGCGTCGAGGATGAGCACGCTCTTCTCGGGTTCGAATTTGGAGAGTATCTCGGCGGCGCTTTCGGGCGACATCTTCTCATAAACGAGCGCGACATCCTTCACCGCGTTGTCGTCGGCGAGCACGAGCAAACCCTCGAGGCGGTCTATCTCGGCCTGCAATGTGCCGATGCGCTCATCCTTCAGCTCGATGGTTTCCTCGAGCTGCGCGACGCGCTGGCGGTCTACTTCGCGGCTTCGCGCGAGCTCGATGATCTGACTTTCGAGCTGTTCCTCGGGATTGATCTCGATCTTCGCCACGGCCGGCTCGGGTTCCGGCGCGGGAGTGATGCCGGGGATATTGATCACGCCGCTGTAGGCGAGCACCCCGGTCACCGCGCCGGCGATTATAAGCACGAGCACCAGTATCAGCGGGATGGGGATCCGTCCAAGCTCGTTGTTTATTTCATTCCGAATGTTCATCCGCGCTTATCCTCCTGAACGCAATCGACGCGATATCGTCAACTTCGCGGCTCTCTTCGCGCTTCGTCTCGACGGTATAATCATCAAGCGCGCGTCCGCGCAATTTCTGGTATGTTTTCCTCTCGCGCATCCTTTCGGTAAGCTCTTCCCTGCGCTTGTCTGCTATTTCCTCGAGCTGTTCGATATTTTTTTTCTGCAGCTCGATGCGCAGGTCTATGCCAACTTCGCCGTAGTAGTTGTCCTGTATCTCCCTTATATCGGCGCCGCGTTCGAGGATCTCATACCGCTTCGCTCTCAACTCCGCGAGGCTCACGCGCATCGATGCAAGCTCCGCCTCGGCCCTGTTCAGGTTGCCGATGGCGGCGGCAAGCGCATTGCGGCGGTCCCGCTCGAAGCCTTCCACGAGTTGAAGCATGCGCTGCCAGCGGAAAACAAACGGCTTCATCTCTTATCTCCCCCCGGCTGGACAGGGATGTTCGGCCCTTGCGGCCTGTTCGGCTGTCCGGGCTGAGGGGGCTGCGCCCGCTGGGGAGATGCTTTCTGAGGCGCGCCATCCTTGAATATCGTATGTAAGCCGGCAACGGCTTCGTCGAAACCGGCTTTCTCGTACATATCCTGTTGCAGATATCCGCTTATCGCGCCTATCTTTTCGATTGCAAAATCTATCTCCGGGTTCGAACCTTTTCGATACGCGCCGATATTTATCAGGTCCTCGGCATCGCGATAAACCGACAGCGTCGTGCGTACGCGTCCGGCGACGCCGCGATGCTCCTTATCCGTGATATCGGGCATGCTTCGCGACAGGCTCTTGAGGACATCCACGGCGGGCCAGTGATTCCTGTCGGCGAGGTCGCGCCCGAGTATTATGTGGCCGTCGAGCACGCTTCTCGCGGTATCGCTCACCGGCTCGCTCAGGTCATCCCCCTCGACAAGCACGGCGTACAGCCCGGTGATGCTTCCCTTCGGAGTGCGGCCGGTGCGTTCGATGAGACGCGGGATGAGGGTGAATACCGACGGCGTATACCCGCGGGTGGCGGGAGGTTCGCCGCTGGTGAGGCCCACCTCGCGCGCGGCGAACGCGAACCGCGTGAGGCTGTCCATCATGAACATGACATCCAGCCCCTGGTCACGGAAATACTCCGCGATCGCCGTTGCGATATACGCGCCTCGCATGCGCACAATCGGCGATTCATTGGATATGGCGACCACGACTACGCTGCGTTTCAGGCCTTCTTCACCGAGGCTTCTTTCAATGAACTCGCGCACCTCGCGCCCGCGCTCGCCGATGAGCGCGATGACGTTTACATCGGCGGATGTATTCCTCGCAATCATGCCGAGCAGTACGCTCTTCCCGACCCCCGCGCCGGAAAATATCCCCAAACGCTGTCCCTTGCCGATTGTGCACATCCCGTCGATGGCCCTGATCCCCGTCGCGATGGGGTCGCAGATGAGCGGACGGTCCACCGGGTTGGGCGCATCATTCATCACGGTGCGCTTCGACCCGGCGGGAAGCGGCCCCTTGTCATCGATCGGCATGCCGAGTCCGTTGATGACGCGTCCGAGAAGGAAATCCCCGGCGTTGAACATCAGCGGCGAGCCGGAGAATTCGACGCATGCGCCGTGCTTGATCCCATCCCAGTCCGAGAACGGGGTGAGGATAGCCATCTCATCTTCGAATCCCACAACCTCGGCGAGCCTTCCCCCGCCCGTGTCTTCCACACGGCAAAGCGTACCGAGCGGCACGCGCGGCCCGCTCGCTTCGGCTTTCAGCCCGACGATATTGCGTATCTGCCCACGGCAAAGCAACGGGTCAACCCGGTCGAGAATCTCGATGAACGGCTTGAAATCAATGCTATTTGGGGCAGGTTTATTCATTTTCGGTGAGCATATCGCTGATGACCGTTTCCACCCTCTGCATCATGCCTTCGAGGCTGCCATCTATGCCCATCACCGGCGTCTGCACCTTGATGCCGCCGCGGGCAAGCGAATTGTCGACTTTGATCTCATATCCGCCCGCGTCGAAGTTGAACGCGGTTTCCTGAAGGTATGTCTCTATCGTTTCAAAATCCTCGCCGCATACCGCTATCTCCACCTTGCTGTCGATCTTCAGGCGGTCGAGTATCCTCGCGAGATGCTTCTCCACTATCGACGGGTCGTTCCTGATTTCCGAGCCGATGATAAGTTTGGCGAGTTTGAAAGTGAATTTCAATATGCTCGAGCGGGCTTTCGAAATGAGCTCGGAATGCGTCCCCTGTATCTTCTCGAGCTCCGCTTCCATCGATTTCGCGAGGGCGTCGATACGCGCGAGGGATTCTTCTTTCCCCTTGTTGATTCCTTCGGCGTATGCTTTTTCCCTGATCCCGTCGGCCTCGGCCTGGGCGCCGGCGACGATTTCACCCGCGGACTTCTCGGCTTCGGCGCGCATCGCCTCGGCTTCGGCGCGAACTTCGATCATCTTCCGCTCGAATACCGACAACTGCCGCGACGGGTCGATGCCCATCTCGATGAGCCTGCTTTTCTCGGGTTTTTCGGATTTAAATATTTCCGCCATCCAACTACCATCCGGAGAACAGTCTATGTCACGAGTTCATCCTCGCCTCCGCGGACGATGACTATCTCGCCCGCTTCCTCGAGGGAGCGTATCACGTTCACGATGCGCTGCTGGGACGCCTCGACATCTTTCAGGCGTACCGGGCCCATGAATTCCATGTCCTCTATCAACATCGCGCCGGCGCGCTTGGAGAGGTTCCTCGTAATCTTGTCCAGCACTTCCGCGCTTACCCCCTTCAACGCGAGCGAAAGCTCCTTGGTGTCGACTTCCTTGAGCACCTGCTGTATCGCGCGGTCGTTGAGATGCACGATATCCTCGAAGATGAACATACGGTTCTTCACTTCTTCGGCGAGCTCGGGATCATCCTCTTCGAGTTTTTCGAGTATCGCCTTCTCGGTCGCCCTGTCGACGCGGTTGAGGATGTCGACGAGGGCCGGGACTCCGCCGGCGGTGCTGAATTCCTGGCTTATGAGGCTGGAAAGGTTCTTTTCGAGCACGCGCTCGATCTCGCGGATTACCTCGGGCGATGTCTGGTCCATCAATGCCATGCGCTTGGCGACATCAACCTGCTTCTCGGGCTCGAGCGCCTGTACGACCTGTGCGCCTTTACTCGCATCGAGGTAGCT
>CAZSPL010000136.1:0-10892 GCA_964608735.1 uncultured Planctomycetota bacterium | reverse complement strand
CGTCCATTTTCCCGCGCGCTTCGTAGAGTTCCCAGACCTTGCCCTGGCGTCCGGCGGGGGATGTGGTGATGATAATCTGGCCGAAGCGTCCGAATGTCCGCACCGACGGGAGGAGGGCATCGAATATGCGTCCGGCGCTCGCGGGGCCTTCCACGCCGGGGAAATGGGCGAGTTCATCGAGGGCGCAGAGGGCGGCGGTTCGTCCGCGCACCGCGCCGGCGCTTGTGGGGAGGCATTCGTAGAGGACGCGTTTGCCGACGCGGATGGAGCCGGCGGCGGGAGTTTTTTTCTTCACGATGCCGGCGATGCGGAGATTTTCGACGGCGCGCTCGAAGAGGACGCGGGCCTGGCGTTCGTCGGCGGCGACGTTGATAGCGCCGACGGTCTGTCCGCGGAGCAGCTTCACGCCGGGGAAGCTTTTTTTTTCAGCGAGCTCGATGAGCTTGTGGGTGAGGGCGATGCTCGACATGACGGTTTTTCCGGAGCGACGTCCGGCTATAAGCAGGACAATGAGCGGCGGGCGCGGGAGGGTCAGGCGCGCGGATGCGGGGTCGAATGTCCAGTTCGCGGGAAGCCAGATTTTCGCGTGGGTGTCATCGGATGCGATGAGCCGCGCGAGGTCGGGAGATTCATGGCCGAGATTTTCATCGCCCGCGATGAGCCTGAGGATAAGGCGCTGCCTCGGGAAGAGGGGGAAGTTGAGTCCGGAGGAGGATGTGGCGTAGGTGATGAGGTCGGGCGGGGAATCGGAGCGGGATTTTACCGCGCGGATGAGTTTGTTCAGTTTTTTTATTGCGTTCATGTTTTGGCAGGGATTACCCCCCCTTAATCCCCCCAACGCTAAGGCGTGGGGGGGAGATTAGAGTGATGAGGTTTTCGTGAGTTTTTGTGAGTTTTCGTAAGTTTTCGTGGCCGGTACTGCGCCTGGTACTGCGCCCGGCACCAAGGCTGGCACCGGGCTATCGGTCTTCTTTGGGGACATCACCCTTTTCGGGATTATCCGGTTTATTATCATCGCGGTGATCCGGGCCATTATCTTCCTTGTAACCCAAGTTCTCATCGTCATGCGGGAATAATCCTACGGTATTGACATCGCCATGCGGTTCCGGAGGACTTTCGGGAGTATCACCATCGTTATCATCCTCATCATCAGCGTTATCGTCGTCGTCGTCAGCGTCTTTTTTTTCGTCGTCATCTGAGGCGGGGCTTTGGTCGGACCAGTTTTGCTGGAGCGAGTAGAGGGCTTCGACGACTTTTTCGTGGATGTCCTCGCTTACGCCCTTCAGCGCGAGGAGGAGGGCCTGCTGGAAACGGGCTTCCTCGATGAGGCCGCCGAGTTTGTTGAGCACTTCGAACCGCAGTTTGAGAAACTGGCGGTATTCGGTGAGGATTTTCACCGCCGAGGCGGAGTTTTCGGCATTTTCCCGCGCCGAGTTCCAGTCATCCAGAAGGGTGTCACAGATGCGCGAGATATCGGCGACGGTATCGAGGAGCGATTCGGCGGGGGGTTTGGCCGGCTTTCCCATGGCTACCCACACTCCGGGGCGAGCGCGTTGATAAGGTCGAGATTGAGCTTGCGGGAGTTGGACGTGACCTGGCTCATGAGGTTGGCATCGATCTTCACGACTTTCCTTCGCCAGCGGGCCTCGCGGCGGCGGTCGGCGCGGTCGAGGTTATCGAGCGTTTTTTCCCAGGGCTCCTTATCGCCGTAGCTTTTAAGTTTCCCCTTTTTGGCATCATTTGACATTTTCGGAACCTCCTTGGTTCCCCCATTTATTCTTCAACAAGTTCCTTCAATTTCCTTATCGCGGTATTGTGCGACATGCTCAGCATCTTGCCGATCTCCCTGAAGCTGTAGCCCTCGAGGGCAAGCGATAGTATTTTAAGCGTGATTTCATCAAGGTTACGGGCGTTCTGCAGGTCGATGATGCTGTTCACCACATCGGGCCATCCTTCATGAAAGCCGAGATTGTAGCGGTTGATAATTTCCCCCATTGCTATGGCTATCTCGTTATTCATAACCTGATTGTCCCATGCTCGATGCCATCTGTCAATATTTGGCACCGAAAAATGCCAGAATTTTTTCAATTTATTTTCACTGCTGACATTCGGGGAGCGGGAGGGCATTCATGAATAGTGTAGAATGTGATAAAATGATAAAGCTCCGGAGATGTGACTATGTCCAGGAACTTGACAGCCATATTCCTGATGTCCGTGCTTATGCTTGTCAGCGGCGGCATCGCCAACGCGGGCATCGCGGATGAGCGGGTGACCGCCGAGGTAATCCTCGACGGGATGACGCATTTCGAAGCGGACCAGGGATTGAAGGACTACAAGGCGGGAATCCTCGAGATAACCGAGGAGACGTCCCGCCCCGGTGTAGTTCAGGTCGAGAAAGAGATATATTTCATGGCGCCGAACGTGCTGTTGACGATGGTCAACGGCGAGCCGAAAAGCTACTCGGACGACAAATCGTTCCAGGTATTTCTTTCGATGATGGATCTCGAGCGGAAGGATGACGAGGAGATACGGGGCGAGGCCTGTTTCGTGGTGGTGGCGACGCCGCGGGACCCGGCGCTGAAGAAATACACGAAGACTTATTATGTCGCGAAGAGTGATTTCCGCAAGATCCGCATCGTGAGCGTACGCTCGGAGATGAGTATCCAGTTCGTGACATACATCATCGATTTCAACTACAACGATTTTGCCGACGGCGGGAAGAAATACAGCCTCGTCAAGAGCAGCGAAGCGGTGGCGCATGACGGAGACGGTGTCGAGCTCCTGACCCAGACGAACCTGTTCCGGGATTACGAGTTCAACATCGGCCTTACACAGAAATTTTTTGATAAGATACTGGAAGACTACAAAACGTATTTCACGGAAGGCTCTTAATTTGGGAACAAACGGACAGGACCCCGATACGCATAAACGAATGGGGGCTGCATTAATAATCCCGGCATACAACGAAGCGATGAATCTTCCCAAGGTTCTGGATGTCGTATGCGGCGCGCCCGGTCTCGCGCGTATAATCGTGGTTGATGACGGCTCGACCGACCGTACATCGGAAGTGGCCGCGGGTTATCCCGATGTCGAGGTCATAAAGCAACGCAACCGCGGCAAAGCGGGGGCGATGAAGGCGGGGATAGAGGCCACGGAAGAAGCCCTGCTTCTGTTTCTCGACGCCGACCTGATGGGGCTCAGGCATGAACATATCAACGCCCTCATCGAGCCGGTGATGAACGGGGACTATGAAATGACCATGGGGCTTTTCTATGGCCCGCCGCATCCATCGCGATGGGCGCACCGCGTAAGCCCCGGTCTGAGCGGGCAGCGTGCGGTGAAGCGGGAAGTTTTCGATTTGCTGGACAATTACGGGGAGTTGGGTTACGGGATAGAGACGGCATTCACGAAGCTCGTCAACCGCGGGATGATACGGATGAAGCGGGTGCGTCTCGACGGGGTAAGCCAGAAGATGAAGGAAGAGAAGAACGGGTTCATGGGTGGGGCGAAGTTGAGGGTGAGGATGTTTTACGAGGTAGTGCGGACGAGGTTTTCCAGGCCATATAAGAGAGTTTGAGCAGCCCTTGGGAGCCGCCCTTGGGACAGTCCCTTCGCAGGATGTTGGGGGGATATGCATTGTGCGTCTGGGGACAGTCCCGCGGGCTGAGGAAGACACGGGTAAGCTTCGGGGGAGGGGTAGTGCGATGAGATTGGGAGACGCTTGACCTTGCCACCCGTATTAATTTACTTTAATTAATAGAAGAACTAACGTAAGGGAGGGGATGAAGGGGTCAGGCGGATTTTCGGATGAGGTTAATGTTGTTGAGGAGGCGGAGGTGGTTGATGGGTTTGGAGATGAGGTCGAAGGCGCCGAGTTCCATTCCCTTCAGAATGGTGAGGTAATCGAGATCGTTCGCGATGACGATGATGCTCACATTGGGATCGGCGACCTTGATTCGTTTGAGGGCTTCATAGCCATCCTGCCATTTAGGCAGGTCTATATCGGCGACGACGATAGTCGGATGCATCCTCAGGCATTTTTCGAGAAGCTCGCGCCCGGTGGAGGCTTCGGCTAAGACCGTACAATCGCCGTCCTTCGTCAGGATGTCGCGGAGCTTCCTGCGCATGGCGGGCAATGTGTCGGCGATGATGACCGGCGTCGGGCAGGAGGAATCCCTGTCCAAGAGCCTCTGCAGCAGCCCACGCGGATGCAATCTCTCATTTTCCTCAAGGCGCTCATAGAGCTCGCGTATCTCGAACTCCTTCTTCGCCATTAGTGAGAGCATACTCTCTATTATCTCAAGGGAATCGAAATAGAACTCGTCTCTTTTTAGATGATCACTCACTGCTTACCCCTGCCATTTCATCGCTGAACAACCCGCGGACGGTTTCCACGAGCCTCAGCCTGTTTAGCGGCTTGGCGAGGACCTCGACATGCCCGAGCTTCACCGCGGTAAGAACTTCCTTAATGTCGGACGTTTCGGTAATCATCACGGCTTTCAGGTTCGGCGAGTGCTCGCGGAGTTTCTTCAGGGCATCGATGCCGGTGGAATCAGTGAGCCTCGCGGAGAGGATAACGACGAGCGGATGTTTCTCATGCACAAGCGCCAGGGCATCCTTGAGATTCGACGCTTCGCCGGAGATGGGGAAACCGGAGCCTCGAAGTATTTCTTTCATCGAAAGCCGCATGGGGAGCACGGGGTCGACGATGAGGATCCCGCCGAAACCGTCATCATCCGCCTTGCCCTCTTCGCCGTCGGGAGGCGGAGTATGATCCTTGTCCTTCCACTTGAGTATCGCGACTTCCTTGGAGCGTTTTTCGATCTCCCCTTCGAGCGCCTCGACCCTTCCATAGAGCGTGTTAAGCTCCTGCTCTCTCTTTGTGATGAGTTCAAGCAGTGCCGCAACAACATCGAGCGTTTCGAGGAAACGTTCCCTCATATCATCAGGTATTGAAGCCATTAATCCCCCGTAAACCGGTTGTACACGTAATAGTATTGTCCGGGACCCTTGACGATTTATTCATTAAACTTAATCTTACCGGCCAATCCGGGTTCGGCTAACATCGCGATTTGCTGGTATAATTCATGCCGTTATAGATTCAGCCAGGAGGCGGATTCCCCCCGAGGGGATGGTCGAAGGTCGATGAACGCGGAAAGCACAATCACGCGCGGAGGTTATTACAGGGGATGGGGCGGAGCCGTCGTTGGCGCGGTGGTGCTTATCGCGCTCCTTTTCCTGCCGGCGTTCATCGGATTCATCGACACGATAGCCGGGTTCGACGGCGCACCGGCGCGGTCGAGCGACCTTGTGGAGAACGGCGGGCCGGCGCTTTCGCGTGCGTTGATAGCCGGTTTCGCCGGGGGGATCATCGCGATAATCGTTGGCCTCGCATGCGCGTGGATAATGGCGGGCAAGCGGTTCAAGCTGCCGATATTCTTCCTTCTTTGCCTTCCGGCCGCGATGGGGGAATCGGCGGCGGCATCGGCGTTCGGCGCAACCGTCGGCGCGATAACGGAGCACTTTCTGCCGCTGAACGGCGTGGTATCGTTCTCGCTTTTCGTAGCCTGGCGGCTTTCCGGCCCGGCGGCACTGGTGGCGACGCTGCTCTGTGAACGGGTATGGAAACAGGACGCGCCGGAAATCATCCCGCTTGCCATGCGCATCGCCGCGGGATGGCGGCGCTGGCGTTTCTTCATCGGTGCATGCCTTTTCGCCGGACTCGCCATCGCCATAAGCGGCGCGGGACATATGCCCGTCAACCCCGCGGCCGCGGGCATGGTGCCGATGTTCGGCCCCGCCGATTTCATCTGGCGAAATCCATCCGACCCGGCGGCGAATATCTGGGCTTTGCTCATGTGGCCGTTTCATGTCATAGCGATGGTGGCGCTTATCGCATTCCTGCTGAGAATGGAGAGCGGACTTCGGATGAAAGAAATATCCCGCGCCGGATGACCTTCCGATACCGGGCGGGATTGATATCGGAAAACCTTGCCATGTGGAACTCGACAATAAAAATATTCGGTATCGTCGGATGGCTCCTGAAGGGCATAATCATCATTCTAATGTGGTTCACGCTCGTGGGCGCGAGCTTCATCGCGGGATTCTTCACCGAAGTCCTGCGCGAGATGCCGCTCATCGAGAAGTTGAACGTGCCGAACCCGTCGGTTACTTCGCGCATCTACGACTCCACCGGCAAGGTGCTGCTCGGGAGTTTATTCAGCGAAGAAAACCGGATACTCGTGAGCTTCAAGCAGATTCCCGATGATTTGAAGAACGCCATCGTCGCTGTCGAGGACAAGACATACTACCAGCACAAGGGCGTAAGCCCGCGCGGCATCGCAAGGGCGGCTATCGCGAACCTTCAGGGCGGGGCGATAGAACAAGGCGCGAGCACCATCACCATGCAGCTCACGCGAAACCTCTATTTCTCACGCGAGAAGACGTGGCGGCGGAAAATTCTCGAGATGCTTGTGGCGCTGAAGCTTGAACAGCGTTTCAGCAAGGATGAGATACTGACATTTTACTTGAACGAGGTGTCCTTCGGGCGCAACACGAACGGTGTGGAGGCGGCATCGCAGAGTTATTTCGGCAAGCATGTGAGCGACCTTGACCTTGCGGAATGCGCGATGCTCGCGGGACTTCCACAGCGGCCATCGGCATATGCGCCGAGCCCTGGCAATACCGATGCCGCCGAGGGCAGGCGCGAAGTGGTGCTGAAGTCGATGCTCGAATCGGGTTTCATCAGCCCCTCGGAATACGAGGCGGCGAGGGTCGAGCCTATTGAAGTGCTTCCCGCGCGGGCGACGAGTTACAAGGGACTGAACCATCCATACTTCACCACCTATGTCATCAACGAGGTCAAGGAGATACAGGGCGGACGCGCGCTTTTATACAACGGCCTGAATATATACACGACGATAGACGTCAACATGCAGTCGGCGGCGGAACGCATCCTCCCCGAGAAGGTGGCCGAGTTCGCGGGGCAGAATGTCACGCAGGGCGCGTTGATGACGATGGACCCGAAGACCGGCGCGGTGCTCGCGATAGTGGGGGGAGTCGATTTCGACAAGAGCGAGCTTAACAGGGCATGGCAGGCGCATCGTCAGCCGGGAAGCTCGTTCAAGCCGTTCGTATACCTCAAGGCGCTCGAAAAAGGCTACAGCCCGTCGAGCCTTATCGTCGATGAAAAAGTCACATTCAACACCGGCTTCGACACATACACGCCGAACAATTACGACCACGAGTATCTCGGCGTGATGACCGCGCGCGAAGCGCTCGCGCGTAGCCGGAATGTCTGCGCCGTCAAGGTTATCGACATCATCGGGCCGGGTGAAGTTGTGCAGCTCGCGAGGAGGCTCGGTTTCGAGAGCACGCTATATCCTTATTTATCGTTGGCTCTCGGTTCGGGGGAAGTTACGATGCAGGAGATGTGCGCGGCATACTCGACATTCGCCAACGACGGCGAATACAACGAGGCGTTCAGCGTGCTTCGTATCACCGACACGACGGGTCGGGTCATCTATGAGCGCAAGCCCGATTCCGATAAGGTCGTCGACTCGAGCTACATACGCCTTCTCAACTCGATGCTGCAATCGGTCGTCACGGGCGGCACTGGTACACGCGCGCGCATCAGCGGTTATGACATCGCCGGGAAGACCGGCACGACATCGGAATATTCGGATGCGTGGTTCATCGGCTATACGCCCAACCTCTGCACGGCTGTATGGGTCGGCAACGACAAGGTGGTCGATTTCATGAAGCGGGTGACCGGGGGCGTATATCCAGCAGTCATATGGCACGATTACATGGTGGAAGCGCTGAACGGCATCGAGCCCGAGAAATTCCCGCCGGCGGTTTATCCCGGACGCGTCAAGCCACTCGACAAGGAGCGGACCAACGCGGAACTCGAAGCGATGCTCGGAATACAGGAGGCCGGGGAGGAAGTCGAAGGGATCGAAGCCGGGGGGGAGTTCCGGCACCCGTGGGAGATCGAGACATCACATGGGGATGATTCCGGAGGGGATGAAGGGGATGAAGGGGATGAAGGGGAAAAACCGCCCGTCTACTTCTGACGCCGTCTTCCATGGACCGGCGAAAGGATAGCAAATGGAAAACCAATACGAAGAAGCCGCCTGCAAAAGCAGGGAGAGGATTATCACCGATACCGTCGATGCCCTCTGCAAGCCCGAATCATATGAAGCGGTGATACACAGCCGCGAGCACGGACGGGGGATGCCATCGGTCGAAGAACTCGGTGAAGCGGTGGAGTTGCTTCGCTCGGTTATGTTCCCGGGATATTTCGGGACATCCGAAATCAACACCGAGACCATGCATTTCTACATCGGCGCGGCGCTCGACCGCATATGCCGCATCATGCAGGAGCAGGTACGCCGCGGTTTTTGTTTCTTCTGCGACGAGACATCGACGGATAAATGCGTCGAGTGCGAGGGGAAATCGAAGCACATCACGAATGAATTGCTGAAGCGGCTTCCCGGGATACGCCACCTGCTCGCCACCGATGTCGCCGCCGCGTATGAGGGTGACCCGGCGGCCGGCAGTCACGACGAGGCGATATTCTGCTACCCGAGCATACGCGCGATGACGAGCCACCGCATCGCGCACGAGCTTTACAAGATGGAAGTGCCGTTGATACCGCGGATGATTTCGGAGATAGCGCACAGCGAGACCGGGATCGATATACATCCCGGCGCGCAAATCGGCGAGCGGTTCTTCATGGACCACGGCACGGGGATCGTGATCGGCGAGACGACTATCATCGGGAGGAATGTGCGCTTATACCAGGGAGTGACGCTCGGGGCGAAGAGTTTCCCGAAGGATGACGAGGGGAAGCCGGTGAAGGGGATAGCGCGGCATCCGATAGTCGAGGATGATGTGACGATTTATGCGGGGGCGACGATACTGGGGAGGATAACCATCGGGAAGGGTACGGTGATAGGTGGGAATGTGTGGGTCACGGACGACTGCGCGCCAAGCAGCAGGATATTGCAACGGTGAGAGGGGGGTAAAGACACGGGCAAGCTTCGTGAGGTTGGCAGGACGATGATGATTGGCAGACGCTTGACCGTGCCACCCGGAATCGGAGTTTTATACGAGGCACGAGCATCGCGCTTAAGGAAAGGGATGCAGGCATGGGCAAGCTTGAAGATGGGTCTTCGTCGGAACTCCGACCCACAAGCTCGCGTACGCATGGCACCGGGGGATTTTTTACTGCTATAATTCCCACCGATGGAAACAACCGCCGGGCAGATAAGCCAAGTAATCGACATCAGCGCGATTGACCTGTTGATAGCGGGCGGGCTTGTTGTCATGGTCATCGGGCTGAGCCTGTGGCAGAACCTCGGGATACATCGCTCGATAGTCATCGCGGCGCTTCGCACAGTCATCCAGCTCATCGCCATAGGATACATCCTCGGATGGGTGTTCCACCTGAATAAATGGCCGCTCGTGATCGCGTATCTCCTCGCGATGCTCGCGGTGGCGGCGCAGACGATTTACTCGCAGCAGCGCAAGAAAATAAGGCGCGGTTCATTTTTGTTGATTGCGGCGTCGCTCTTCGTCGGCGGCGTGCTGACATTGATGGTGGTGCAGTATCTCGTGATACGAATCCACCCTTGGTACGACCCGCAGTACTTGATCCCCATCGCGGGGATGATATTCGGCAACGCGCTTACCGCGGTGGCGCTTTGCCTTCGGACGTTCACCACCGCGCTGAAGGATAACGCCGATGAGATCGAGCAGCGGCTGGCGCTGGGGGCGACGCGACGGCAGGCGGCGTCGCGGCATATAAGGGACTCGCTTCGGGCGGCGCTGATGCCGATAGTCAACTCGATGATGGTCGTTGGGCTGGTGCAGCTTCCCGGGATGATGACCGGGCAGATATTGAGCGGCATCAACCCGGTGATGGCGGTGAGGTATCAGATTGTAATTATGTTCATGATCCTCGGCGGGAACGGACTGGCATCAGTTGTGATAATGAATTTTTCGCTGAACCGCTTCTTCACGGCGTCGCACCAGTTGCGGAGAGAGGCGCTTTAATAGTATTACATATGTAACGAATCAGGGACAGGCCCCGTAGAGGGCCTGTCCCTGATTAATTATTATCTGCAATAACAGGCTAAACTTCCACCGCATGATGCCGAAAATGAAAGTACGGTTACAGGTTAGAAATCAAGTTATTAAGTTGAAGTAAAATTTATCAGATGAAACCCAGGGCCGGGAATCGTCAGATGACCGGCCTTTGCTTTACCAGACTTCTTGGAGTTTAGCAATAAAGAACAGGAAGCGCCTTGAGGAGGGTCGAAATGGCAGAGCAGGAGATGGTCTGGGTTTATTCGGGATGGTCCGCGGACCGCTGCCCGCATTGTGACGGGGGAATGGCCGAATCAGGCCCGGGGCACAGGTGTTTATCCTGCGGATGGCCGAATGACCATGCCAAAACCGCTCCGTCCGTTTGCGAGCTGATATCCGCAAACAACCTTCGGCACTGCGTTATCCCCGGCTCTCGACAACGCAGCGCGGCAAGGCTTCCGGTTTATGAGGAGGTGGCCCCGCTAAACTGAAACATATTCCGATCATAAGCCACCGAATAGGCAGCAGGCCGGTCCTTATGGGCCGGCCTATCTGTTTTCTTTGGCCTCCCTTGCCAAAGAAGGCAAGAGATAAAGCGCCAAATAAACGCCTATCCTTATGGGAGGCGTATATATAGGATTAAATGGCGTTTACGTATTGAATATACCACCAAAACGAGTTGAAACAAGTGGGAAGGATGTTTTTCGGAGTTTTTGTCAGCCGTATAATCACCTGCAAGCTTCGAAGACTCGCTTGCAGGCGGCACCCGGGTTTTCCTAAGCCGCAAGTTCATCTCGAAA